>JAJRXZ010000079.1 GCA_024276015.1 Spirochaetota bacterium | reverse complement strand
AATGGTAATATTCTCTTTTTGATATTGATAAAAACCTTCCAGTAACACATAAGAATAGAGTTACAGGTACACTTACACTTACTGTTTGCTATGCAAGTCCTGCTCCATGGAACAGGTTGTATTTAATATGCCTGCTATTAATCGATAAAAACTTAAAGTCATTTTCCAAAAAAATTTCCTCCAAATTTCAAACATTTCATTCACATCTTGCATTCTATATTATTATACTTCTTCTCTCTTTAATACCTCTGAGAGCTGGCGTCCCGCCAGCTCTCCTCTGACACCGAAAAATCAGAGAACACCCACTCATAACCTCTGACATCTAAAATTTTTCTTGAAATTAAAACACCTCTTTATATACTTAATGCATGTTTATGTTAATAAGAAAAGATTCGATTAACTATAATGAAACGTTCAGGCTTTGCTGATCTGCCGCTCCATTACGGACGAGTACCCGGCTGGCTTGCTCAGAGGATGAGTAAACTCGGCGGTGCAATTATTGAAGATATTGCTGCACATTACGGAAAATCTGAAGTTCTTCGAAGGATTAGCAACCCTCTATGGTTCCAGTCCGTGGGAGCAGTTCTCGGTATGGACTGGCATTCATCAGGAATTACCACTTCGGTAATGGGCGCATTAAAAAGTGCAATAAATCCCATGTCAAAAGATCTCGGCATATATATATGCGGAGGCAGAGGGAAACATTCACGGAAAACTCCTGATGAACTTATGAAAGTTGCAGACAAAACCGGTATCAATGGAGATTATCTTGTCAGATGCAGCAGACTAAGCGCAAAAATCGACAATACGGCAATTCAGGACGGATTTCAGATCTATCTGCACACCTTTATTGTTACAGACCAAGGCGAATGGGCTGTAGTACAGCAGGGACTTAATGATAAAAGCGGTTATGCCCGCAGATACCACTGGCATTCTTCAAAAGTAAAATCCTTTGTTGAGGAACCTCATGCTTTTATATACGGCGAAAACCGCGGCCACATTCTTAATCTTGTTCACAGAGATGCAGGAGAAATACAGGCAGGCATTATAAAGATTTCAAAGGAGAATCCCGATAAAATGATGGCAGAAATAAGCAAAATAATAATGCCGTCACATCATGAAGTCAGAGGAAAAGACGTAAACCTGAAAAGGCTCGGCGGGGTTCTGGCGCTGGCCTATGAAAAACAGTTTAAAGATTTTGAATCTCTTCTGCTGCTCAGAGGAATGGGCCCCAGAACAATTCAATCCCTTGCCCTTGTGAGCGAAGTAATTCACGGCACGCCCACAAGATTCAGAGACCCTGCAAGATTTTCATTTGCCCACGGGGGCAAAGACGGGCATCCTGCGCCGGTACCTGTAAATGTTTATGATGAAACAATTGACATATTAAAAAAATCAATCAACAGAGCAAAGATCGGATACAGCGAAAAAAACCTGGCAATAAAAGGCCTGCACAGAGCTGTTGAAATGATCGAAAAAAATTATTCCCCCTGTGCAGACCTGGAAAAAATTATAATGGAAGAGAGAAACGGATCATATAAACATGGCGGCCGCACAGTTTTTGGTAAGGCTAAAAAGCCGTCGAAAAATTGCGGAGAAATACAACTGAAACTGTTCTGACAATAAAAAAAACCGTTCCGAAGACTTTTCCCGCTAGAGAGTATCAGGGAGGATCGTCAACTCCGGAATAATCCGAAACATCCTGCCATATTATCCAGTCAATGAGCCCGTTAAACCTGTTTTTATCATTGTTGTTTACATTAACTCCAATGGAAAAACCCCCGTTCGATGCGGATATTTCATCGCCTTCATAAAGATACCTGTCAGATGTAAGTTGAGACTGGTCGGAATCGGTGCAGTTTATATACCCCGCCCAGTTCTCACCTGTTCCCGCTCCGTCGATGCCTTGGTCGTCCAAATAGATATCTCCCGGAACGCCCGTATTTCCGGAATTCCATACAACCTTTACTCTGTACCAGTGATCCGAAACTACCGGGCATATATTATAGTCGGTCAGAAGCGGCTTCCATGTTGTACCGCCATGCGCATCAACCGGTTTTACCCAGAAAGCAACAGAGGCCGTACCATCAGGCGCATTGAAGTTTGTCCAGGAATTATTTCGCCATACCGAAAGCTGGTAGTTGCCGCCCGAATCTCTTGCAAAGATCCTCTTAACGTATGGTGCAGTACCGTCCAATCCTGCCGGTTTTATTCTTGCTTCTAATGTCATTGCAGTGTTTGCCATTAAACAGGAGGTGTTATAATCAAATCTGATATAATTGGCTGACGAACCGTCCCCGTAAAATTCGCTTCCGGTTAAAGCGTTTATACCGAATACATCACCGTACAAAAGCTTGTCGCTGTCAAGTACGTAAGATGCTCCGCTTGTCTCATTAAGCTGAAAGCTTACAGGCGAAGAGGAGCAAGAATCGGTTCTGGTAATATTGACACTGTAGGAACTGTCGGCTTCATTGTCATACTCGTCATAAATCGAACTGCTCTTAGCAGAAAGGGTATCCGTATCTATATCATCAGTATCATCAAGAGGCGTATTCAAAAGGAGCAGAGCCGTATTACTGCCTGCTGTGTGGGTTACACTGCTTATAGTCCTCCCGTTATCTGAATCTGTCAGTATAAAATCGGACGCGTCAAGGCTCCCTCCGGAACCCGGACTTGAGTAGACTCCTTCCGTAAAAGTCACTAACAGCTCGTCGCTCCCAATCTGCCCTGTAACACTGCTTATTACAGGCGGAGTTTGAGAATCTGCAGTTTCAAAATATGCGGAATTTTTTGTAATATTCCATACCTTTGCTTCGTCAATTTTCCCCACAAATCCGTTCTGCCATTCAAATCCTCCTATTGAAAACTCCGAAGCGCACCAGTCGCCATTGTAACATATAGACTCATTGCCGGGACTGTGTTCGCTGTAAGGAAATATATTTGTTTCACCGGCACCCGGCTGCATGAAGTCGCCCATAGTATCGCTTATGGTAACATCCTCGCCATTTACATATATCCTGATCCTTCCGGCAGTAAGGTCTCCCGGATCCCTGTCAGGTCCGCTTTTATCAAATGTGGCTGCCACATGGGTCCATCTGTTCAAAGGTATTGAAACAGCGCTGTAGGCTCCGCGAATACCGCTGTTTGTTCCGGTAACATTTATGTTGAGCGCCGCTCTGAGAGAATTGTTGATCTTTCTCAGCACAAAACCGTAACCGCCCTCTCCATAGCCAACATGTTTTGAAAATATAATATATTCCGTATTCGCATCTTCCGCAGCATAAACCCATGCCTCAAGGGTCATGTTGTATTTCATCTCCGTATATTTCCATGTGCCGTGTTCCCCCTCGTCAGTTGACCAGTAATCGTCTCTGGTGCCTACCTGGACAAGCTGGTTCCCATTGAGTTCTATAGCATAGCCGAAGATCCCGGACACAAAAGATCCGTTCTGATCATACCACTTTCCGTGCAGTCTGAAACTCCCGGAATCGCTGAGGTCATTTTCAAACCTGTAGTCAAGAACAAGATCCCGATTAACGGTTCTTGTGCCTCCGGAAGAACCCTTTTTATCCATCCTGTGAATTGAATCATACACATGACAGCTTGCATTCCCGCATGACATGTTTGCATGCCAGTCGCTGTAATAGTAATGACAGTTATTGCACATGATATTCCATGTAGTTGATCCTGTGCCGCCATTCGGATTTGCTCTTATTATTGATCTTATACCCGAACCGTGAGCTTCGTGGCAGTCAGTGCAGCTCAGTACAAAGTTCGCTCCGCCTATTCTTTCTTCATGCGTATAGGGGGGTCTTGACCACAACTGGTCACCTTCCCCTCTTGCTTTAACGGGCCAGCAATCCTCGTCGGTTCCGATACAATCGTCGCCATCCCATCCCTCAGCCTTGCCGCATGTCCACCAGTCCGGGCATAGACCTCCGCCGCCGGGCTGGTTTGCCGAACCTTTCCCGTGGGGATCACTGCCCCAGTTTATGTCGAAGGGAGCCCCTCCTGTCTGTGCGTGACAGTCAAGGCAGAATGTCGAGTAGTCCGGCAGCTGGGCTCCTGTAAATGTATCGCTGTTCGGCGTACGATAAGTTCCTGCGCCGGCATAATCATCCATCTTCTGGCCTGAGACCGAACCCCATGCTGAATTTCCCATAGCCCTTGGATTCTCCGTCGGATCACTAAAATCCGGTCTTGTAACAGGAGTTTTATTCCGGTCAGCCTGCATATACTTACCGGTAATTATATGCGGATTATGACATGTAGTACATTGAAGCGTAAAGTTATCGCTTCCCACTGCAAAGGAAGTTCCAAGATCATGTTTATTTGAAAAAGAGAAAGACTGCTCTATATCATCGGCAGTTTCCGACAGGTCATTATTGACAATTTTCCCGTCAGTGTGACACCTGAAACAGAAGTTCTGCAAATCCAACCCAAAGTTTACTCCTGCCAGAAGTTTTATATTATCCGATCCATGGGCGTTCCCGTGGCACCCGTCTGTTGTGCCGTTCCCGAAACAGGATATGGGATTCCCGCTATTTTCCGAGTAACCGACACTCCGATGCGCGGAATCCGCCCATAAATTTCCCGGAGTCCCCTTAATATCAGGTACATTCTTACCATCGGAGAAAGGAGTTAATGCCGATGCCCCCTGTCTGGAAGCCCCGTCACTGTCGTGGCAGTTTATGCAGAAGGTCTCTATGGACTCCCCCGTACCGTCAAATGTTATTGATCCTCCGGGTGTCCACGTCATTCAACTTCACAATGCCCTGCATGTGCATAGACTGATCATGGCATACTGTACAATCATCTTCGGTTATAGACGCCCCGATATGATGAGAACTTTTTTCAAAATCCCCGCCCGAACCAGCAACCTGCCTTCTCGTTCCCTGAACCTGATCATGGCAGCTTAAGCAGCCTGTACCGGCATCATACCAGTTTGCGTTGCCCCCTTTATGGCATGAGATATTATTACACTGGCCGTAATAGACCGAATTAACTTTATCATAATCAAAGCTTCCAACTGTTACAGGATCTCCTGATTGAGCCGGGAAAATCCCGTTAAAGTTTACTATAAGAGTGGAATCAGTATTCCCGTATACTCCGTCAATATGCGCAGAATAGCTGTTGTAGCCGTTATGGCAGTCTGCACATTCTATTTCGGCTCTGGACACATGAGCCGTATGCTTTCCTGATGAGCCCGACCCGTTTGTCGTCAGAGGATCAATGGCGCTGCCCGAAGAATGGCACAATGTGCATCCGCTGCTATCGCTGTACCAATTGACCCCGCCCGTAAAACCGTGACATGAGATATTGCCGCATTCTCCTGTAGTGTCGTCAAAATCAGCCGTTGTGAAGCCGCCGTTAAAAGAGTTTCCAAAGAAAACAATTGAATCGGTCTCCATTTTCCCATACGTGCCGTTCATGTGAGTAGGTTTTTCCTTGTAATCAAAATGGCAGTTAACGCATGAAATGCCTCTCTCGGTAACATGCGCCGTATGCTTACCAAGAGTCCCTTGGCTGTTTGTTGTCATTGGGTCAATTAGGCTCCCCGAAGCATGGCAAACTATACATTCAAGACTCGCATCCCCATACCACTTTACCGGAGCAGTGTTTCTTATTTCAGCAGAACCCATTCTCGATTTAGTGTACAGCTTCACTGTCTGCCCTGAATGACAGTTTATATTTGAACATGCGGCCTCAGTCGGATTCCAGACAGTTCCGGAATTCAAATTATCAAAAAACACTACACCCGAAACCGTTCCTGTTGTACTTCGGTTAAGGTTTCCGTCAAGATTTCCGTTTTTATGAAGCGCGTTTGAGATATAATTTTCATGACAATTATCGCAGGATATATTCTTTGCAAGGTGCGCAGAATGCCTTCCGCTGTCAGGCGGATATGTTTTTAACATTGTTGAGGGGTGGCATTCAACTGCCGAACAGTTTGTATCCCCTTCGGAATAATTATCGCGCAATTTACTGCACGAAAAAATGAAAAGCAATACTACTGCCCAAAAAATTATTAAAACATATCTTTTATAATTCTCTTTATACATAACGGCAACTCGGGGTTTTATATTTAAAATCTCACTCTTAAATATATAAAAAAATCATTTTTTGTAAATAAGCATAAATACCTATTAACGCTATATAATTTCTATGTTTTGCTGCAAATGCAAATGACAACGAAACAATTTATACAGCATTTCTGCATAAAATATGCTCTTTGTAAATTATTTTTTTATTCAAATTTTAAAATATATATATATTTTCCGGTTATTTGTGCAGATTAATTATCTATAATTTACTAATAACGCCTGCAATGATTCATTTAAAGATCTGTTCTTCAATGGATCAAATCAAAGCATTCAATTATGAATATACGTATTATTTAATTATTTTTTTCTTTAAAAAATTTTTTTTTAACTCAATATTTAATAGGTATAATTACTTATACTCAAAAATTACCCTTCAATGTCATTTTGCCCCTTACAGGATTACCAAACTCATCGGTAATTGCTGAGAAGCCAAAAGTTATGGTGTCTTCAACCGCAACAGTGGGATCGCCGGAAGGTGAGTTAGCGATGAAATAAGTCAGCCGAGATCAAAGCGACTGTATTTTGAAGGAAAGACACCTTGAAAGGAAAAATGGAAAGTATCGACAGATATTTGCGCAGGTTGATAAAGAGTAAAATTCCTGCTATTTCAGAAAATAGTCCAGAGCTTT
>JAJRXZ010000078.1 GCA_024276015.1 Spirochaetota bacterium | reverse complement strand
GTTCCTGTAAGCAAGGCTTATGAAATAATGAAATCCATACTTGAAATTAAAGGTCTTGCGGTAATTGAAACAAAAAATCTCATTAAAGTAATTCCCATAACCGACGCCATCAGAAAAAACGTAGAGATCATTATCGATGACAAAAAGATCAAAATTTCTCCCCAGAAAGAAAAAACCATTACTTACCTCCTTGAATTGAAAGATGCAGATGCAAATGAAGTGGCCAATACCCTGAAAACATTAAAATCAAAGTTTACAACTCTTGTGGTATATAAAACATTAAACACGCTGATCTTCAGCGGAAATGCAACGGAAGTAAACGGTCTGATCAAAATCGCAAAAGCCCTTGATAAAAAAGTTGACGAAGGCGATGAAGAGATACCGAGAAAGATGGGTAATATTCATGTGGTCCATCTTGAAAATGCCGATGCCGAACAGCTGGCAGAAGTACTCTCCAGAGTTCCCTTTTCGGAAACTGCAAAAATTAATACTTCTCCCCTGAAACCGAAAGTAAGAAGCAGAAAGTCGAAGAGAGTCACCAAATCTCAGCCGCCGAGAAGACCCAGAAGGACTGCCAAGCTTTCTATTATTGCGAATAAAGAAACAAATTCCCTTATTATTACTGCAAGACCGGAAGAATTCAAGCAGATCAGAAGATTGATCAGAGAACTGGATATTGTGAGAGAACAGGTATTAATAGAAGCGCTTATTGTGGAGATCGGGGCCGATAACGGCTGGGGATTCGGCATAGACTGGATGCTGGGGAATCAATCGGGGAAACACATGTATGGCGGATCCTCAATTATGGGCACACCATCATTTAATTACAGCTCTCCCGAAGGCATGTCCAAGGAGCTGGTAGTTCCGCTGTCGCAGGGTTTTCAACTGGGATATCTGGCCGATACTTCAATCCTCGGTTTTGCATTACTAAATGCCACCGGAAGAAAAAATAATGTCAATATTTTATCAACTCCGCAAATTCTTACTATTGACAATCATGAAGCCGAACTTAATGTAGGAGAAGAGATACCGGTACAAACCAATGTAAGAGTCACGGCAAATGATGCCTCCTTTTTTACCTGGGATTATAAATCAGTTGGAGTTAAATTAAGAATTACGCCTCACATTACTAAGAAGAGAAGGATCACACTGGATCTCTATCAGGAGATCAATTCTGTTCTTGGCGAGACGGAAAATGCCGATAAACCGCCAAAATTAGGCAAGAGAGATTTTAAAACCAAAGTTACAATTCTTGACGGAAAAACTATTGTTATCGGCGGATTGATAAAAAACAATAAAAGTGTTACAGAAACGAAAGTGCCTATTCTCGGAGATATACCATTACTGGGATGGTTTTTTAAACATAAATCCGTAAGCTACAGCAAAACAAATCTTCTGGTTTTTATAACGCCTCATATTGTAACCAAGGAAGCAAAGTTGTATAGAATTACCGAGCAGAAAAGAAATTCCCAGAGACTTTTGAAGAACAGATAATATTATGATCACTAAAAAGAGAGTAAAACTGCTGGGCAGAATTCTTGTTGATAACAGGATAATATCCAATGAGGAGCTTCAGGACGCTCTTCAATCGCAAAAGGGTTCTCCCCTCAGGCTGGGACAAATTCTCATTAAAAAAGGGCTTGCAACCGAAGAGCAGATATTAACTGCCCTGGGCGAACATTACGGAATTGAAAGCAGAATGCATCTGGATTTTGAAGATACCGAAGATATCTTTGGCAAGATCCCGGTTCATTTTCTTAATAAAAACAAGATCGTTCCCTTCAAAAAAGAGGGAGATATAATTTATGTGGGTATTGTTGATGCTCTCAATATTCAGCCCCTTGATGATCTGAAAATGCTCTTCCCTCAATGTCATTTTGAACCTGTACTGACAAGGGAAGAAGAGATACAGAGGATCATTCATTCTCACTTCGATATACTTAAGGATGAAACAACCGATGACGTAATTGAGGATCTTGAAGAATCCGACTTTGAGATACTGACTTCACAGGTATCCGAAACCAAAGATATCCTGGATATGGCTAATGACGCCCCTATAATAAGACTTGTCAATACTATAATAAAACAGGCTGTAATTGAAAGAGCAAGCGACATTCATTATGAACCCTATGAGAAAGACCTTGTAGTGAGATTCAGGATCGACGGTATTCTCTATCAGAAATTTACTCCTCCGAAAAAATACCAGGGAGCAATTATCTCCAGAATAAAGATCATGGCAAATCTCAATATCACCGAAAACAGGCTGCCTCAGGACGGAAGAATTCAGTTAAAAATAGGCGGCAAAGATATAGATATCAGAGTCTCTGTTTTCCCAACATATTACGGTGAACGGATCGTATTGAGAATTCTCAATAAATCGGACATGAAGTTTGACCTTGATTCACTCGGTTTCAGTAAAGAGAATCTTATTACCTTTAATAAATTGATCAAAAAATCTCATGGAATTATTCTTGTAACAGGACCAACAGGCAGCGGTAAAACTACAACTCTCTATTCGGTGCTGACTAAATTAAACAGTATCGATGTAAATATCTTAACAGTGGAGGACCCGATTGAATATCAGCTTCACGGTATAGGCCAGATGCAGGTCAAACCGTCAATCGATCTGACCTTTGCAAATGGTCTGAGATCTATTCTCAGGCAGGATCCCGATATAGTAATGATTGGAGAGATCCGAGATGTTGAAACTGCCGAGATCGCAATACAATCGGCCCTGACAGGGCACAGCGTATTTTCCACCCTGCATACAAACGATGCCGCAAGCGGCCTTACCCGTCTTCTCGAAATGGGTATTGAACCGTTTCTGATCGCATCGTCCATCAATGCCTTTCTTGCGCAGAGACTGGTGCGTATTGTATGTCCCAACTGCAAACAATCCTATAAACCCGCGTCCAAATTGCTGGCAGAGATCGGCATTAAATCAAAAGATCTAAAGGGCGGAAAACTGTACAGAGGCAGAGGATGCGAAAAATGTATGGACACAGGGTATTCCGGCCGGATAGGAATTTTTGAACTGCTTCCTATTACAAATAGTATCAGAAAACTGGTTCTGGAGCATGCAGATTCCAACCGGATAAAAGATACAGCCATTAAAGAAGGAATGATAACTCTCTTTGAAGATGGTCTGTTCAAGGCAATTGAAGGAATTACAACCATTGAAGAAGTGATGAGAGTAAGCTAATTATGATCTTTCATTTCCAGGCATTAAATAAAAAAGGAGTCAATGTATCGGATTTTATTGATGCGCCGTCGGAAAATGCCGCGAGACAGAAAATTCGCTCTCAGGGTTTGTATCTTGTCAAACTTGAAAAACATGATATCACAGACAGCGCCGATATAAAAAAAAGAGGCAGAATAAGATCAGTCATTGAAAAAATATCCGAACTTTTCAGTACAAAATTTATTTCTAGGCAGGTGGGGCTCTTCTCCAGACAGCTTGCCACTCTCTTATCAGCAGGAATGCCCCTGCCCACTGCCATATCCAACATTATCGAACAGATTGATAATGTCCATTTTAAAAATATCATTACTGATGTTAAAGAGAATATAGAAGAGGGTTCCGCGTTCTCCAATGCTCTGAGAAGGCATAGATCAATATTTTCAGAGATGTATATCAATATGGTTACTGTGGGAGAAAACCTCGGTTCTCTTGAGCATGTGATGGAACGGCTGGCAGAAATGGAGGAGAAGAAAAATGTTCTTAAAAATAAAATTCAGGCGGCTCTTTACTATCCTTCTTTTATGCTTATCTTTGCAATGATCGTTGTTATATATTTAATGATAAATGTAATACCGCCAATTGCGGAGATGTTTATTGAAAAAAATAAAGAGCTCCCATTGCCTACGGAGATAATAATCTGGGTGAGCGGAATTCTTTCAAAATTCTGGTTTTTAATTCCCATTATAATATTTACTTCTATATACCTCTTTAAAAAATCTGTTAAGACAAAGGAAGGTAAGAGGAAGATCGATGAAATAAAATTAAAGATCCCCATGCTTAAGAACTTATATAAAAAGATCATAGTTTACAGGTTTACGCAAAATCTCGGGATTTTGATGAACAACAGAGTTGATATAATTAAATCCTTTGAGATCGTATCGAAAATTGTTGATAATATTGTTATTGAAGAGAAAATAATTGAAGCTGAAAAACAGGTAAGAGAAGGGTCAAGCGTATCCAACGCTCTGAAAAGATCCGATTTTTTGCCAAAAATGGTACTGGGTATGATCGCTGCGGGAGAAGCCAGCGATAAACTGGATACAATGATGCTCAATATTGGCAAGGTTTATGAAACTGAGATCGAATTAACAATAACAAGTTTAACTAATCTCCTTGAACCGGCAATTATTGTTGTAATGGGAATCATAATAGGCTCCATTGTAATGGCTGTTATGCTTCCGTTGATGGAGATGAATTTACTTGTGCAGTAATATGCTATGAAATATTTTTAATCTAAGACTTATTTAAGGAGAATTCTTATGTTTAACATAATAAGAAGAAAGATAAAAGAGATAATTCACATTTTAAGAAGAGAAGCCGGCATAACATTGATTGAAATAATGGTTGTGGTAACAATTCTTGCAATTCTTGGCGGACTTGTAATTCCTCGCCTAATGGAAAATGTGGATATTGCCAAAGTAAAAAGAGCCAAAGCGGATATCAGAACTTTTTCAATGGTTCTTGACACATATTTTATGCAGCATAACAGCTACCCCACCACTGAAGAAGGATTGAAAAAACTTGTTGAAGAGGGAAAAATAAAGAAACGTAAAGATGTTCTGAAAGATCCCTGGGGAAACTATTATGAATACAGATCGCCCGGAGAGAATGATTCAAAAAACGACTATGAGATATGGAGTTACGGAGCAGACGGCAAACCGGGCGGAGAAGAATACGATGCCGATATAAAAAGCTGGGAATAACTGATCCCAATGTAAACAGCTCTGTATTCTGAAAAATAAATCCAAATAATTGACTAACACGTGAATTTTTTCAGGGGAAAAATATTAAAAGACAACAGCGGTTTAACATTAATTGAAATTATGGTAATAATAACGCTGCTTTCAATAATAACCGCTGCCGCGGTTCCCAAAATATCAGGTTTTTTCAGCAACAAAAGAGAAAACTTTGCAATTTTTACAGGAATAATCACAAAGGTTTTTGACGATTCCTTTCTTAATGATAAAACCAACTATCTGGTTGTACACTTATTTGAAGCTTCCGAAAGTGAAGAAGAGACCGAGTCAGGGGAGATATTTTCAAGACAGAACGGCTTATCAGTAGTTAATCTTATAGATGACAAATTTGTTGAGAACGAAAGGAATATTTTTCATTTCAAGCAATTTCCCGATTCCTTCAAAATTGAAGAGGTGATACTTGCAAGCGGTGAATCGATCACAATGGGCAGTGTGATGATCCCCTTTTACCCGCAGGGTTCTTCCGATAATATTATATTTCATATACTGACTGACGATTCTGAAAAGTATTCCATTAGATTATATAAATATATCAAAGAACCTGAAGTGACTTTAGATTATATATACTTTGAAGATCTGCAGTAATACTATGCACAATAAATCTTTAATAAAGGGCTTTGCACTTGTAGAAATTCTCATTGCAATTACTATTCTTTCTATTGTCCTTCTCAGCGTTTATACCGGAGTTTCGGCAGGTATCAGCGTAATTACCGGTACGAAGAACTATACAAGGGCAATGATCCTTGCCAAGACAAAGATGAATGAATTTATCCTGAGAAGAATGAGAGAACCGGATATAACTTTAGAACCGATTGAAGAATACAGCGGGTTTTATCTGACCAGAAAAACGGAGCGTTTTGAACATGATATACTGGGCCCCATCCCGGCAAAAAAAACGGATATAATCATATCCTGGAAAGAGAATAAAAGAGAAAAAAAATATATGCTGTCATATATTTTTTCTGAAAAATGATCAAAAAGAATTACATATATAATAATTTCATATCAGTCGAATTAAAGAAAAGATCAAAATATAACTACGGTTTTTCTTTAATTGAAATATTGGTTGCCGCAACTATTGCGTCCATAATTCTTTTAATGATAGCAACGTCGTACAAATCGATTCTCACTTCGATTGACGAGATAACCGGTTATGCCGAATTTTATGAAAACGTTAATCTTGCAATATTCAGAATTGACAGAGATATTTCTAATACATACTTCAAAAGAACAAATAAGAATATTGCATTTATCGGACAGGATGACGGTGAAACAGGCAGGCTGGATTTTGTCACAGTGCTTCATAAAGATTTCAGCGTGTCCGGAAATATAAAAAAACCGTTAAATTTCAGCGATATCCGCGAAGTCGGATATTATATTGCAATGGATCCTCAGAATTCCGACAGACCGGTTCTGGTGAGAAGAGAGGATAATCACTTTGACAGCGATCCTTTAAACGGCGGCGAGATCAATATCATACTAAAAGATGTTGTGGGTTTAACTTTCAGGTTCAAACAGGGGAATGACTGGATAAAAAACTGGGATTCCAGAAATACCAAAAGAATTCCCTTTGCTGTTAAAACAACTCTCATTGTTAAGAATTACCAGAATAGGGACGAAGAGTTTACATTTATAACATTTATTAAAATGAGATAAAATTCAATCGTTATAAACAACATTGATGAATGCTTTAAAATATATAACATATAAGATCAAAGAAGATTATTATGAACGTAAGGAATACCTTAACAAGAACAGTCTTTTTTCATATCTTTTTAACAACAGAGGATATGTTTTAATAATTGTTCTTATTGTTATTACTCTTTTAATATCAATTTCCGGTGAATTTATTGTAGTATCCCAGACTAACATTGCTTATATTCGAAAATTCAGCAGCAGAATTAAAACCGGATATCTTGCCAGATCCGGTTTTGAGCTGGCAAAATTCATTCTCTATGCAGATAAAAGCGGAATATCGGATAATATTTTACCCGGGAAAAACAGAGACAAAAATATTGACTGCTACAATGATATCTGGGCAATAAATTTTCCTCAAATACCTATTGGCGACGGAACAATTAAGATAAAAATAATTGATGAAAATTCTAAGATCAATTTGAGCGTACTTGCAAATGAATTTGCAGACAAAACGCCATATTACAGTATAACCCAGAGATTTTTTCTTAATATGGGATTATCAACCGATTTTGCCGATATACTGATCGACTGGGTCGATATTGACGATTCCAGCTTCCCCTACGGAGCGGAATCGGGCGATTATTACCAGAGCCTCAGTCCACCCTACTCTGCAAAGAATAATGAAATGGACAGTATTGATGAAATGCTGATGGTCAAAGATATGACTCCTGAGATCTACTATGGTCTGGGAGGCGGCAATTACGGACTGGAAAAAGATCTAACCGAACATAACATGGGGAATGTTTCACTCGATTTTGACAAAGCGCTTGAAAACTCTAAAGGCGGAGAAGCTGAAATTACTCACACGGACGATAATGAGGAAGTTGAATTCAGCATCGGGAAAGAAAAGAGCAGAAGTCTTCAAAATTACTTCAGAGTAAACGGCAGCAGAAATAACTGGACAGACGATGCAAATAAAATTAATATAAACACTGCTTCATACAGGGTAATATCGGCATTGACAGAAAATATGACTGATGATGTAGTGACAGAAATTATTAACAGAAGATTGATGCAACCCTTTAAATCCGTTAATGATTTAAAAGATCTGATCGACTCTGAATCTTTTGAAAATTTAAAAAAAAATATTATTACAGTAAAATCGGTGATTTTTAAAATAATTACTATAGCTGAAATTAATGATACACAGGTTAAAATTACTGCAGTTTACAACAGAGATTCCAGAAGAATTCTTTACTGGTCTGAAGAATGAACAATTAAGGAGACTTTTCATTGTTTGAAAATATTGCAGCAATAGATATTGGGACCTATGCGATAAAGGTTGTTACGGTTAAAACCGGATTCAGGGATTTCCAGTTAAAATCTTTTATTTATGAATATATCGATCTTGAGCGGGATAATTTTGACGATGCTGTAAGGGAATCTCTCGAAAAAATTCTCATTGAAGAGGACTTCTCCAATTATAAAATTTTAACAAATCTGCCGATGGAAAAAGCGATTATCAGAAATGTCACATTTCCTTTCAACGATGTTGAGAAAATCGCAGATGCAATTCCTTTTGAAGCCGAAGAAAATATACCTTTTAGTATAGACGATCTTGTTCTGGATTTTCAATCTCTGAAAAGCGAAAACAGAGAAGAAGGGAGAATCCTGCTTGGTGCAACACATAAAGAGAATATGTATGATTTTCTTAAACTGCTCGATGATTTTAATATTAAGCCCGTAAAGATGGGAATGGAATCCAACGCTCTTTTGGAATGCTATAAGTACTTTAATAAAACAGAAGACGAATCGGTAATTCAGCTTCATATCGGAAACAACAAAACCATAATTAACCTTATTAAAAACAACAGCCTTCTTTATACGAGATCCATATCCATCGGGATAAGCATGATACATGAGGTTATTTCGGACATTCTTAATATTAAAATATCCGAAGCAGTTAAACTATACGAGAAACTTGATCTTGACATAAACTCACTGGAAAACAACTATAAAAAAGGAAACCTTAAAAAATCCGGTTTAACCAAACAAAAGATAAAAAAAATATACAACCGGTCAATTGAAGTAATTGATGAATTAATTGAACAGATTATCATTACTATTAAAGCCTATTCGGTTGCAAATACCGAATTGAATCTTAACAGAATTCTTATATCCGGCGGAGGTTCCAACCTGTCGGGAATCGGCACTCACCTCTTAAAAAATCTGGATGTTCCGGTGATCTCTTTGCCCTTCATATCCGACTACAATGAAGAAAAAATCCAGGCTCAGTTCCCTGTTGCTTTTGGTACAATTCTTTCGTATATAAATAAAAAATCTCAATCCATCAATTTTTTAAAGGGCGAATTTATCCCGGATGTTATCAGCGCTACAAAGAGAATTTACTATCTTTCCGGCTTTTTCCTGGCTTTTACCGTCTTTGTATTTATTGTCAATATTATTATAACAACAATTCTTACGTCAAAATCGAACAGACAGTACAATGATATAATCTCGCAGAGATATAAACAGTACTTCAGTGTTAAAAAGATCCCCCATGACCCTGTTGCTTCAGCCATGAAATTACTGAAAAAGGAAAAGAGCGAACTTGAAAGTATGCAGCAGCTCATAAAAGAGGATACTTCGCTTCTTGATCTGCTGGACGGAATTCTGAAAAATTTTTCTGCTGATACGGATTTCGACTTGAAAAGCATAGTAATAAACGAAAGGGTCATCAGAATTGACGGAACAATAGGTTCCGGTAAAATAATTGACGATTTTAAAAACGAACTTCAAAAGAGCAAACAATTTGATTCCGTATCTCTTGATATTAAATATTCCCGAAAAAACGAAATCAGATTTACATTATCAATTAAACAAAAAAATTTGGACAAGGGAAAAACAAGGTAAAATAAATGATCACTTTATCCGAAAGGGAATTGAGATTAGTTAAAATTCTTATTTCATTTATAGTTATATTACTGATCTACTTTTTGATAATATCCCCTGTTATTTCGTATAAAAATAACCTTGAAAAAACATACGCCAACAATATTTCAAAGCTGAACAGCCTCGACTCTATTTATGAAAAATATCTTGAAGTAAAGCAGGAAAAAAATAAACTGCAAAATCTTTTGCGCAGTTCAAGAGGCGTAACATCTCTTATCGAGACATACGCAAGAGAAACAAACATATTGAATAATAAGGTCTATACAAGAGACCATCCCAGCAATATTCAGAACAAGTATAAAAAAATAACTACAGATGTAAAATTTGAGAGTGTTGACATCACATCAATAATGAAATTTATTTATAAACTTGAGAATTCAAATAAACTTATAAAAATATCATATCTCAGGATACAACAGGCCATTAAAGGAAAAGATACATACGATGTAACGCTTAAAATTGACAGTTACACAATGCTTTAGTATATGTATTACGGAATGAAAAGATGAATATAAAGAATATAAAAAATTTTGCAGTATCATACATTTCAAAAGCCGGAAATTTTCTTAAGACAACTGTAAAACTTCCTTATGCAAAATTATATTTTTTCATATCTTTACTTCTAATGCTTCTATTTACAATTATCAATTTTCCTTATGACGTTCTTTTAAGAAACAGGCTTCAAAAGCTTGATAAGAGCATTGTAAAAAATATTTATATTGGCAGCATTGAAACAAGCCTTGTTGACGTAACATCCGTAAGCAGTATTCATGCAGTTCTGAAAAATAACGATGAAATAAATCTCAAAGATATTATAATAAATCCCACAATAGATCCCTATACACTTTTTATCGATAAGGTGATTAAAAGCGATTTTCAGATCAACGGCATTAAATATTCTTCAAAAAATAGTGAGGTCAGTTTCATTATCAGCGGGAATATTGACCTCAAGAGAGGTGACAAAACCTTTATTGACAGCGGGATCGTTAAATTTATGATCCAAAACGCAATTGTAAAGATCGAAGAGATAAAGATACCTACACAGGCGGGAACTTTTCCGATCTCTCTGCCGGATATAAAGATCTCTTCAATTAACTTTAACGCGTCACTAAAAAATAGAGAACTAAAGATAAGGAAATGCAAAATATCTGGTAATGATATCAGAGGCGCTATCACAGGTTCCATAAAAATAGCCGGTATTTTTAATAACTCTGTTCTTAATCTGAAGGTTTCAATCGATTCCGAATCGGCTGTGCTGAAGGATTATAAAGAGCTTCTGAGCAGCTATTCCGACGCCAAAGGCAGGATATCCTTTCCGGTTAAGGGAACCATCGCAAGACCAAAAATCGATTTTAAGAGGAAAAGCACGAAGAGCCCCTAAAAGGCGAAATTTGTTTTACAGGATATATCTTTGAAAATAGAACTTGCCAGGCATTCAGGTTTCTGCATGGGAGTGCGGAATGCAATATTAAAAATCATTAATGAGATCAACTCTTCTGAGAAAGATATATATGTTTACGGCCCTCTCATACACAACCCCCAGACAATTAACGTTCTGGACAACAGAGGCTTGAAAACCGTTAATTCTCTTGAAAACACAGATAACAAACAGATAGCCATTCGTACTCATGGAATACCGATAAATGAAAACAGATATATAAAAAAAAGAGCAAAGAGAATAATAAATCTAACCTGCCCCAGAGTTGCGCGCGTACAGTCTATTATTAAAAAGTTCTCTAATGAAGGTTATTTTACAATAATAATCGGCGATCATAAACACGCAGAGGTTATCGGTTTAAAAAGTTATGCTGCCGAAGGAGTGGTAGTAATTTCCGATACCGATGAAATAAAATATATCCCCAATGTGAAAAAATATCTTCTTGTAGCTCAGACTACCCTTGACAGTAAACTCTATACAAGAATTGTAGATATCCTTAAAAGTAAATTTGATAACATCGTTATTATTGATACTATATGCGATTCCACAACCTTCAGACAGAATGCAGTTATTGACGGCATAAAGAAAGGCATTGACACGCTTGTTGTCGTGGGCGGGAAGAATTCGGCAAACACAAAACGTCTTGCCCATATAGGAATTGATAACAACATCAATACCATCTATATAGAAACTGAAAATGAGATGGATGAGAGTGATTTTAAGGATTCCGGATACGTTCTTGTAACTGCCGGAGCCTCAACTCCCGGATGGATAATCAATAATGTTCTTGAAAAACTATATAAGATCAAGTTTAAAAAAACAAACATTATTATCAACTCAATAAAAAATCTCCTGGAATTCATTGTAAGGTCAAATCTCCTCTCTGCAATTGCAGCATTCTATATGACTTCTATTGTGCAGTTTTATTGCGGAGCCGAAATTAATTACAACTACTCACTTATTTCATTCTTTTATATTTTTTCTATGTATTCCATTAATAACTATTTTGACCGTGATTTTCTTAAAGCCTGCAATTCCTATAAATATTTTATTTATGAACGCTATGGGATCCCTCTCCTTATACTATCTTTATTCTTTATGTTCATATCCATTTCCATCTCGCTGAATATTGATCTTTCGGCAAGTCTTGTTTTGATATTTACCTATGTTTTCGGATTTGCATATTCAACGCGTGCCGTAAAAAATATAGTAAGAGCTATACGAATTCCTTTCTTAAGAAAAATATATAATTCAAAGATCATTACATCTTTCGGATGGCTTATTATAACTGCAATTTTACCGGTTATTAACCTGAATTTTAAGACTCTTGATTTTGTATCAATTTCAATTTTTGTGCTGGTTCTGACCTTTGTAAGACATATGCTTATTGATATGATCGCATTTCAGGGGGATCTGATTTTCGGCAGAGAAACGCTGCCGATCCTTATCGGGATAAAGAATATCAATCTGCTTTCAATTTCTTTATCTATTATTCCGATTCTGCTTCTGACGGTTAATTCCTTTATAACTCAAAATTTCTTTCCATTAGTATTTTCTGTAAATATATTTTATTATATATTTCTTCTCAGTAAGATCAGAAAAGTGAACTATCTGATTTCCCTGAAATACGAAATATTAGTTGATTTTAATTATATATTAATAATTCTTTTCACTTATCTGTATTTATAAATAATTTTTTCAGGAAGCAGACTATAACACCGGAGGAACATCGGGATCCTGTGAAGATAAACTCAGAAACATCTCTATACTGTATCTTCGGAAATCCGGTAAAGCATTCACTGTCTCCGGTGATTCACAACAGCGCTTTCAGAGAACTGGGGATTAATGCTGTTTATCTTGCCTTTGAACCGGAAACGATAGAAGAAGCAATAAGATCGGTCAGATCGCTTAATATAAAAGGCGCAAGTATAACAATCCCATTCAAAGTGGAAGTAATGAAATATATTGACCATGTTGATCCTCTTGCCGGACAGATAGGCTCCGTCAATACAATTCATAATGTTTCGGGCAGACTTACCGGTTACAACACTGACGGCCAGGGCGCGCTCAACTCCCTGCTGAAAAAAAATATCGGCATTAATAATTCAAATATTCTGATTATCGGCAACGGCGGGTCTGCCAGGGCTGTTGCTTTTACACTTTTGCAGAATAAGGCTTCGGTTTTTATCTGCGGACGAAATCATGAAAGAATAAAAGCTCTGGCAAAAGACCTTAAAGTCTTTTATGATAATGCGGATAATATCCTTCTTGATAAACTGGACAAAAGGTTTATGAGTAAAATCGATATATTAATAAATACCACTCCTCTGGGGATGACACCTCGTATTAATTCCTGCCCCATAGATGAGAATCTCATAACGGACAGACATACGGTTTTCGATATTGTCTATTCACCGGAAAAAACCAAACTGTTAAACATTGCGGAAAAGAAAGGCTGTGTCATAATAAAAGGCATTGAGATGCTCATCAATCAGGGTATTATGCAATTTGAGATATGGACTAACCGAAAAGCTCCTGAAGAAATAATATACAGATCAATAAAGAAAATACTCTATGGCGAAAATAATGGGAATTGAAAAACTGGACAAATATATAAATAACGAAAACCTGACACAATATAAATATTATACACTTGAAAGTATAACGGAACTGTTAAATATCTTCGGCAATCCCCATTATAATTTTAAATCAATACATATTGCCGGAACAAACGGCAAAGGTTCCGTTGCATATTATCTGAATAATATTATGATAAATTCAGGTTATAAAACCGCACTTTTTACTTCGCCTCACCTGCTTAAAATTAACGAAAGGATCAGGGTCAATAACGCCGATATTGAAAATACGCTTCTGGACAGATATATTGATGAAACTGTGGAAGTAATTGATAGAACCGGAACATTAAAACCTACTTTTTTCGATATAATAACGCTCATAGCGTTCCGTTATTTCAGCGACATAAAGGCAGACATTGCAGTTATTGAGACCGGCCTGGGCGGAAGATTGGATTCAACTAATATTATCACCCCTCTATGTTCTGTAATTACCGATATTTCGTACGACCATTCTCAGACACTGGGTAAATCAATTGAAGAAATAACCTCTCAGAAAGCCGGAATAATTAAGAGCAATATTGCTGCGGTAACGTCAAACAATGATCCCGGAATACTGAAATTGCTTGAAGAAAGATCCTCCCGGTGCAAAAGCCGGTTATATATTTTTAATCGGGATTTTTCCGTTGAAGTGATCTCTCCCATTGATAGCGGATACACTTTCAATTATATATTGAAATATAATGACAAAATAAACAGAATTAATAATGTAATTATCAATTCAACTGCCGATTTTCAGATAAAAAACTCTTCTCTTGCAATAACCTGCGGTCTGTTAGTCTCTAATGAGATGAAGAATATTACACCGGATACAGTGAGAGCAGGAATTAAAGATACAACCATTCCGGGCCGTTTTCAGATATTAAAGGAAGATCCTGCTGTGATCTTTGATCCCGCCCACAACGAAGAGGCTCTCTCTGCAATCATTAAGGCATTAAGAAAAAGATTTGAAGATAAAAAATTATTCATAATTATTTCCCTGATGAAGGATAAAAACTACAGAGAGATAATCAATAAAATCCTTGAAATGAAGGCCCCAATAATATATTATGAGCTTGATGATGAAAGATGTTATAAACCTTCTCTTGAACAGAGCACAGATAAATTTTATGCCATTGTTAATAATGAGATCAAAATGACGGAGATACTTGATGAAATTATTGCTGACAATATACTGTTCTTTTTTACCGGCTCCTTCAGGCTCTATAAGATCGCTATTAATTACGCAGGTAAGCGTTAAAGAACTGTAAAAAATGTGTCGAAATGACGAAATAAAATCTCTGCTTCTTTCAATCAGGGATGTTATCGGTTCAAAGGTTAAAAAGGACATCTCTCTGGATCAGATAAAGGATCAGTATAAAAAACTTCTGACTCAATACTCCAGGCTTAAAGAAAATTATCCTGATCATAAGAGCAAAAACTATATTCCGGGGTTGCTATATAACCATAACTGTTCAAACTTTTCCAAAATCAGCGCAATTTATCAATTTTCAGATAACGCTCTCCGGAAACTGTTTCACTATGGCGATGAATCACTGCTGGAATTTATTCCGGATCCGCTGTTAAGTGAAGCCGAAAACTCCGAAGGAGATAGTGAATTTAAAGTAAACAAGAAGATCATCTCCATGAACGATCAGTCCTTCAACCTCTTTTTTGGGATCATAGATTTTAACGACATGATTATCATCCCTGTTTCCGTTTCATCATCATACTATTACAGCGTAAATAGATTCGAACACCTCTGCCGGATAATAAAAGAAATATATAATAAAACTTTAAATGAACTTAAACTGCCCGGTTCCATAGATTACTTTAAAGAAATATCAGACGAAGTCAACAGGTTTATCGGTAATCATTTAAAGAATAACAGATCAATATCCGCTTATGTTTATATTTTTCAGGGTATAGAAAAAATTTTTAATAACTCATCTCTGCTGACGCTTACCGATCTGTCGTCCAAGTTAACCGATACCATAAAAAATGCCTTCGGCAATGAATCCAGAGTATTTACATTATCACTCAAGCACTATTTGATCCTGACACCTGGCAATAAGGATCCCGGAGAGAGTAAAATCGTAAAGGGCAAAAGAAAAAGGATATTTTTCGAATTTAATGATCTTCCTGTCCCCTATGAATCCATTGAATTGGATATTGAAAAATACGATTCCATATATAACCTCTGGGAAGAAATATTTATTATTGACAACTATTTATCTACCGGAGATATAACTCTTTGAAAAAAGTACAGATCACAGTAATCGGTTCGTCAGACGCCCGCAGCAGCCTTAACGAAGCTTATCTTATCGGCAAATATATTGGTAAAAACAATTATGTACTTATAACGGGCGGCAGAGGCGGAATAATGGAAGCAGTATCAAAGGGGGCGCTTGAAGAGGGGGGAATTGTTATAGGGATTTTACCCGGCGATAATATTTCCGGCGCGAACAGTTACTGTAACATAGTAATACCAACCGGAATAGGTTATGCAAGAAATGTAATAAACATACTTTCTGCAGATATTGTAATTGCAGTCGGGGGCAAATCGGGAACTCTTACAGAACTGGCTTATGCCTGGCAGTATAATAAACCTGTAATATGCTGTACTTTTGCAGAGGGCTGGAGTAAATTATTTCCCCAGCTTGAAATAGACGACAGGAAAGGGTCAGTTATTTATAAAGCGGAATCGGTTGGCCGGGTCTTTAAATTTATCGAAGAAATTATGGGCTGACAGGAATGTTGTTCTTACAAGATCATCTCATCGCTGTTAAGTTTAATGCCGAAATCATTGCTGATTGAATCGTTCTCCCATACACTCTTTATGATCTCATTTATTTGATCCACCGAATTGTTGTCTGTGGTAAAGTCTGAAAGATATATGGGGTCTGAAAAATTAATGATCGCTTTCTGTTTCAGGTTTTTCAGAATGGTAACTTTCCTTGAGATTTTTTCAGGCGGTTTTTCCAGATATGATATCTCAACAGGCACCAGGACGATTTCAATAGTATGTTTAAACAGGGATTCCACAATCATTTCAAAGAAATCAATCCGAATATTTTTGCCTGCGCCGTCCGGTTCCGGCTTGTGCTGAGGGAAATAGAGAAGAGGGATACCGTGCTCAATCATAACCGATATATATTCACTTAATGATTCTCTGTATATCGGATTAGTCATTCTTGCCGGATTTACGATAAAACCGCCCGCCAGTTTAATAAGCCATTGGTCTCTTGCGGATTTTACAATATCCTTGCTCACAAAAAATCTGGGAAAGGGAAACCTGCCCTTTTTAATGCTGTAACAGAGAGGAATAAAATCATAATAGCTTCTGTATGTGGGGACATAAATGATATTAACGGACTCATCAATCTGATTGATTTTCTCTTTTGAGCCCGATATTGTAATTTTGCCTTTTCTCCCTGCAAAAAAATTCAGGATATAGCTGAACTGCATTATCTTAATAAAAATCCAGTTAAAAACAGGATTAAAGCTGTCCGTGATGCTGTTTACATACAGCTTTGCCAGTATTTTAATACTGTTTTCGTAATTTTTTTCATTAAGGCTTTCTATTATTTTCAGCTCTCTTCTTTTTAACTTTATGCTGCTGCTTGAAGAAGAATCTTCAACAAATTCTTTTAAACGGGAAATTATCTTTTCTCTGCTGAATTTTTTATTGAGGGACTCATTTTCAGCAGCCGTGATTTTTTTTACGGTCCTTTCTATGATGATATTTATGTATGCATTACCCTTTACTTTCTCAAGTCCTTTTTTTCTTTCCGATATCTGAATTTTAGTTCTGGAATAGATCTGCTTAAATTTACCCGGATTCTTTATTGTTTCGATGAGCAGGGAGGGGCTCTTTTTATTTAAAAGCACTTCATAGAGAGATCTGTAAACAGGAATGGCAATGTCGTGTTTTTCCGCCAGCTCAATAAGAGGCTCAATTGCATAAGCCCCTTCCGCAAGATAGTTGAGTTTCTTGCTCATTTTTTCAATAATATCTTCAGGTTTAAATTTTAAAACAAATCTTTCAATGAGATCCAGTCTCTTTTTATTCTTTACGATCTGATTTGAAATATCAATGCCGAATCTCCGGTTGCGGCTGTGTTCGCTTAAAGCAGTTGCAACAAGATCACCAAGGCCGGATATATCAATTATGGTTTCCTTTCTGGCTTTAAATACTTTTGCAAGAAGAAGCATCTCCTTCAGAGCTTCGGAGATCAAAGCTCCTGCCAGATTATCGCCGCACTTTGGAAGAACCGATATCATACCTGCAGCTATTGCAGCGGGATTTTTCAGTGTGCCACCCAGTTCAACTCCATGAATATCGTCGGTTTCCCTGCACTGTAAATAGGGAGTGGAAATCAACTGAGCAACGATCTTTCTGGGGAATTCCGATTTTCCGGCCACATTAAGGCAGGTATGATACTTATTAACAACTTCCTCGGCATGGCTGGGTCCGCAAACGGCAACTACTTTACCTTCGGCCCAGGGTATTGCTGCCGAGATGGTTTGAGAAATAGTAAGTATCTCCTGATCTACTTTGCAAAATCCCTTAGTGAGAAAACCTATATGAGTTTTATTTGAAATATACTTTTTTATTTTTTGTGAGATATCATATACAATCTTTGAAGGCGTTGCAATTAAAACTACATCGCTTTGTAAAAGAGACTCCTTTAAACTTGTAGTTGCAGAAACATTTTTCGGGATCAATGTGCCGGGTAAGAATTGGCTGTTCTCTCTTCTGTTATTGATCGAGGATACAACAGATTTCTCGTATGCCCACATCTTTATCTTTAACTTAGGCTTACTCTCCCCTATGACAATTGCAATAGAGGTTCCCCATGAACCGGCTCCGACAATTGTTACAGTCTTAATTTTATCCAGTGTAGGCATATTTTAAATAGGTATTTATTTTTGCATACTTTTTTTATAATTCTAATGTTGTATTATTATTTATACAACAAAAATATCAATAAATTTTATAAGAAATCTAAAATTTAACAGGAAACCGTGCTTTGGTTGTTAAGTTACATATACTCCAGGTAATCCTTTAACTTCCTGGCTCTGGTTGGATGTCTTAACCTTCTGAGAGCTTTTGCTTCAATCTGTCTGATTCTCTCTCTTGTAACCTTAAAGACATATCCCACCTCCTCAAGAGTATGAGAGTATCCGTCATCAAGGCCGAATCTCATGCGTATTACCTTCTGTTCCCTTGCCGGGAGAGTACTTAAAACCGAAGAGATCTGTTCGTTAAGGAGCCTGTATGCAGCCGTATTGGCAGGAGAATCCACATCCTTATCTTCAATGAAATCCCCAAGGAGAGAATCCTCTTCTTCGCCAACCGGTGTTTCCAATGAAATGGGTTCTCTCGCTACATTTTTCACGGCTTTTACTCTGGCAACGGGCCACCCGAGCCTGTCGGCTAATTCCTCAGGCAGGGGCTCTCTTCCGCACTCCTGCTGAAAAAGTCTGGTTTCTCTCATAACTTTATTTATCTGCTCAATCATATGAACCGGAACACGGATTGTCCTTGCTTGATCGGAGATTGCTCTTGTAATTGCCTGCCTGATCCACCATGTGGCATAGGTTGAGAATTTGTACCCTTTTCTGTATTCGAATTTGTCAACGGCTTTGATAAGGCCGATATTTCCCTCCTGGATCAGATCGAAAAAATGCATGCCCCTGTTAGCATATTTTTTGGCAATTGAGACAACAAGTCTCAGATTCGCATTTATTAATTCCTTTTTGGCAATGGAAATTTTTCGCTGACCTTTGGATATCTGATCTCCCCATTCCAATATCTCCTTTGCCGAAGCGCCGGCTTCCTGTTCTATACGTCTGATCTTTCTTTCATTGTTTCTGATATCTTTGACGATGTCCAGGAGATCCTCCTTATGGGCGAGGCCCAAATTCTGCAGGATCTTATCTATATTTTCTCCCTTTTCAACTTTCCTGGCATAGTGTTTTAGTTCCTTTAATTCCATACCGTATTTTTCTTCAACCAGGTCAAAAAAGAAATATGTGTCTTTGATCCTGTTAACCATGGACCTGATTTTGCCGGAAAGCTTTGTTATCTCATTCTCATTAACTCCCAATTCCATTATGGCATCTTTTATTTTTTTGCCGGCATCCTCTAATTTTCTATTTAATTCAACAGCTTCTTTGGAATCTTCGGCAAGCTTTTTAAGTTTGCTCTGCATATCCAGTATTTTGTTGTCTTCATCTATTATTATTTTCATTTTTTCATTGTACTTTTTTTCGAGCGCATCCATATCAATTGACGAAAAATAATACATTTTGTTTACTTTTAATATATCGGTTAACTTGATCTTTCCGCTTTTCACCTTAGTGTGGTTCTTTATGAACTCATTGATCAATAGAGTTGAATTTAAAACGGCTCTTTCGATCAATATTTCACCTTCTTCAATTCTTTTGGCAAGGTCAACTTCCTGATCTCCCGACAGAAGTGAAACCTTCCCGATCTCCCTGAGATAGAGTCTTATGGGATCGTCAATGGAAGCGCTGTCGCTGGAAACGGCAACTTTTTTGGAAGTTGCTTTTTTCTTGTTTTTCTGCGGAATAGCTGGAGTCTTTTCAGTCGATTCCTCAACAACGTCGATCCCCAGTTGGTTAAGGAGTATAAATATCTCGTCAATCTTTTCAGAATTAAGCAGTTTATCCGGTATAATCTCATTAATTTCATCATAGGTTACTTCCTGATTGGTTTTGCCCAATTCGATAAGTTTTTTAACTTCGGTAATATTTTCTAAAACAAGATCATTTTTACTCATATTGATTTAAACCTTTTATTAAATATTTACGTATAAGTATAATAATAGACCGGAAAATTGTTGCTGACATTTAGTATAATTAAATCTGCTGATTGTATACAAAACTGGAAAGTTTCTCTTTTTCTCTTCTAAGGATCTCAATTTCCGTTAAATACTCTTCGCTGTTTTTGTCAGAATTTTTAATTAAGTTTATATATTTTTTTATTTTTTTATCTATATCGAATAATTTGATCTTAGCGTATATTTCATTATATACGGTTTCAGGATTATCAACACTATAACTGCCCGCTAAAGTTTCATTTAAAAATTCCATTTCTAATCCATCGTCTGAAAAGTCAAACATTTTATCAACAGAAAATGTTTGATCTGAGAAGTATATTTCAAGAATTTTCTTAAATACATTTCTTGTAGTATCATCGGTTATCTCATTTACAGAAAAATCCACCGAAGCTTTTTCAATAAGTTCGGGAAAATTACAGATCAACTTTATCAAATCTCTTAAAGAACCGGTAATGAAATCTATATTTTCATCTTTACCGGTCTCCTTGATGACCATACCGGCGTTCTTTTTTTTATTAGAAAAATTCTTATAATCCGCCCTAACGGAATTCTCGTCAAGATCAAGCAAAGAGCTTATCTTCTGAAGATAAATACTCTTTTCAGTATTAAGTTTGATGGAATCAATAACGGAAAAAAGTTTCATTAAAGTATTTACTCTTCCTGCGCTGTCATAGTTCTTCATAATATTTGAGATCCTGAAATCAACGGGTTTTACAGCAGTATCCACAATAACCATGAATTCCCTGATCCCCTTGCTTGACAAAAAATCGAAGGGGTCGCCTTCCGGAAGCCTGGCAATTCTGACTTCGCAGTTAAACCTGTCGAATATCTGAATGGACTTTAGAGCCGCATTTATGCCGGCAGAATCGGAATCGAAGATCAATACGATATCGCTGCAGTATCTGCACAATAGATCCGCCTGACTGTCAGTAAGAGCTGTTCCAAGAGGCGCAGCAACATTATACAATCCGGCCTGATTGCAGGCAATAACGTCAAAATAACCTTCAACTATTATGGCTCTGTTTAATTCGGAAATAGAATCACGGGCAATATTAAATCCGTAGAGGACTTCCCTTTTTTTATATATAAGAGATTCCGGCGAATTTTTATATTTCGGCATTTCATCGCCAATGCTTCTGCCGCCAAAAGCCACAACCATATTTGATTTATCAAAGATAGGGAAAATAATTCTATTCCTGAAATTGTCATAATAGTGTTTGCTGTTGTTTCTCACTGTTGAATTCAGCAATCCTGTGGTTTCGGCCTGCGATAAATCATCAATATACCTGCTTAAACTGTTCTTCAAGATATCCCATGAATCGGGAGCATAACCGATTTTGAATTTTTCAATTATTTCATCAGTTATTCCTCTTTTTCTGAGGTAATTCATGCCTTTAAGGCCGTCTTTTGAAAGAAGATATCTATGGTAAAAATTCATGGCATAATTGTTCAGTCTGAAGTATTCGGCAACTTTATCCCTGCCGGGTCTGTCGTTATAATTTTGAGATTTAATCTCAATGCCGATTAAATCCGCAACGAACTTTACGCTTTCCGGGAAATTTAGCCTTTCTATTGATGATATAAAAGAAAAAACATTTCCGCCTTTTTGACATCCGAAACAGTAAAATATATTTTTCTCAGGTGAAACTGTAAATGAAGGAGTTTTTTCCTTATGGAAAGGACATAAACCGACAAAATTTTTTCCCTTCTTCTTTAAGGTAGGGACATATCTCTTAACAATATTTTCTATATTCGACCTGTCTCTGACGAGATCAATTGTTTCCTTCGGTATAAACAAGTTTTCACCGGAAATCTAAAATATAAAGCTACAAAATGTGTATTCTATATATATGCAGTATGCTTCAAATAATATAATAAAAATTCTATCAAATGTCAACTTTTATTGCGCAATTTTATCGGGAATGATTTTGTTTTTCGCTTCTTTTTGCAGAGGATTTACTGTCTGGAAAGAGAAAGGATGTTCCTGCCAGCCCTCATCAATTACCTTTAGCAATTATATTGAAACAAAGTTTGCTTTTGTGTTACAGACAATAAAAAATCAGACAGAATGAGCTGTAATAAAGATCAGGCTCAATTAATAATTTAATAGCTGCTAATAATCTGCCTGAGCGTTACATCATTAAACTATCGGAGTGAAAAGTATGAAAAAAATTGCATTATTGTCCGGATTTTTGCTTCTCGGCTTGATTACTTCACAATTATTGCCCTCTTTTATTCATGTTGATTATTATGCAGGCTTTACGCAGGCTGTGAGAATTATGACAACCGTAGCTCTTGGGTTCATTATGATCCATGTGGGTTATGAGTTCGATATTGATAAAAGCAGGTTGAGATCATACGGCTGGGATTATGCGGTGGCCGCTACTGCAGCAACATTCCCATGGATATTTGTTGCGATCTATTTTGTTTTTGTTCTTTCAGATGCCAGCACTCTTACCGTATGGAAGGAGTCTTTGCTGGCATCTCGATTTGCCGCTCCTACATCGGCAGGGATACTATTTTCCATGCTGGCAGCGGGAGGATTGGCAGCTACCTGGATGTATCGAAAAATAAAGATCTTAGCAATTTTTGATGATCTTGATACGGTGCTGCTTATGATCCCGCTGAAAATGTTTCTGGTGGGATGGAAATGGCAGCTTGGCATAGTGATCGCGCCTATGTTTTTACTTCTGTGGGCTGCATGGCGTTATTTACATAAGCTGCGTATCCCCATTACCTGGCCATGGGTAATGACTTACACTGTGATAATCACTGTTATTTCGGAAATAGTCTATTATTCAAGTAAATTGATCGACGAAGTGGTGCCGATCCATATTGAGGTACTGCTGCCTGCATTTGCTTTTGGTTGTATGATTGTCCGTAAAAATGTAACTATAAAAAATGATAAGAATGAAGAATTCCAGGAGGATATTCTTGAAAAACCCGTAGAAAAAAAAGTTACCCTTCTTGTTACAATAGTCTTCATGGTGCTGGTGGGCCTCTCTATGCCTGCCATTGTTGATATTGCAGGACCTTCCTCAGATGTGAATTTAATTGATCAGAAAATCGTCGACGCTTATATTATCAGCAAACCCGTGGACCCAACGAATACTATAGCAGCCGGTGCGGAACAATCCCCTAATCTCGCAAGCCCCTCAATGAGCTGGGGATGGATCGCAATACACGTGCTTATTGTTACCATAATATCTAACATCGGCAAAATTTTTCCTCTTTTCTGCTATCGAAAGGAAGCTCACTGGAAGGAACGATTGGCCCTGGCTGTGGGAATGTTTCCCCGCGGCGAAGTAGGAGCCGGCGTTCTGATTATTTCCATATCTTACGGAATCGGAGGAGCAATGATCACAATTGCAATGCTCTCTCTGGCATTAAATCTGATGCTTACCGGGATATTTATAGTTACAGTTAAAAAACTACTCGACAACTCTGAGATGATGACCAATTAATTTAAAATAACAGATTTTATTCAAAAATATATTTGATATATATTTTTTTTATTTCAAATATGCCGATAAAAAAACTAATAAAAGAAAACCGAAAACAGTAAGGTAAATAATAATCCGATCCAATGGGAGTGAACTTATGAGAAAAATAGCGTACATATTTATTATAATGGGAATTTTTTTTATCTTTGAGAATTATAGTTCGTTTTTTGCAAATTCGTTTAATGTTAAAACCGAAAAGGGATCCATTGCAAAAAGAAAGGCTCTTAACAATATCAAAAAAACAGAACCGGCAGAATACAGATATCCTGAATTTTACAGAGGAATATATCTCAATATAGCTTCTTCTAAAAATTTCAAAAAGCTGTCGAAATTTGTTGAAATGGCAAAAAAATCTTATATCAATACATTTGTAATGGACGCTCAGAGTTCAAGATACAAAAAAAATATTGTCCCTGAAAAAAATGTAAAATATGTGCTTGATAACGGCATTCACCCCATTGCAAGAATAGTTGTATTCCCTGACGGCCTTAAAAGATATCCTGTTTCTCAGAGCATTCTTAATGACAAGCTTGATATTGCCGAAAGTGCGTGCAGAGCCGGATTCAAAGAAATCCAGTTCGACTATATCAGATTCAACGATTCGGGAAGAAACAGGCATGTGTCCCTTAATGAAAGGTACAAGTTCATTGAATCCTTCCTGCTTAGAGCAAGGAATCATCTGAAAAAATATAATGTCAAAATTGCTGCCGATGTATTCGGAAGGATACCTCTCAACAGAAGGGACATTATTGGCCAGAGAATGGAAGGACTGGATAAAGTTGTTGATATAATCTGCCCCATGGCATATCCCTCGCATTATACGTGGAGCAGAAAATACTATGCCAATCCTTATTATACCGTATTCAAAACGTCAAAAAGTGCAAAAAAGAGAACGAAAAACGCTGAAATTGTATCGTATATCCAGGCCTTCAGGATGAGATTAAGCGGAATTCCTTATGACAGGTACATTTTGCAGCAGCTTAAAGCTGTTCACGATGCCGGAATTAAAGGTTTTATCTACTGGAACGCAAGACAGAAATATAATATTCCCTTCAGAGTTGCCAGAACTTTCTATTTACAGAAGACCAACTCTTCCAAAATCGCGGAGGAAGAGAAGATCATAGAGAGAACAAAAAATAATATTTAATATTCTTAAAAAGATCAGTACTGTTTAACCGTAAAGAGTGTTCTTCTGTTCTTGTCAGATACCATCTCCAGTATTACGATTTTTCCGGGAGGGATTGTAAAATATACAAAATTGGGCTTGGGCTGATCGATATTGTTTAGTTTGACATACCTTCCGGTTTTTTTATTGAGAACCCATTTCTGCACTGTGAGCAGATGGCGGTTAACATCAAGCTTTGTTTCAAATATTTTTTTTTGAGATTCAAGCCCGGAAGTTGTTCGCCCCGATTCCACTTTGTCAATAAATATTTTGTAATAGGCTCTTCTGTCATTATTGGGATTGTCAATACCTCTGTCATAGGCGGTAAACATAAAATTAATATTTTTTGATCTCATGTGATCTATGTTCTTCGCATAGGGGCTCTCTTTTATTATTTCTCCGCTTGTGCAGCCCGTGATAATAAGCAGCAACAGAGACAGCTTGCAGGCAAAAGTTCTCATGATCAATTATTATCTCCTATCGATAGTAATATTATATGGAAAATCGTAATTATCCTTAAGAGATTCAACTATAATGTATGCTTTTCTGTTTATCATTTCTGAAAAAACAACCCTCTCATCACCGGTTACTTCAACAGTTTTAATAATAAATCCAAGAGGATCCGTAATGGAAACTCTGATCTTGCCCGATTTTACTCCGGTTACTTCAAAAACACTGTTGACTCTGTCTTCATAATTCAGCACATAAAAATCTTTATCATTCTTTTCGGATATATAACCTGTTATATGATCATCTTCAATGCTGTTGGATTTTGTCTTATCATTATTAGGCTCAATTTCCATATTTTCATCATTCCTGAATTCATCCACTGTAACTACATATACCGGCTCTCCGTTGCTGCTTACTTTGCCTGCCTTTACTAAAATGTAAAAGGCCTTAGAGCTTATAAAATCGGGGAAAATTTCATTTTTGCCGGTCCCGCCGTTATTGATCTCAAATAATTTCTTTCTTTCCGGATCCAGCAGAGAAAATTTTATGTCCAGCCCTTGGGCAGGCTCCACTTTGATCCTGTAATAGACATTTTCACTTTGCGGTACGAACCTGTAAAAATCGAAGTCCCCGGGCCCGTTTATCCTGCCTGTTATGCTGTTATGATCAATAGTGTTGGCAGAATCAGGTTTATTATTCGGTTCGATCTCACGCGAGGGATCATATTCATTAATACGATAATATAATTGATATGCCTCATCATTATTATAGCTGTAGTTTTTTGATGCAGCCATTATATAATATGTTCCGCTCCTTTTGATGCCGATTCCCGTAAGATTTTCGCCGCTGCCGCTTCCGTTTTTATCACTTCCCGATATTAACCTTTTATTTTCATCGTAAAAGAACAATTGAGAATTCACTCGGTCAACTCCTGATAACTCTATATCAATAACTACAGGTTTCTCCTCCTCTAAGCGTACATCTATCCTGTACCAATCCTCTTCTCTGAATTTATTATTCTGCGACAGATTCATTCTGTTAAATGCTGGAGAAAAATATCCTTTTATTTCGCCTGTATCATCTATTAGTGTAGCGTTTCTCGGTGTATCATTGGGTTCTCTCTCCCCAATTTCCGGATCGCGGGATTTCAGAGTCAGCCTGTAGGGCGTTTCAGTATTGGATTTTTTAATATCCCGATCGCCATGCTCAATACTGATACAATATGTTCCGGCTTCGGCATAGAAATTCGCAAACTCTTCAGGAGATGATTTTCTATTATCGTCGATCATTTTTAACAATAAAGGTCTGTTCTTCCACTTCCATAGCTTTACAGAAAGATTTACGCCTTTAATTCCTGAAAGTTTGACCCTGTAAAGAGTATCCTCTTTAACATCAATTTTAAAGAAATCCTTGTCTGTAGTTGTATTTATATATCCCCTGATTTCGCTGTTAACGGCAAATTCATTGGAAGCGCCGCAGGAATTATTCGGTTCTTTTTCAAAGGGGACTTTGCCTTTACATGAAATATGACCATAAGCAAAAATTAGCACTATTAAAAGAGCAGCGGTTTTCATAAGCCTCACCTATTAAATGATCAAGAACAGTAGTGAATTCAATTAATAATATTTACAACTCATTTTTGGCAATCGATTTTTTTTAATATGTTTAAATTTT
>JAJRXZ010000077.1 GCA_024276015.1 Spirochaetota bacterium | reverse complement strand
CTTTTAAAACTCTATGGAACTCTGCAATAGTATACAATGACAATACGGACAGCGGATCCATAAGTTACTTTAAAGAATTTCTTGACAGACAGCAGGGGGCCTACCGAGAGATCGGTTTTTCTCTGATTGAAGAAGACCCCTTTAAAAATAAGAGTCCCCTCTATGGCAGCATTTCCGACTGGGAAAAAATCGTTAAAGACGCGATCAAATCGGGAGAAACCGACAGAATTATAGCCGTATGTAAATTTCTCGATATGAAGCACATTTTCGGCAATAAAGAGATAATGGATTCCCTGAAAATGCGTTTATATGATCTGATCGGCAATAATAACGAATATCTGGGGCCGCTTACGAAATTTGCCACTGAACAGAAAACGCCTCTCGGCTTTTTGAACGGCCGCGTGATCGGAAAAAACGGCGAACATTTAAAACATATTGACCTGAGAAGCAGCGGTATATACCCGATAGTTGACAGCATAAGGATAATGTCGCTTACAAATCAGATTGCAGAAAATTCTACCATAGGCAGGCTCTATTATTTGACTGACAAAATGAATCTCCTTGTTGACCTCAAAGATGATATTATCTCTGCATTTGAATTTCTTCTGAACTTAAGAATAAGGGACCAGATCAGAAAAAAAGAAGGCAATCTCGAAATGAACGATTATGTTGCCCCTGATACGCTGTCTGCGCTTGAAAAAAGATCAATTAAGGAAGTTTTTCAGATCGTTGCGAGGCTTCAGCTTGCTGTTGAAAACTATATGAGAAATAAAGGGGTCCTTTTCTGATGGGATTGTTTTCCGGCTCTTTTGATAAATTAATACCCGTTAAAGGGACCAGCAGAGAAAAAAAAGAACTGCCTCTGTCAACCTGGACAGGTAAGATCACCAATGACACGGAGATCTCCCAATGCCCGTTTGTTGTATTCGATACGGAACTGACAGGATTAAACCGGCGCTGCGATTCTATTATATCCATCGGCGCTGTTAAGATGACCGGCAAAACAATTCACGCAGGATCAAGATTTTACCGCCTTGTAAAACCGGATTGTGAAATGGCAAGAGACAATGTTGTAATACATCGAATTACTCCGGGCGAACTGGCAGAACAGAAACCGATTGAAGAAGTACTGCCGGATTTTTTGTCGTTTATTCAGGATTCTGTAATTGCAGGCCATTTTGTGCATATTGACACCGATTTTATCAATAGATCTATGAAAACTATTTACGGCAAAAAGCTAAAAAACCCGGCAATTGATACATATAATATTCATGAATGGCTTCAGGAGAACGATTCGGAATTCAGAAGACACTATGAAGGGGGAAGCACAAAAAGCGATCTCTTCTCAATGGCTAAAAGGTATAAAGTCGAATTCAGAGAGGCCCACAACTCATTAATTGACGCGTACATTACTGCGCAGCTTTTTCAGCGTTTTTTATGCTTTATTGAAAAAAACGGCATATCCAAAATAAAAACACTAATTCAGATCGGCAAAATTTAAACCGTTAATTTTAAAATCCGTTTTTTTATTTTATTATAAATTTTCATTTTACAAAATTCAAAACTCTTTTTAAATTGATACTCAAGCTTATCAGGGAGTTAAATATGTTAGATATTATTTTTGTTTTTGTAACCGGAGCTATTGCCTACCACGGCATTACATACCGGGACGAAGAGGGGAACAGAGACTTTGTAAGACTGCTCTTCGGCTGTATTGCCCTTGTCTTTTTTCTGCGGGTTTTACTTGTTGATATTTTAAAGATGTTTTAGCTCGGCATCGCTATATTTGTTTCTCATACCCGATTATTCTCAATATATTGTTCACTTTATGAATTGTCTCGTTATATTCCGATTCCGGGTCGGAATCGATTGTTACAGCTCCGCCTGAATTGATAAAAATTCTGTTGCCCCGTATTACGGCAGTTCTTATTACAATGTTGGAAACAAAATTATTTCTGTTAAGGTGAAATATTGTGCCTGTATATATATTTCTTTTGTATGTTTCCAGCTCTTCAATTATCTCCATACTCCTCACCTTTGGACAGCCCGTTATTGAGCCTCCGGGGAATACCGCCTTGAGCAGGTCAATATAATTTTTATTGTCATTAAGCCGGCCCTCAACTATTCCGATCAACTGAAATACATTTTCATAGGCCTCAATTCTTTTACTGTCCCTCACCTTTACGGTTCCTTTTTTACACACTTTGCCGATATCATTCCGCAGGAGGTCGATTATCATGAATAATTCAGCTTGGTCCTTTTGAGAGGATAACAGGCCTTCCCTGTTCCTGTTATCCATATCCTTATTGCCGCTGCGCGGGGCTGTGCCTTTTATGGGCCTTGTTTCAACAGAATTTTCTCTGCACCTCATAAATAATTCCGGCGAATTACATACTATTTTCAGATCGCCATAATTCAGAAAAGAAGAAAACGGCGCCGGATTCTTTTTAAAAATTTTTTTAAACAGAAGAAAAGGACTGCCTCTAAAATCGCCTGAGAATTCCTGAGTAAGGCATACCTCGTAAACATCGCCTTCAATTATATAATCGATGATCTTTTCGATTTTTTCAATATACTCTTCCCTGCTGCATTCCGGTCTGAAGTTTTTTACTTCAAAAAAACTATCCTCCCCTTTTTCTTTGATTTTTATGGAACTGGCCTTTTCATAATTAAAAGTAACTTTATATGCCCTTCTGTTTTTATGATCAAATACCGCATAATGATTATAGAAGACAATTTCCATAACAGGCATTTCATAACTTGCTTTCTTTGGCGAATCGATCTTCTCAATCGTATGGAACCCCTCATAGGAAAAATAACCGATAGCTCCGCATAGATTCGCCGGATATTCTTCCCTGCAGAAATTCATAGACCGTAAAACTTCATGTAAATAATCCCAGAAATCTCTTCTGATAGTTTCGGTTCCATCTTCTCTCTCTATTTCAAAAAATCTCTTTCTATATCTTAATATGGTATGAGGGAAAAATCCGATAAACGAATACTCCGTAATGTCGGGATGCCCTTTGCCTGAAAGAATGGCGCTGTAATAATAATTGCCATATTTTTCAAAATATTTCACAGGCTCACAGAATGGTATCTCTTCAATTGAAGTCTTTTTTATCTTCAGGTTCATTTGATAAATTCCAGATAATTTTCAATGATCTCTTTTCCAAACTCAGTCATAAAGGATTCCGGATGGAATTGTACGCCAAAAAGGGGATATTTTTTATGTTCAATTGACATAGGTATTCTATCTTTTGTATATGAAGTAATGCTCAAGTTATGAGAATCGGAATTAGGCTCAATGATCAAGGAATGATATCTTGCCGCTTTAAATTTCTCAGGTATATTTCTAAACAGTCTTGAGCCTGTATGATATACAATCGACGCTTTGCCGTGAACCGGCTTCGGAGCTTTAACTGTTTTGCCGCCGAAAACTTCATTGATGCACTGCATTCCGAGACAGACGCCCAGAACAGGCATTTCTTTATAATATTTTTTAATAGCTCTCATAGATATCCCCGAATATGCAGGTTTCTTGGGGCCCGGAGAAATAATAATGCCTGAATATCCGTAATCCGAAATGTAGTTTATTCCGATCTCATCATTTCTGAAAACATCAACAGGCCCGTTAAAGCTGCTCATTACAAGCTGTTTCAAATTGTATGTAAAGGAGTCATAATTGTCTATAATAAGAATCTTTTTCATAATTTCCTGATTTAAAACTCAATGAGGGATCAGTCTCTATGAATAGCCCTAAAGAACAATTGAACTTACTGCCGGATAAATACAAAAGTTGGAAGTGAGTGATCATCTTCCAACTTTCATCAGCAAAGATCTCGATCTTATGACCGCCGTGAGATCATAAAAATAGTATTCTATTTATATCAAAAAGCATCGATTTTGCCCTTTGACAAAGGGCAAAATCCCGATTAAATCATATACCGATTCATTTAATATGGAAATTTTCAATTATGATCGGTATATTGAAAAAATCGGTTTAAATTTTCAGCTCTCTCTTTTGCGCATTTTACAAGCATTTTCGATTGGCCGGTTTGATCAATTATTGTGCCTCCCTTTTCATAAATTGAATTGATGGGAACAATATGATCGGCTTTAACAGCAACATCTTTGTCGCTGAAAACCAGCTTCTCTTTATAGTCTCCATGAAGAAGATCCTCGTTGCTGTTAACCATAATAAGAGTATCATAGGCTCCGCTTTCGATCTTGCTCTTGATATTATTTATATCGCTCATTTTCTCAAGGAGATATTGATAATTGGGATAATTATTCAGCACAGAATAGTTATCTATCTTCTTTTCAGTGATAAAACCGGCAAGTTTATCAAGAACATCAGCGTCCGTTTTTTGCAAATTAAAAACAATAAAGGTTCCATCAGAATAATTTTCAGAAAGATGCTTAAACAATTCTTCGTCGGAATCAAATTTTACGCAATCAAAATATTTGTTCTCAAAACCTGACGAGAGATATATATTCTGCTCTTTATCGTTCATAATTATCTTTCTGAATGATACTGAATTGTGAGATTCATCAAAGGAGCCGAAATAGTAAATATTTTTATAAGATGAAAGATCCTTCAGCTTATCATTTACAATTTTAAGCCCCTTGCCGTTAAAGAGGCTCAATTTCTCCGCATCTGAAGCAAGCTCAAAGGAATATGTGTCAAGGCCTTTCTTTTCAGAAAATGACAAGGCCTGGTCGATCTCTTCAATAGTAAGCTCAGGCGATATTGCCAGAAGAGTTTTTTTGCTGTCCGCCTTCTTCAGAAAATTATTGATCTCATCAACCGAGTTCTCGCTTAAATCGGGCAGTTTTCTTTTAATATATTTTTCATATCCGAAGCGTCCCTTTTCGCAGAGATTATCAAAGAATTTCTTATTTTTGATTTTGGATGAAATTTTAATAAAATTGCCGTCTCTTGTTTCAACAACAATTTTACACACATCTCCGCACAAAGTACAGAAAGTTTCGGTTAACCTGTTATCAAAGGGACCAGGTTTGTCACCTTTGGGCATCTTTTCAACTATTGCCCCTACAGGACAGCCTGTTACGCATGTTCCGCAGGAGATGCAGTTCGTTTCATCCAGCGCCTTGTACATAAAGGGAACAACCGTCGCATTAAAGCCCCTCTTATCAAAACTGAAAACAGCCTGTTTCTGTACCATTGAACATAACCTGATGCACTGCCCGCAGTTAACGCACTTTTCAGTATTTACGTCAATAAATTTATGTTTTGAATCATAGAGGTTCTTTTTATACTCGCCTCCGATAAATTTCGTTTTATCTGCATTATATTGAAAGGAATAATCTTTCAGTTTGCATTCATAGATATCCTGACAGCCGCATTCCATACATCTGTATGTTTCTTTCTGAAAATCCTCTTCGGTAAAACCCTTTTCTACTTCAATAAAAGATCTTTTTCTGTCTTCTGCAGGTTCTTTCTGTATATGATTTCTTTTTAATTTTATTTTGTCCTTAAAATCATCCTCAGTAAGTTCGGCAAAATCCTCTTTTCTCACATAGAATCCAAGCCTGTCTTCGGCTTTAAGTTCTTCACCTCTGAGGTATTCATCAATGACTTTTGCAGCTTTTCTTCCATGTGCTACAGCACTGATAATTATACTGGGCCCGGTAACTGCATCACCGCCGGCAAAAACGCCTTTTCTGTTAGTGGTGAAAAGGTTTTCATCGGCTATTATTGTATTCCACTTTGTAACATCAACACCGTCAAGGCAGGTTGTATCTATCTTCTGCCCTACGGCTTCTATAACATGATCAACATCAACTTCATATTCACTTCCCTTTATAGGAACAGGCCTTCTCCTTCCGCTGTCATCAGGTTCACCCAGTTCCATCTTAATAAGCTTAACTGCTTTTAATTTTCCATTTTCGCCTATATATTCAACGGGATTGTTTAAAACCATAAGTTCAATGCCTTCATCTTTTGCATCCTCAATCTCTTCATGATGAGCAGGCATCTCCGCTTCGGTTCTTCTGTATACGATTGAAACGCTGGCCGCTCCGACTCTTAAAGCAGACCTTGCGGCATCTATTGCAGTATTTCCGCCGCCCACAACAAAAACTTTGCCGTCAAGTTTTACATCCTTTCCAAGGTTTACATCCAGAAGAAAATCAACTCCCTGCATTACGCCTTCCAGGTCTTCCCCTTTTGTTCCCATACTGCTTCCAAGCTGAGCGCCGATCCCAAGGAAGACAGCATCGTATCCCGAATCAAATAGGCTGTCAATGGTCATATCTTTTCCAAGTTCGGTATTGAATTTAATATCAACGCCCATCCCCAGAATCGAATCTATCTCCTTCTTTAAATCCGCTTTTGGCAGCCTGTATTCGGGGATACCGTAGCGCATCATCCCGCCCGCTTCGGGCAGTCTTTCAAATATTGCTGCCCCGTGGCCGTACTGTCTTAAAAAATATGCCGCGGAAAGACCCGCAGGTCCGCTTCCTATAATTGCAACTTTTTTCCCGGTATCGGGGCCTGTCTCAGGCACGTAAACATCTCCGGAAGCAAGATCAATATCCGCCATATATCTTTTTATATTCTTAATATCAACAGCTTCGTCAACATACTGTCTTCGGCAGTCATCTTCGCAGGGTCTTGCGCATACTCTTCCGCAGATCATTGTTAAAGGATTTGTTTCCTTCATTAATTTCTGCCCTTCCTTTAAAAGGCCTCTTGACGCAAGGGCAATATATCCCTGTATATCCATATTTGCCGGACACTTAAGCCTGCATGGCGGATAACAGTCTGCATTGTGATTGGAAAGGAGCAGTTCAAGATTCATCTTTCTCGATTCCAGCACCCTTTCGCTGTCAAGATGCACAACCATTCCTTCACGAACCTGTGTGGCACATGCCGGGCTCAGAGTTCTTGCTCCTTCAACTTCAACCACGCATAAAAAACACGAAGTAAAAGGATCAAGAAATTCACTGTGGCAGAGTGTCGGAATATCCGCAAGATTATTCTCCCTTACTACTTCAAGGAGCGTCTTATTATTATCTGCTGTTATCTCTTTTCCATTTATTGTTATTTTAGCCATTATATATTCCCCGTCTTGTTTTTATTTCGTTTAATATAAACAGGAGCATAGAAGTACCATGCCTATTCAACATTAACCGCGCCAAAATTACACACGGAATAACAGTTCCCGCACTTGATGCAGTTTTCCTGATAAATTACATGCGGTTCTTTTTTCTCACCGCTTATTACGTCAACCGGGCACTTTTTTGCGCAGACAGTACAGCCGGTACAGGCTTCAGTATCTATTGTGTATGTCAGCAGCGGCTTGCATACTTTAGCCCTGCATTTCCCTTTTATTATATGTTCTTCATATTCATTTTTAAAATAACGCAGGGTTGTAAGAACCGGATTAGGAGCCGTTTGCCCCAAACCGCATAAAGAGCTGTCCTTCACATTCTTTGCAAGCTCCATCAGCTTATCCATATCGTGTTCTCTGCCTTTGCCTTCTGTTATGCGGGTCAATATCTCATGCATTCTTTTGGTTCCGATCCTGCAGAAGGTACATTTACCGCACGATTCATCACGGACAAAGTTCATAAAAAATTTCGCCACATCCACCATGCATGTATCCTCGTCCATGACAACCATTCCGCCGGAACCCATAATTGCGCCCGTTGCCGTTAATGACCCGTAATCAACAGGCGTATCAAGATGTTCTTCAGGGATACATCCCCCCGAAGGCCCGCCAAGCTGAACCGCCTTGAATTTTTTATCCCCCTTTATACCGCCGCCGATATCGAAAATAACTTCTCTTAAGGAAAGGCCCATGGGAACCTCAACCAGCCCCGATTTTTTGATCTTACCGGTAAGAGCAAATACTTTGCTTCCTTTGCTGTCTTCCGTTCCGATTGAAGCAAATTCGTGAGCTCCCTTTAATATTATATATGGGACATTTGCAAGTGTTTCTACGTTATTAATAATTGTGGGTTTTCCCCATATCCCTCTCTGAGCAGGAAAAGGCGGCCTTATGGCAGGCATTCCTCTTTTCCCTTCAATTGATGCGATAAGAGCAGTTTCCTCGCCGCACACAAAAGCGCCGGCACCAATTTTCAAATTTATAATAAATGAAAAATCAGTTCCGAATATATTTTCCCCGAGGAACCCTCTTTCAACTGCCTGCTCGATAGCAATATTAAGACGTTTTATTGCCAAAGGATATTCTGCCCTCACATAGATATAACCTTCATCGGCTCCAATAGCATATGCGGCTATTGAAAGCCCCTCAAGAACCGAATGGGGGTCACCTTCAAGGACCGACCTGTCCATAAATGCTCCGGGGTCTCCTTCGTCCGCGTTGCATACCATATATTTCTTATGGGACTTTTCAGCAGCCGCAAATCCCCATTTTAGTCCTGCAAGAAATCCGGCTCCTCCTCTTCCTTTTAAACCCGACTTTTTAACTTCTTCTCTTACCTCTTCGGGAGTCATAGTTTTAAGGGCTTTCTCAATTGCCTTATACCCTTCTCTCTCAATATATTGGTCAATATTTTCAGGGTCTATAATACCTGTATTTCTGAGAACTATTCTTTTCTGCTTATCAAAGAAATCGGACTCATGGTTTGTGCCGTTCTCTTTCATCAGATATTCGGTTACGGGCTCGTTATTTTTTATATGTTTCTCAAAGATATCTTTTGCTATATCTGCATTCACCTCTGCATATGTGTAGGAACCGCTTTCATCTTCCAGATCAACGAGAACCTCTTTAAAGCACGCGCCGATGCAGCCCGTTTTATTGAGTTCCACTTTTATATCGCTATTCTCTTTTATGAGATTTTCAAAAGTTTCCAATACGGCATCTCCTCCGGCGGATATGCCGCAGCTTGCCAGACCTATAGTTATTTTTTTATTACCCATTTTTATTCTCCCAGAATTTTCAATAAGGAATAATTAAATTCAGAAAACATCTTCTATCTGTTTTATTATTGCATATAGTCAGAAAAATTCATCTTTGAATAAATTTTTCTCAATACTCTTTTAATACTTTTCTAAGCTTTTTGTCATCAAGGTTGCCGTAAACCTTATCATTGATCATAATCACAGGGGCAAGGCTGCAGCAGCCAAGACAGGCAACTTCATCAAGTGAAAACTTCCCGTCTTCAGTAGTTTCACCGGCTTTAATATTCAACTGATCTTCAATTATTTCCGAAATTCTCACTGCATTATTTATGTGGCATGCAGTTCCGTGGCATACTTTTATCTGATATTCACCGGGTTTGTTAAACTTAAACTGAGAATAAAATGTAGCCACCCCATATATCTCCGATAAAGGGGTGTTTACATATTCGGAAAAACTTTTTAAAGCATCTTCAGGAAGATACTGGAATTTGTTCTGAATTTCCTGAAGAATAAGAATTGTATTTCCCTTTACGCCTTTGTATTTGTCTAAAATACCATTCAACTCATCATTCATTTTATTCATAAACAGTTACCCTTCAAAATATTTTGGACAAAATTAACATTTCCAATATTAATTTCAATAATAAAATGTTATATTACCGGTTATTATTTTTTTATATTGTGAAAAATAAGTACTCCCGATATTTGCTGTTTTCTGTAAACATTTACAATTAATAAAAAAAACCTGAATATTTTTTCAATTCAGGTTCAATTTTGTATAATATTCGGAAGGTTATTAAAAGGAGTGCTGAATATTAACAGGTTCGGTTAACCTGTTGGATTCTACAACAATTTCAAACTCATCTGAGTTAAGCCTTTCTCCATTATGAAATTTTTCTATTATTTCTATCACATCGCTTAAAGCTGCATTGTCCATGCCTGCATTTTTTAAGATATCCTTTGACAATTCAATAGTCTCAATTTTATTGCCGCCTGCAGTCAGCAAGAGCGAGGCAGGAATAACTATTCTGGGACGCCCGAACTTTTCACTCAATATCTTCTCCACCCTTTCATGGACTGTTCGGATCTTCTTATATTGTTCGCTCTTTTCGCCAAATTTCATTTTCACAGAATCGATTATCTTATCTGCAAGAGACATATCATAACCCACATTCTCGGCTCCGGAAGAATCTGCCGATTCGGTTTTCGGGTCATAACCAAGGCAGTCCTTTGCATGTTCACACCACTGGGCACAGCCCATATTTAATCTGGGATTCTGCACCCTTGTTCCGCACTTTTTGCATTTCTGGCTTGCTTCATCTTTAAAAAATTCTATTATACTGCCGCAGTTGGCGCACCTTGAATCAAAGATATCTTCGGGATGCCAGAATCTTGTATCCTGCCCGGGACAGATCGTTTTAGTACTCATAATTCGCCTCCATTTCAATTATCACCTGTACAGACCAACAACGTCGGATAATTTCGTACCGGTAAGATGATTTTTAAATATATTCCGTGTTTTTTCCAGGGTATCTCCCATTATACATTTGCCGTTACAGTTTTTATTCCTATCAAAAAGACAATCTCCGCTGTCAATAGCGCCTTCAATTGCCTCATATACTTCAATAAGAGATATTTCATCAATAGGCCTTGCAACCATATATCCGCATCTGGGCCCTCTGACGGACTTAACAAGCCCATTTTTTGTCAGTCTCTGCATCACTTTTGAAAGATGATTTTCAGATACTTTGAGGCCCGACGATATATCGGGTACCGTAACAACTCCTTCCTTTGAAGCAATAAATGCCATAGAGTGCATTGCTATACTTGCCGCTTCCGATATGTTTAAAAAATCCGACATTTAAGCCCCTTTTTATTATCTGGTATTGTAATACCATTATACCTATTAAATAGCATACAGTCAAACAATTTTTTTGATTTATAGGATTTTTTTCGATTTTAATGCTTAGCTGGGATCTTAACTCTGCTCGCACAGGGCATAAAGCTGCGCTATCCCCCCTTTATTAAAGGGGGGGATAGGGGAATTATATGAGGATTTTGGAAACT
>JAJRXZ010000076.1 GCA_024276015.1 Spirochaetota bacterium | reverse complement strand
ATTGCTTATTACAATTTCTGTCTTCCTCATGGAAGTCTGAAATATTTTATCGAAGATAAAACTGTAATAAATACACCTGCAATGGAGACAGAACTAACTGATCATGTTTGGACAATGGAAGAATTACTGTCTTATCCGATCAATTACGATTAATTAAGACATGACCATATTGTCTGCAAATTAAATACTTGATAATATATTTATATTATCAGTAATGGCAATAACATTACAACACGATTTAAACGGACTAAGTAAATGGAATTCAGGGAAAAACGCCCTCTCTATATTCTCGGAGAAATAGCAAAAATACTGAGAGGCGAAAATGGCTGTCACTGGGATAAAAAACAGACATCCCAAACTTTAAAACCTTACCTTATAGAAGAAGCCTATGAGGTCTACGACGCCATTGACAGCGGGAATACAGAGGAACTGAAGGAAGAACTTGGCGATCTTCTGTACCAGGTTTACGCTCACGCTCAGATTGCAGATGAAAATAATTCATTTACAATTGACGACGTTGCCCTGGGAATAATTGACAAGCTTATTATGAGACATCCCCATGTATTCGGCGACGAAGAAGCAAAAGATGCCGAAGAAGTTATAGCAAAATGGGAATTGATAAAAAAAAATGAAAAAAAAGATAGGAAGTCAATTCTTGAAGGCGTGCCCAGACACCTTCCCTCTCTCTTAAAGGCATACAGGATTCAACAGAAAGTTTCAAGAGTAGGATTCGACTGGGACAACGTAAAGGACGCCCTGAACAAGATCGACGAAGAGGTGGGCGAATTAAAGGAGGCTATATCCTGCGGCGATAAAGAAAAAATTATCAACGAATCCGGGGATATTCTTTTCAGCATTGTAAATGCTTTGCGTTTAATTAACATCAATGCTGATGAAGCGCTGAATAGAACGGTAAATAAATTCATAAAAAGATTTATGTATGTTGAAAAGAGGGTTTCCCGTTCGGGAATGAAAATTGAAGAGATGAGCCTTGACGAATTGGATATTCTGTGGGAAGAATCAAAGAGTAAAATTTAAAAAAGGAGGTTCATCTTATGAAGCTCAATAATCGAATTAATTTCATTCAGGATCATCTCCATCTCACTCTTATCAATCCTTCCGCCGCCATATCTGTATTGATATATCTCTTCTTTCAGCTTAATAACTTTTTCTAAAGAAGAACTATTGTTTTTTTGAGCAATATCTTTTTCCAGATAGTTCAGCAGCCTGTGGGCATAATTTATAAACGCACCGGAATCGTTTCTGCTGAGAACATTTTCCATATCTGCCATAATATTCCTAAAATTGACTTTTTCATCATTGCCGGTTCTCTTTTTATCCGCACCCCTCTTTTTATCCGCAATTGTTCTCAGCTTTCTTCTCTCCCGCAGGACAAAAACAATAATGATTCCTGCAGCTATTGAGAGGGCTATTATAAAATAATAGGGTCTGATCTCATATTCATTACTTTCATCAGACTTAAATTGAAGGGATCTCTCTTTTTTTACTTCGCCTTTCACATTCAGAACAATTCTTTTTGATGCGGCTGTTTCATATCTCCTCGTATCCGGATTAAAATAATTCAATATGATCCTTCCAACGTCCGCAACTCCGGGATTTTCAGGAATCAGCGTAAATACGAATCTCTTCTCCCCAACGATGCTGTTTCCTTCGACTTTTATCAGGCCTTCACTATCCTCTGCAATAACCTTAACCTTATCATTTTCATTTTCAATTACCGGCCGGGAGAGAGTCAAAAAGTTTCCTCTCCCCTTTACCGTGATATTGATCTTTTTCTCATCGTATATTCGAATATCACCATCCCTGAAATCATCGGTTATATTAAATTCTCCCACGTCACCCTTAAAGTTTAACGGCTTATCCTTTTGAGGAAGCGGCATCACCTCAATATTCAGCATATCAAAGGTTAGACGTTTCTGCCGGTACATATTAAAAAATCCGCCAGGCATATCGATCGAAACAATGACCGTTCCGCCCCCGGCTTTAAGCATGCCTGTTTCAATGGGAAGCAGTAAAAAAGTAAACAGGTGGGATTTAAAAAAATCGACTCCATCAATTGTTTTAATGTCGTCATCGACGGCTTCATCATAATTTTTGAGAATAAACCCTTTGCTGACGGGATTCTTCTCCATACCTTCAATACCTGCAACGCGGAGACCTGTTGAAAGCATATAATATCTCAGAATAAGCGGCTCCCCTGCATATACTTTATTCTCTGAAAGAAGAACCTCAGTTTTCAGTCTGCGGATACCGTCGTTTCTGCCGTATACCGGTTTTGTAACAATGAGCGTAACCTTTTGAGATTTAACCCGTTTGCCCGATACGGTAAAGACAAACGGAGGTATAATAAATTTACCTTTCCTCAAAGCAGTTACGGTAAAGTCAAGGATAATGCCCCTCCACACATTGCCGTTGATATTCCTGTATGCCATTTGCATACCGGAATAATCGATCTCAAGGCCCTTTACAGATGGGATTTTTACGGGCTTTATAGCTGTTGAATTGCCCGGGATTTGAAAGCTTAATTTTGTTGTTTCCCCAACTTCAATTCTTCTATCGGCAAGCTCCGTTGTTATATCCGAAGCATAAAGTAACGAAGACGCAAAAAAAAGGGACAGGATCAAATATATTCTACCAGTATTTTTTAAGATAAATTCTCTCATTGGATTTGCCCTTTTTCCTTCTGACCGGTTTCTTTTTCATAGAATTTAAAATATTCTTTAACTGTTCTTTGCTCATTTTTTTTCGTTCGTTTTTTCGATCTTGATCTTTTTCACTCCTTTTGTCATTATCTTTCTTTTCCTTTTCATTCTTATCCCGATCTTTATCTTTTTTTCCTTTATCCTTATTGTCTCTCTTTTCCTTTTTATCCTGATTCTGCTTTCGCTTCTTTTGAGACAGAATGTACTCTATATTTTTCTTTGCTTTTTCATAATCCGGATCAATCTTCAGCGCATTGATATAGGATTCAATTGCCTCTCTATTTTTTTTCATCTTTAAATAAGTATTACCAAGATTAAAAAATGCTTTCTTTTGAACTTCCCTGTCTTGGGACTGAAGAGCCTTCCGGTATTTATCAACAGCATCCTCATATTTCTCCATCATATATTCAGCATTGCCTTTATTGAAAGAGAGATTTTTTCTGTCATTATTTCTCGGAGCATATTTTTCAGCTTTATTATAATGTTCCTCTGCCCTATTATATTTTTTCTCCTGAAAATTTTTATTACCGCTGGATACTTCGTCCCTGTAGGGATCAAGCCATCCTGAAAAGAGAAATACTGCCGTTAAAATTAAAACAGCTTTAAAAGTTTTAGCAGGAAAAAACTTCAACATATAAACCTCATTTTACCGGAGTCACTCTTTTCTTTCCGTAATGATCAACTCAAATGTTAAGAGCATTGCTAAGATCAATCCGAAAACAGCAAACTGTTCTTTTCTCTCCTTAACTATTCTGGAGCCATACCTGTTTTTTTGCTGGTCCGAAATAACTTCAAGAATAAACTTCAGGCCGGACAGGCTATGGGAAATGTCAATATATGCGCCTCCTGTTGAACCTGCAAGCTTTTTCAGCAGATGGGGATTTTTCCGCGTTCTGATAAGTTTACCCTGATCGTCTCTGAAATATATGTCGCCTGATCTATCATTATCTCCGACCGGGATGAAATCTCCCTTATCTCTGCCTATACCCACAGTATAAACGGAAACATCCAGCTCCTTAAATTTACCGATTGCCGAGTCAATATTGCCTTCATGGTCTTCACCGTCAGTAATAAGAACAAACATTCTGGAAGTTAATCTCTTCTTTTTAAAGACCTTATATGCTTCGTCAAGGGCCCCGCCAATACTGGTTCCCTGTATATTAACAGAATCGGGAGCCGCAGAATCCAGAAACATCATAAATGCCCCTGTATCGTTTGTCAGGGGACACTGAAGAAAGGCATCACCGGCAAAGAGAATTAATCCGATCCTGTCGCCCTTTAAAGAGCGGGCGATCCACCTGACCGCATCTTTTGCACGGTCCAGCCTGCTCGGTTTTATATCCTTAGCAAGCATGCTGTTGCTCACGTCAAGAGCTATTAAAACATCGGAACCTTCACTGTTAACCTGCCTCACCTTTTCACCCCACTGAGGCCTTAAAAGTACAAATGCCGCAAGGATCAGTGAAACTATTATTATCCCTGCCTTAGTTCCGGAAACTCTTCCGGAACCTATAATGAGCTCCTCTCTGAGAACACCTTCCTTTAAATGTAAAGAGATAATCTTTTTCTTCCAGTACAGATAGAATATAAACAGAAAAACAATCAAAACTGTCAGAGGAACAATATATATAATATACTTATAATTTCCAAAAGCGATCATGGTATCTTCCTGTAAAAGACGGAACTTAAAATTATTTCCAGAAAAAAGAGCGACACTGCCAGAATCAAAAATAACTCAAACCTGTCATAGAATTCGTTGTAGACATTAATATCCACTTCGCTCTTTTCAAGCCTGTCAATATCCTTAATATTCTCCCATAAAACGCCGCTTGACGAAGCCCTGTAAAATTTCCCTCCTGTCATAGCCGAGGCCTTGCGTAAAACCGTTTCGTCAAAATGATTAACTATATACTTTTTCCCAAAGAGACCTCCCGGATAAGGCACCCGGCCGTCCCTTCCGATACCGACGCTGTATATCTTTATACCGGCCTCTTTGCAGGCTTTTGCAGCGGTTTCAGGATCGATAATTCCTCTGTTGCTCATCCCATCGGTTAAAAGCAGAATGATCTTGCTCTTCGCCCTGCTGTCCATCATCCTTGAGGCAGACAAAGCCAGGGCGTCTCCTATTGCCGTACCGTCAATCCCAACCGTATCAAAATCAACTTCGTCAACAATCTCTTTAATCATATCATGTTCAATTGTCAGGGGGCACTGAAGATAGGCATCACCGGCAAAGACCACCATACCGATTCTGTCGCTTTTTCGGCCCGATATAAAATCTTTGATAACCTTTTTGGCAACTGCAAGTCTGTTCTTGGGCTGAAAGTCCTCGCCTTTCATGGAACCGGAAACATCAAGGGCGATCATTATATCGATACCGAGATTTTTTACGCTGGAATATTGTATCCCCCTGCCGGGCCTTGAAACCGCAATGATCAGAAACAGAATAGAGAGAAATCTTAAAACCGGCAGGTATCTGTAAGTTCTGGTTCTGAAGGTAATCCTTTTTTTAACAATGCTCTGCGATGATACGGCAATTGCCGAAGTCCTGTTAAAAAATTTCTTCTTTATATATATAAAAAGCACAATAAAATACGGAATAAGCAATAAAAGAAAAAGAGGATCCTTAAACTCCAGATATTCCATTGTCAAGATCCTTTGAAAGATTTACAGCCAATTTTCTGGTATTATCGTAATTATCCATAAGGATTTCTTCGGAAGGGGCAAACTCGGCAAATTTTGACAGATCCCACAAATCAAAACTTTTGCTTATTTTATCTCCATATTTTCCGTAGATATACTTTGTCAGATATTTCCGAAGATTTTTATCAATTTCGTCCGATGTCATTTCCATTGCGTCAATCTTTATCAGCCCCGATAAAAATCGTCTGAAAATCATTGACATGCCTGTGACATATTCCTCAATTTCTCCCCTTTTGATCAGCTCTCTGCAGTCCAGCTTATCAAGATTCTTAAGAAATTCCTCAATGGGAGGGACGTATGCCGAGGGCTCAACTCTTTGCATGCGCCTCTTCTTTATATACTTATAGAAAAAAACCGCTGCGAGAGTCAGTAAAACCGCTCCAAGAACGAGAAAAACCACTCTGTAATAATTGCCTCCCAGGTCAAGGGGAGGCTCAATCTCCTCAAAACGGGCATCTTTATTAACCGCATTGACTTTAATCTCCGGGATACGATATCCGATTTTGATCTTTTCTTCGTCCCTTATTTCAATCTCGGGGAGCCTATACTTTCCGGGTCTGTAGTAAGATATCTTCATAACAAGTGTTATGTAGGTCATCTCTTCGGCGGAGCTGTTTTTCTTCTCTGCGCTGTGAATAATATACAATGGTATATCCCGAGATGGGGCATCTTCGTCTTTCTTATTCTGTTTCGATTGTTTGCCTTCTCTTTCTTCAGCAGGAGGATAATAGATCTTTTTGTCCGGATCCATCACCTCAATGCCTTTGAGATTCTCTCCGGCAATTGTAACTTTATATTCGACAACACCCCCAACGGTTACAGCATCAGGAGTTACAACAGCTCTGATTTCCGGATAAGCCTTCTCCGAAGCATCGGAGGGGAAGGGACTTATACATAAAATTATTACTAATAAACCTATCTTTCTCATCATCTCATTGCATTGATAATACAGAATATATAAAGAATCATTTCACTATCATACCGACCTTACAAGACTTGTTCTGTTTCTTTTTTCAAAAAATTTTAAAATTGGAATTTCAATCGATTCATTTGTGTTAAGATATACGGCGTTGAATTCCGAAAGCACGGGGAAATTCCATTTCTCCGGAACAGAATCGGAAAGGAAAACCTCTCCGCTTTCCATATCATAAAATTCGGTTAAACCGAAGAGCTTCACATCTTTTTCCAGAGGATCAAATACCTGAACAGGTATAATGTCGTGCTTTCTTCCAAGAATTCTCAGCTTCAGAAGATAGTTTTCCTTTTTATCAATGAAATCGGACAGTAAAAATATTACGCTTCTTTTTTTAAGCACTCTTCTTAAAAAATCGATAGAACTTTCAATATCGGTTTTTCTGCCTTCCGGTTGGAACCTGATTATCTCATCCAGAACTTTCAGAATAAACTTTCTTCCCTTTCGGGGAGTTATGTATTTTTCAACCCTGTCGGTAAAGAGCAGAACCGATATTCTGTCATGATTCATCTGAGCCAGATAAAGAAAAAGCGTAACAACCTCAAGTATAACATCCCATTTATTCCTGCTGCCTCCGAACTCAACAGACCCTGAAACATCCACCATCAGAACGACCGAAAGTTCCCGCTCCTCTATAAATTCCTTTATATAGAGATGGTTCATTCTCGCAGAGACATTCCACTCTATATTCTTTATATCATCCCCGTAACGGTATTCCCTTACAGTGTCAAATTCAAGGCCGTATCCTTTAAAGGCAGAATGATATTCACCCACAAAAAGAGTATTGAGCTTCCTGCCCATTAAGAGCTTAATTCTTTTAAGAAGGCTCAGTTCCTTCGATTCCAATCAGGGCACCTCCACAGAATCGAAAAGCAGCTGAACAATGTCATCGGGACTTTTGCCGTCGGCTTCCGCTTCATAGGATAAGATCAACCTGTGGCGAAGCACATCGGGCCCGATTTCCTTTATATCGTCGGGAGTTACAAACCCCCTGCCCTTCATAAAGGCTACGCAGCGCGAGGCCTTCATCAGAGAAATGGACGCTCTGGGACTTGCGCCAAACTCTATATATTTCCTTATCTCCTTTCTTGAGGGATTTCTCGTTTCTCCTGCAATGGTTACAATATAATTGATCAGCTTTTCGTCAATATATATGGAATTAACGATATGGGCTTTTTCTCTGATAACATCGGCATCAATAACGCTTTTTATATTATCAAGGCTGATGTCGTTAAAGCGTGTAAGTATTTCAAATTCTTCGCTATGTTGAGGGTAGTCAACAAGAACTTTCATAAAAAATCTGTCCAGCTGAGCTTCCGGCAGAGGATAAGTGCCTTCCTGTTCAATGGGGTTTTCCGTAGCAAGAACCATAAAGGGCGCATTAAGAGCATATGTCTCTTCGCCGATTGTCACTTCTTTCTCCTCCATTGCCTGAAGCAGAGCAGACTGAACCTTGGCAGGAGCGCGGTTTATCTCGTCGGCAAGCAGTATATTCGTGAATATGGGGCCCTTCTTAGTAAAGAAATCCAGTTCTTTAGGATTGTATATCTTCGTACCGATCAGATCCGCGGGCAGAAGATCAGGCGTAAACTGCACACGGCTGAAAGCCGTTCCTATTACTCTGGCAAATGCTCTTACTGCAAGTGTTTTGGCAAGGCCGGGCAAACCTTCAAGAAGTATATGCCCCTCCATGATAAATGTTATAATTATTTTATTTATAAGACTTCCCTGCCCGATAATTACCTTTGAAACTTCGTTCCTGATCTCATCGACAAAAGCGTTTTCAGATTTTACTCTCTCCGTAAGTTTCTCAATCTCTGCATAATCCATCATAATACTCCGTTAAAATAAGTAATTTCAAAAAGAGATCCGGCAATCAATGCTTTTACCATTAATTAAGAATTCACAATTAAAAAATAAATATCAATTTTTTTGTCTACAATAAAAATGAGGTTTACTGTGATAAGTACGCAAATTATCCCACATGTTACATATAAAAATTTCAGAAATCTTTTCTATTTAAAAGATTGTTTGACTTTTTCCAATTAAGATGACAGGATTGCTGCTGCCGCTCATTCCCCTGAGTATCTTCCTGAGAGAAAAACTTCACAGCCGTGTTGACCAGCACAAATTCAGGATGGCAATATTTTCTCTTTTAATAACTGCAGGACTTTCAATTATATTTTAATAAAAATTAAAAGATCACCTTTATTGTATACTTGGCAGCATCTTCAGTAATATTTAATTTTATATTGATAAACATTGCCTGTTCCAGTTCGTATTCAAACAGAGAAACCCATTTCTTAAATGACTTTGATTCAAAATACTGTTTATCAAAAATAATATCAAGTTCATGCCGGAATAGATATATTTTATAAGGAATTTTTCCTCCGTCCTGAGTTGTCATCACAATATCAAATTTATCCGTTTTGTTGCTTCTGTCATGACTAGCGTCTAATTGGACTTCTCTTTTTGCGCCGAACGTTTTAGAAATAATATCAACAACTTTCATGTAATCAATAGTTCCCATAATAAATTTCCTTTATCAAATAAAATATGTTCCTATAATTTCCGGAACAGTGATTTTTTTCCACTACTTTTTTACAGGGCACCAAATGAAAAGTTGAATTCGGGGATCAGACCTGCGGAGAATAATATATTTTCTTGACAGGATATGATGTTTGAAAAAGAGTTACACATTAGACAGCGATTCGTATCATGATCCAGGACGATTTTATGATAGATCCATTGATCCAAAAAGCTTATAAGATTCTTAACGGGAAAGACTTTGATAAAGATTTTTTCAAAGAGCTTTCAAAACTTAAAGGAGAAGACATCCTGGACCTGGTGTCACTTGCCAACAGGGTAAAAAACAGATTCGCAAAAGAGACACATGTGTGCACAATAATGAATGCAAAATCCGGTATCTGCAAAGAAGACTGCAGATTCTGCGCCCAATCGTCGCACCATAAAACCGACGCGGAAACATACAGACTCTGCAGCAAAGAGGAAATCCTGGGAAAGGCAAAAGAGACCTACAAAAGCGGCGTCAGCAGCTTCGGCATTGTAACCAGCGGCACAGGTTATATGAAAATAAATGACGAGTTCAGAGAGATCACAGAGGCAATTGACAGCATATACAAACTCTATCCTGACAAAAACGTATGCGCTTCTCTGGGAAATCTCAGTGAAGAAAACGCAAAGGAACTTGCGAAACATAAAGTAGCGCACTACAATATAAACATCCAGACCAATCCGAAAAAATATAATCAATTAATTTCAACAACCCATGACGTTGATCAAAGGATCGAAACAATAAAACACTTAAAAAATTACGGCGTTAAAATCTGTTCCGGCGGTATAATCGGAATTGGAGAAACCATGGATGACAGAATAGAGATGGCCTTTGCATTAAAAGAACTTGATGTTGACGTAATACCATTAAATGTCCTGATACCGGTTGAAGGCACTCCACTGGAAAATCAGAAAGATATTCCAGTTGCGGAAATTGCAAAAACATTTGCAATATACAGGCTCATTCACCCTTCAAAAACAATAAAATTTGCCGCAGGCAGAGAAACAAAGATGAAAGATTTTCAGGGTCTCTTAATGCTGGCAGGAGCAAACGGCTTTATTACAGGCTGGTATCTTACAACAAGGGGACGAAACGTTAAAGACGATATGCTTTTTAACAATGAATTGAGTCTCTTTAGATAGAAAAAATTATTATTGCATAAATCATCATACTGAGAAACCCTATCAATGTCTATAAAGATAAAGAGCAGTGAAAAAAGAGTATTATGGGACAAAGAACTGATAAAATTTGACAGAGAACATATATGGCATCCCTACACATCAATGAGCAATCCCCTTAATGTTTACTTTGTTGAATCCGCAAAAGGAGTGAGAATAAAACTCAATAACGGCACCGAATTAATAGACGGCATGTCATCATGGTGGACCGCAATTCACGGTTATAATCATCCGGAATTGAACCAAGCTGTAAAGATCCAGATAAACAATATGTCTCATGTTATGTTCGGCGGTTTAACTCACAGGCCTGCTGTTGAACTTGCATCGCTGCTAATCCGCCTTACTCCGGAACCTCTGCGAAAAGTATTCTTCAGCGATTCCGGGTCGGTTTCGGTTGAGGTTGCAATTAAGATGGCCAAACAGTACTGGTATTCCATGGGGAAACCCGATAAAAGCAGGCTCCTTACGATCCGCTCGGGATATCATGGCGACACATTTATGGCAATGTCGGTTTGCGACCCTATTACCGGGATGCACCGGATCTTCAAAGGAATTTTGCCTGAAAATTTTTTCGCAGATGCTCCTCAAACAGGTTTTGATGAGAAGTGGGATGAGAAGGATATCGGATCATTCAGAAACCTGATAGAAGCTCATCATGAATCACTTGCCGCAGTAATACTTGAACCGATTGTTCAGGGCGCAGGAGGGATGAGATTCTATTCTCCCGAATATCTTAAAAACGTTAGGTCTCTCTGCGATAAACATGATGTGCTTTTAATTCTTGATGAAATAGCAACAGGTTTCGGCCGTACAGGCAAAATGTTTGCCTGCGAACATGCCGGAGTAGTCCCCGATATAATGTGTATCGGCAAAGCAATGACAGGAGGATATGTAAGCCTTGCCGCAACACTTACAACAGACAGGATAAGCAGCGGAATATCATCCTATGATTCAGGAACATTCATGCATGGTCCCACATTCATGGGCAACCCCCTTGCCTGCGCAGTATCAGCAGCAAGCATTAATCTGCTTCTTTCAACTCCCTGGGAAAAGAGAATTAACGCAATTGAGAAACAGTTGAAAAGAGAACT
>JAJRXZ010000005.1 GCA_024276015.1 Spirochaetota bacterium | reverse complement strand
TCTTTCCACTGCCATACACGTTTTTCAAAATCTTCTCTGCCAAGGTCGTTTTTTGTTTTGCCTTCCTTGCGGAGAAGCTTCTCAACAACATTCTGAGTTGCTATTCCGGCATGGTCCATTCCGGGCATCCACAATACCGATTTACCCTGCATCCTCTGCCATCTGCAGAGTATATCCTGAAGGGTGTTGTTCAGTGCATGCCCCATGTGAAGGCTGCCGGTCACATTTGGAGGAGGTATTACAATCGAATAGGGTTCCCTGCCGTCGCTAATATCGGCATGAAAAAAATTGTTTTCTTCCCAGTATTTATACCATTTGTCTTCAACTTCTTTAGGATCATATGATGACGACAGTTCCATTACTCTTCCCTTCAGTGTTATTTGAGTTTTTTTATTGCTTTTTCAAGTTTTTTCATAGTATCTTTATGGTATCCCAGCTCTTTAAATACAATATATCCTTTCTTATTTATCAGAAACGTAGCCGGGACTTTGATCTCGGGGTTGTATTTTATAACGGTTCTCTGGTAGGGGTCCATAAGATAATCGTGTTTAATTCCGATCTCTTTAAGCATGGCATCCGCTTTTTCTTTTGCAGGTTTGCCTTTGTTTGTATCAACATTTATAAAGATGAGCTTCAGATCTTTCAGTTTGCCGTATTTTTTCTCAATGTTAACCATAACAGGCATCTCTTTTTTGCAGGGCTTGCAGTAACTTGCCCAGAAAGAAATGATCAGGTTGCCTTTAAGTTTTGATCTTAATACATAGCTGCCTCTGTTATTAACAAGGGCAAATCCCGGCGCTTTTGGCGCGGCATTGGTTGCTGTGACAGATATTAAAAAGTAAAATAAAATTAGTGAAAATGATGATATTGTTTTCTTTTTCATTGCAGCTTCTCCAGGAATTTATCAGAGTTTGCGTCTTTTTTAATGTGTTAAACAAGTGCAAATATTCTGTTTTTCTGCTGATACGTAAAGAGATTTTTTACTTTTAAAATTAGTATTTGCCGTGTAAAATATTTTTTTTATCTTTCGGATAAAAATATGATTTTATCCGATTGACAAATCATATATTGAATTTTTTATATATATCAAAAAGTATCGTTTTGTCTTCTATCAAAGGACAAAATCCCGATCAGATCATATACCGATCCATTTAATATGGGAATTTCCATTGATGATCGGTATACTTAACTACAATAATTCTAATTTTGATACATGGACCCGTATACAGCTATAGCTCCTTATTACGATTATCTTCTTAAACATGTTGATTATGAGCAATGGTACAATTATATCAGTTCATTAATGCTGAAGTATATTAAAAATCCCAGAACCGTATTAGAACTTGGATGCGGTACCGGACGTTTCGGTGCCAAGTTCTCGGCAGATGATTTTACGGTATTCGGAATTGACAGATCTTTTAATATGCTCCGGATAGCAAACCTGAGGGCTTATAAGAATTTTAAGATTTTCTGCGCAGATATGAGAAAATTCTGCCTTGCTAAGAAGATGGATTTTATCTTTTCGGTGCATGATACAATGAACTATTTTTTAAACTATAGGGATATAAAAAAAGTACTGAGGTCTGTCAGAGATGCAATGCATGGGGACAGTATATTTATGTTTGATATTACAACTGAATATAATATTATGACTAATTTTCATCAAAAGGTTTCAACGTATAAAAACAGAGGCGTGGATATTGAATGGGGTAATGTTTTTGATAAGGATAGATCTCTGGTCTATTCAACTCTGAAATTTAAGAATGAAGACGGAGCGGAAATTGTTGAGAGCCATATTCAGAGGATCTATACTGTTGAGGAGATGAGCCGTATTTTGACAGAAGAAAATTTTCGTATAATAGACATTTTTGGAGATTATACCTGTAGATATCCCGGAGGCGAGACGATTATGGTAAATTTTATCACAGGGAAAAGTTAAAATGGAGGCCTTGCTCTATATTGCAGGACTGTTGATAGGCTTGTCTTTATTTCTTTATATGCTTTCCCTTTACAATGCCGGAAAGGATAAGATCAAAGAGCTTAAGGGTAAGGGGTCTGCTGACAAAAGGGCCTCTGCAGTGAAGCCTTCATATTCCGATAATATAGCTGCCGATGATTTGATTAAAATACCTCCGGGAAGAAGGATCTGTCCCATCTGCAGAGAGCCCTTAACCAGATTTGAACCGCTTTATGCATCCCAGGTTCAGAAGGGCACAGAAAGCAGAATTCTGATTTACGGATGTAATTACTGCTATAAAGAGGAAAAGAGAACCGCGGGGAAAGTGCCCTGAGGTCATCTATATATCCGTATCCGCTCCCTCTGCAATAAGGCTTCTGTCCTGATCTTCCCACCCGTAGCGGCCCCGGATAGAATTAAATCTGCAGAAGTCCAGAAAGCGTATCCTGTCTAACGAGTCCGAACATCGGGCAATATTTTTGTAAAGTATCAGCTGCTGTTGATAGGGCGTACCCATTGGAAAAACAGCAGTCCCATTCTCTTCCAGCATATCAAGAATGGTAATGGGCCGCATTATGCATCCGCACAGAATAATTATTGAATCGAATTTGCCCATCCCAAAATCTATTTCAGAGGCGTCTCCTGCAAAAAACCTGATATTATTCAGCTTCATGCCTGTTAATACTTCTTTTGCAGATCTTGCAAGTTCTTCATGGTAATCAATAGTAATTACTTCAGAAGCTATGGAAGCAAGAATTGCAGTTGAATATCCCGAACCGGTACCCACTTCCAGTATGCGGGATTTCTTTTTAATGTCAAGATATTGGATCATCTTTGCAAGAATTATAGGGTCGTCGCTGTATTGGCCCTTCCCGATGGGGATCGGTTCTAACTGATAAGCATTTTTTTTATAAGCAGGATCAAAGAATTTTTCTTTTTTAAGGCTCAGAATAATATCGATGATCTTTTTTTTAATTTTATTTTTTTTGAGTTCATCAATGAAGTTTTTTCCGGATTTACTCATAGCATCTCTCCCGTTAATGATCGTATTAATTCTATTCAAGAAACTGCAGCAGGTATGTTAGAAAGTAATCGGAAATAAGTATTACCATGGAGGATTTTACAACTGCCCGGATTGTAGATCTGCCCACACCTTCGGCTCCTCCTTCTGTGTTAAATCCCTGATAGCATGAAATAAGGGCAATTTCAACGCCGAAAAAGAGCGATTTAATTAAACCGGTAAGAAAATCCATTAATTTGATATACTGTAAAATGTTGCTGACATATTTATCAATAGTTATTTCAAGCGATATATATGCAATAAATGCGCCTCCAAGTACGCCCACAAGATCGGTTAATACGGTCAGCGCAGGCGTCATAATAAGACAGGACAGGAAACGGGGTACGGCGAGGTATTGTATAGGGTTAGCCGAGAGTGTTCTTAGAGCGTCGATCTGTTCCGTAACCTTCATAGTCCCGATCTCAGCCGCAATGGAAGAACCGACTCTTCCGGCAAGAAGGAGTCCCGTCAATACGGGGCACAGTTCTCTGAAAAGAGAAATGGTTACTGCGCTTCCGATAAAAACGGACGATCCTGACATAAGGGCATCCATGGCTCTTCCGATCTGATATGCCATAACCATCCCGGTAAAAAAGAGCGTGATCGTTGTTACCGGAAGAGAGTTATAGCCGATTTCCGTCATCTGAAGAATGAGGTTTTTGCTGTCAAAGGGCGGTTTGAATGTCCATTTTACTGTTTCTTTTAGAAAGATAAAATATCCGCCAACCTCTTCAAAGAATTTCAGAGCTGCACTTTTTGAATCAGTTGAACTCATTAGACGGACTGGCCTCATCAAAGGAATGCTCAAAAGAGAGATTGCCGAATTTGGTAAATTGTTCCCAGAATTTCAATGATATGGTGCCGGTGGGCCCGTTTCTCTGTTTTGCAATGATGATGTCTGCTATACCTTTTTTTTCAGAATCTTTTTTTACTTTTTCTTCTCTGTAAATAAAGAGAACAACATCGGCATCCTGTTCAATGGCTCCTGATTCACGGAGATCCGACAGGTTGGGTATCTGGTCGACTCTGGATTCCACAGCCCGTGAAAGCTGTGAAAGAGCTAAAACCGGTATGTTAAGTTCTCTTGCAAGCTGTTTCAGCATTCTTGATATCTCTGCGATCTGCTGGTGCCTTTCTGTTTTAAGAAGACTGGAGATCAATTGGAGGTAATCGACTATTATCATTCCGAGAGGAACCCTCTGGGCAAGTCTTCTTGCTTTCTGCATGATCTGCAGAACGGTCATTGAGGGAGTATCGTCAATATATATGGGAGCTTTGTTGAGTTTATTTGATACCTGAAAAATTTTATCGAGCTGTTCTTTGCTCGTATATCCGGTCCTCACAAGCTGAGAATCGACCATTGCTTCTATACAGAGCATTCTCATACCCAGTTGTATAGCCGGCATTTCCAAAGAGAAAAAGAGAACCGGTTTTTCATCTTTCAGAGCTGCATGATTCATTATGTTCAAGGCAAGAGCCGTTTTCCCCATACCCGGCCTTGCTGCTATAATAATAAGTTCCGCTCCGTGAAAGCCTGTAAGTTTCTCATCAAGATCTTTAAAACCGGCAGGTATGCCTGTTACAAGTTTTTTAGTATTGTTCCATTTTATAATATTTTTCAGGGTTTCGTCTATAACGACGTCAATGCTGCGGTAATTTGAAGTTATACGTTTCTCAGTAACCTGAAAAACGTCACGCTCGATCTCATCTATCAATTCGTCCGTATCTCTTGACAGGTCATGGCATTTTTCCACGGCTTCAGTGGTTACTTCGATTATTTTTCTTCTTAAACTGAGGTTCTTGATCCTTCTGGCATAGTATTCCGCATTGGCTGATGTGGAAGCGGACTGATACAGTTCGGCAATTGAAGGCTCCCCGCCGATCTTATCAAGCTGATTATTGTCATCAAGCTGTTTTTTTAATGTTGTGAGGTCAATGGGCAGATTTTTTCTTTCAAGTTCAAGAATGGAATTATATATTATTCTGTGTTTATCAAGGTAAAAATCCTCCGTGTGGAGGATCTCTATTACTTTATAAAGTGCTTCCCTGCTCAGCAGTGCCGATGCAAGGCAGGCAGTTTCGGTATCGACGTCCTGGGGAGGAAGCCTGTCAATAGTCATTTACTGCTCCTTGTCAACAATTACCTTGATATTGGCGTTTAATCCCTCGTCAAGTTTAACGGTTATTTCAAATTCACCTGTCTGTTTAATGGGATTGTCAAGCATGATTTTTCTTTTATCTATTTCAAATCCTTTGCTCTTAAGTTCCTTCGCAATGTCAATTGAAGTGACAGAACCGAAGAGTTTGCCCTCCTCGCCAACCTGAACGATAAATTTCAGTTCAAGATCCTTAAGGTTTTCAAGGATCTTTTCGCTCTCTTTTTTCCTTTTTTCTTTTTTTAATTTAATAATTCTTTTCTGATGTTCAATTACTTTTTTGCCTGCCTCACTTGCCGGGATCACCAGTTTTTTAGGCAGCAGATAGTTTCTTGCATATCCTCCGGCTACTTCTTTGACGTCTCCGGCATCTCCAAGGTTCGGAATATCTTTTTGCAGAATAACTTTCATAATGTAACTCCTGGTTATATTTAATTGTTTGATTTATTCTTTAGTTAAGTTAATTTATAGATATTGTTTCTTAAGATATCGAATAGTGCTTATCAGGTCGATCCGATTTTCCTGAAATCCGCCCACAGATCAAGGGTGCCAAGCCCTGTCAGCAGGATCGATACAAAAATCGCTGCTTCCAGGCCGATTATCAATACAATGAATAACGACAAGGGAAGCAGTATTGAAGGCAGATTTTTTTTCAATAAAAAATGTTTTATAACACCCATTGCCTGGAGGAAATACAGGATGGATGTTATCAGCGCAATATTAATTCCTGCATAATATATAATATAATTTCTGTCCGCATCCGAAAGTATAAAAAGAAGCCATCCGGCTATTAAAAGAAAGATCGTGTAGTCATTTAATCTGAAAGATTCTATCCCTTTTATATTTGTAAATCCGGGTATTCTCAAATAGAAGAGTTTTGCTATAAGGTAGCCCATTGACGAGAGTAATAGTGAATAAATGAAAGAGCTGAATGGAATAAGATCGGAAGCAATAATAGCCATCTTATCGAAATCTTCTATGATCTGCTTCTTTTTATGGGGCGGCAGCTTATACGAGTCAATTAGTTTTATCATTAAAGCTTTCGAATCTTCAAGATAGTTTATATTGCCATATATCTTTTGATAATAGAAATTTCCGGCAAATACCACTGCCAGAGAAAGGCTTGATGATAGAATAAAAAATTTCAAAGATCTGCCGGTCTTAAAGGTGTATCCGCAAAGTCCTCCGATAATAAAGGGAACAAGCATTGCCGGTATATTTTTATTATGATCCCCATACATAACAGAAAAGAGAATCAGGGGGATAAAGATCAAAGCTGCTTTTAACTCCCACCTGTAGAAAATATAGGATGAACCTATAATAAGAGATATTCCTATCAGCGCTGCAGCAAAAAAAGAACTCACTCTTTACTATTTCTCAACATATGGGATCAGTGCAATAATTCTTGCCCGCTTTATTGCTTTTGCCAGGTCTCTCTGATGTCTGGCGCAGGTTCCGGTAACTCTTCGCGGCAGAATTTTGCCTCTGTCAGTAATAAATCTTTCAAGTAAACCGGAATCTTTATAATTAATTTCAGCATTTTTGTCAGTACAAAAACGGCATACTTTTCTTTTGAATCTGCTGTATCTCTGAGAAGAATCGGATCTCTGATAATCTCTTCTTCTGTCGCTGTAAGACTGTCTCTGAGTCTGATTTTCCGGCCGATTGCCTGTTGTAGTGCGCGCTTTTTCTTCGGTTTTTTTTTCTTCTGTGGTTTCTTGTGAATTTGCTGCTGTTTCTTCTTTTGTCCCAACTTCTTCAACAGCGGGCGGTCCGGTTATTTCACTATTTACTTCGGTTGGTTTATCCTCATCCGGTTTTAATTCGGTATTTTCATTATCAATATTATTTGAGTTATTTATTTCGGTTGTCATTTTTTACTCCGGTATTTTTATTATTAGTTATTATTAAAATGGTATTTCATCATCTGAAAAGGGCTTGTTATGAATGTTATCCGAATCGGAAATATCGTTCCCCGAATCAACGAATTCGCTTTCATTTGCCATTTTTGGAGATAAAAATTGAAAATTTTCTACAATTACTTCAATTGATGATCTTTTATTGCCGCTCTGATCATCCCATGAATGCTGTTTGAGCCTGCCCTCAACGCCTATCCGTTGGCCTTTTTTACAGTATTGCACAATTACTTCCGCTGCTTTACTCCATGCAGTACATTTTATAAAAGATACTTCCTCTTTCTTTTCACCGGATATTGTATATGTTCTATTCACAGCCATAGTAAAGTCGGTCACGGCTGTGCCGTTTGGCGTATGCCTCAGTTCAGGGTCTCTTACAAAGCGTCCTATCAGGATTACTTTATTGATATCTCCGGCCATTTTGATTTCTCCAGTATAAGTTATGCTGATTTTTGGGTTTTTAATTTAACAAATAAAAATCTCAGTATTTCGGTATTCAGGTTAAAGTCACTGTTGATTTTTTTGATGGAATCGGGGCTTGCTTCAATATTCAGAAGTATATAGAAACCTTCCTTCTCTTTATCTATTTCGTAGGCAAGTTTTTTTGTTCCCCATTCATCCTCTCCGGTAATATTTATATTATGCTTTAGGAGAGTTTCCCTGATCTTTTCTTTGGAACTTTCAGGGTTGCTGTTTCTGAGAATTACTGTGAGTTCATAGTTATTCATTATTCGGTTGCTCCTTTCTATGGTATATACTGCTAAAATGCTCCTGTTGCTTTTAGCAGAAAGGTTTTGCAATCATTAAAAAAAGCTATTTTTTTTTCAACAATAATTCTTCGCATATAAAAAAATATTTGTGCGCTTATTGAGAGGTCGATGAAAACTTTATTCTGAAATATTTATTAATAATATAAAAAAAAAGTTGACAATTAAGTAAATATTAACTTATTGTAAATATTAACAAATACAAAATATTTAGGAGGTATTTTGTATTCTTTCTACAATAAACAGGGATGTAATGTCAATGAATTTAGGCACTATTATAAGGAGATACAGAAAAAACAATAAACTGACTCTTAAAGTTGTTGCAGATAGAGCGGGGATATCCGAAGGTTTTTTAAGCCAGATTGAAAATAACGTCAATTCGCCTTCCGTTGATACATTGATGAATATTTGCAGTGCAATTGGGATCAATGCAAGCGAACTTCTTACACAGGTTGAAAATCAGGAAAAGTCCGTAATAATCAGAAAGAGCGAATGGGAAGATGTGGATTTCCCAAAATCGGGATTTGTAACAAGAAGATTTTTCCCGCCTGAGAGCAGGGAAGTTATAGACAGCGCAGTGATCATGATAGAACCCGGCAGATCCATCCCTGTAAGAAAGAATGTAAAAAATTGCCAGGAGGTTATAGCGGTTTTAAAAGGAAGAGTAATATTAACCCATGGCGATGCTGACCATGAGTTGAAGGAAGGGGATTCCATTCATTACAGGACAGAACCTGAGAGGCAGAAGGTATACAATAACAGCGGCTCCTGTTCAATAATTTTATGGGTCGGAACAATTTAATTGAATTTATATTTATTGTGATAATGAAAATATACCGGAATTGAGATATATGGAGGAGAGACTATGGTCGATTTTGGGCTGACGGATGAACAGAAGATTTTAAGGCATTCGGTGCGTGAGTTTGCCGAAAAGACCGTTGCTCCTGCTGCAAAGGAGCTTGATGAAAATGAAGAATTCTCAATAGAGATCACAAAGAAGATGGCAAAAATGGGTCTTTTCGGAATTTATGTGTCTGAAAATTACGGCGGATCGGGAATGGATTATCTTTCATACATTATTGCCGTAGAGGAACTTGCAAGAATTGACGGGTCTCATGCGGCCACTGTTGCCGCGGCAAATTCCCTTGGGATCGGCCCCATATATTATTACGGCAATAAAAAGCAGAAGGATACCTGGCTGCCGAAACTCTGCAGCGGAAAAATCTTAGCTTCTTTCGGATTAACGGAGCCCGATGCAGGTTCAGATGCAGGAGCCAGCAGAACCACGGCAAGGCTCGAAGGCAATAACTGGATAATAGACGGGAGTAAAATTTTTATCACAAATTCCACATCCCAATTGTCGGGCGTATGCACGGTACAGGCAACTACAGGATATAAAACCGACGGCAAAAAGGAAATATCATGCATAATAGTTCCCAATGATACTCCTGGATTTGTCAGAAAAACTATGAAGGGTAAGATGATGTGGAGGGCCAGCGATACCGGAGAGCTCTTTTTTGACGACTGCAAAGTGCCGAAGGAAAACCTTCTCGGAGAAAGAGGCGAGGGTTTTCACCAGATGCTTCAGACTCTCGATAATGGAAGGCTTGCCATAGCGGCAATGGGGCTGGGCGGCGCTCAGGGCGCTTATGAGATGGCATTGAAATATGCAAAAGAGAGGAAGCAGTTTGGCGTACCCATTTCTACGTTTCAGTCAATCTCTTTTAAACTGGCCGACATGGCCACTGAAATTGAAGCTGCCCGTTGTCTCCTATACCACGCATGCAGGCTCAGAGACCAAGATCTGCCCTTCTCAAAAGAAGCGGCAATGGCAAAACTCTACTGTTCGGAAGTTTTCGGAAGGGTTGTTGACGAGGCCGTACAGATCCACGGCGGTTACGGACTGATGAAAGAATATAATATAGAGCGTTTTTACAGGGATCAGAAGCTTTTAACTATTGGCGAAGGAACATCCGAAATCCAGAGACTTGTTATCTCAAGAAAGATCGGCTGTTTCAGCACTTAGAATATAATGTTAAAACAAATAAACGTGAACCTCCATTTAGGTAAATATATATTTGTTCATGTGCTTATTAAATTAGAGAAGATCATAATTTAAGCAGGCACCAAATCTCATTAATTTTCCCTTGATATTATTTTGTACGAATGTACAAAATAATATCTTTTTTTTTAAGTTGCTTATTAGAAGCGTTGGTGCTGAACCCCTTCAGGAAACGTTTTGACTTTCTTAGCGTTTGATCTTTATAGTTGTTCATTCGGAAATTCAAATGGTATCCCCCCCCTGAAATTCAGAACAATTTAAAGAGTTATGTTAATTATTGCCCCTCCGGTTGTTTTTTTTCTCTCAGCGTTTTTTTTATGGAGAGTGCAAATTCATCTTTGCTTACAGGTTTTGTTAAATAATCAGCAATGCCGATCGATATTGCTTTTTCTTTTGAAGCCGCGGAATCATAACCTCTGCAGAGTATTATCGGAATATCCGGTTTTATTTGAAGAATTTTTTTTGAAAGCTCAATTCCCGGAATATCAGGCATAGTCTGGTCCGTTATGATAAGATCGAACTTTTCAGGATCTGCGCTGAAAACCTTAAGAGCATCGATACTGTTGGATATTGAAACAACTTTATAACCGAGGCTTCGGAGGATCTCTTCGGTTATTTCAAGAACATTTCTATCATCGTCAATTAGAAGAATTTGTTCTGAGCCTTTTCGTACAGGCTGAGCGGATACTTCATCCTCCGGTTCCAAGCTGTATTCAATTTCCGGAAGATATATCTTAAAGGCGGTTCCTCCATTCGGTTCGCTTTCCACTTCTATATATCCGCCATGATTTTTGATAATTCCATGGACTACCGAAAGTCCCAGGCCGGTGCCGTCTTCTTTGGTTTTTGTTGTGAAGTAGGGTTCGAATATACGCTGTATTATATCTTTATCCATTCCTTTGCCGGTGTCGCTTACAGTAAGGCATATATATTTTTCAGGTTGTGCCGAATTAACGGATAGGCTGCTGCCGGGTTTGCCGGCTGCGCTTTTAAGTTCTATATTAAGCGTTCCGCCCTTTTGAAGCATGGCATGATGAGCGTTTGAACAGAGGTTCATTAGTACCTGATATATCTGAGTAGGATTACACATGACGGGTCCGCACTGTTTGTCAATTTTCGTATGCAATTTAATAGTTGAAGGAATTGAAGACCTGAAAAATTTTATTGATTCATTAATGATGTCCTGGATCAGGAATGGACGCTTCTCTTCTTTTTCTTTGCGGCTGAAGGTAAGGATCTGTTTTACAAGTTCTTTTGCCCGTATGCCGGCAGACCATACTTTTTCAAGATATGATCTTACAGGGCTGTTATCCGGTAATTTGTCCAGCGACAATTTTGTGTATCCAAGTATGGGAGTGAGAATATTGTTGAAGTCGTGAGCGATCCCTCCGGCAAGAGTTCCGATGGCTTCCATCTTCTGGGACTGGCGTATCTGTTCTTCGGCGTTTTTTATTTCCGTAATGTCTCTGAAAATTCCCTGTATTACTTTTCTGTTCTCCAGCGTAAAAATATTTGTGTTGATCTGAACAGGCACGTCAAAACCCTTACTGTTTCTGACATAGATATCGTCAGTAACTGCGGTTTCGCTTTTGACATGGTGTTTGAAAATTTTTAAATAGTGTTCCCTCTTTTCAGGATCATGCAATTCGGTCTGATGCATCCCGATAATTTTATTTACGGGCAGGCCCAGAAGTTTTTCAGCAGCTTTATTGGCTTCCAGTATAATTCCCGTTTCAGCATCGGCTAAGAATATAGCGTCGCTTGCCGTTTCGATCAGCATACGGTATTTGTTTTCCGATGCTGCCAGAGCTTTTTCGGCTCTTTTTTGTAAGTCCCGGCTCCTTAAGGCCATTATACCGTAGTTCAGATCGTCTGCCAATTCCATAAGAAGTTTTATCTCATTATCGTCAAATGCGTCGGGCTTATCCGAGTATATATTGAGCGCTCCTATGCATCTATCGGCGCTGTTCAGCGGAAGCGCAATTGAAGAGGCATATCCCCGTCTGATCGCTTCTTTTTGCCACGGTTTGAATCTGATGTCTCTTTGAATATTTCGGCATATTCCCGGTTTACCAGTGCAAATGGCTGTTCCGGTGGGGCCCAGACCCTTTTCATTGTCTGACCAGGTAATATTCAGATCTTTAAGATAGCCTTCTTCAAAACCGTAATGTCCCGCAGGTCGAACGCTTTTATTTTCGTCGTCCATGGCATAGCCAACCCAGGCCATACGGTAGCCGCCGATCTCCACTAAAATTTTACAAAGCTCGCTTATCAGTTCCTTTTCATTCTTTGCTCGGATCATTGCCTGATTGCATTCGCTGAGTGTTCTTAAAGCTCTGTTGATTGATAAAAGCTGCTTCTCCTTCTTAGTTCTTTCTGTGATATCTTTAGCAATATGGATGGTGTTTGTGAGATCGCCCTTTTCATCAAAGACAGGCGTTACCGTAACTATATAGGTCCCTCCCATGGCTTCCATTTCCAGATCTACGGTTTCGCGGCATTGCGAGTTTAGAAAATGATGATGAGGGCACCCTTTAAAAGGAGATCTTGAAGAGTGAAATAATTCATAGCAATACCGCCCCATAAGCGCAAGGCTCTCTTCTTCTGCAGCTTTTTCCATTGCAGGGTTTACAGCTATTATTCGGTGTTTTGTGTCTATAATAACTGCCGGGTCATTTAAGGCATTAAAAACATATTTCCAATTTATCTTAATGTCTTTCTTCCCCCCCTCCTGAAGACCTGAACATCATTCGAAACCGGATATGATGATATTTATTACTTATCTTTCTACTATAACATAATAGACTTATTATTTTAATGATGATAGAGAAATTTGCACAAGTTAAGATACTTAACCCTTAATGTCTATAAATACAAAATATAATAAAAAATAAAAAAAATCAACATTAATTTAATGGATTGTATTATTCTACTTCAACATATTCAGTATCTCCCGATAATTAAAAATTTTACCGGGAAAACTTTTCTCAATTTTTCTTTGAAAAATTTTCGCTATAGCTGCGGTACAATCGGAGATGAGATAACAGTTAAAGTTCTTTTTTATGGCGGTTATCATTGTCTTTGCAACACATTGGTCCGTAGTAAAGCCGCAAAAGAGGATATTCTCAATTTTGTGATCGCTCAACTGCTCTTCAAGATCGCTTCCGATGAAAGCATCGAAAGCGTATCTGCCGCTAATAATGATGTCCTTTTTTTTATAAAATCCCTCTGTTATTTCAGATTTTTCCGAACCCTTTGTAAAGACTTTACCAAGGGTTAAATGAGCAAGCCATCCTTTTTTATTATAAGGATCGATTATTAAGGGTGCATGAATAATGGCAGCTCCTTTTTCTCTGGCTTTTTCGACCAAAGTCAATGTATTAGCAATAACATTTCCGGATTTTAACTGCCTCTTTATTAACCGATGGTAGAGGCCCCTTTCGGTCCACTGATTCTGAAATTCTATTAGAAGAACAGCTGATCTGTTTTTATTTATCTTCATGGTTTTATTGCCTCCCTGTATTAAAATTGATGATTTTGTTAATTTCATATAAAACAAAACAATCCGGACAGTCTGCCATAAGTTTTGAAAAATGAAACATTCAAACAGACTGCCGCAGATTCCTGCCACGAATTTCAATTTGACGTTTTTAAAAGATACTTTGTAAAAAAAGAAACGATCTTCTCCGGATTTTTTGCCGGGAAATTATAAGCCTCGAAACGCGTGGCATCGGGAATGATAATCAACTCCCTGGGCTCAAGGGCATTTCGATAAATTGCTTTTACATCTTTAACATCGCCAATTTCATCTTTCTCTGCTTGAATAAATAATACCGGAATCGGGCTGATCTCTTTTATATAATGTGACGGATCAATTTCAATTGATGGATTAAAACCGAGAATGAAACCGGCTGTTTGCTTAAACAAAGGTATAAAAAAATCGGGTAGCGAAGACCAGAATCGAATGCTTTTTTCTATCATTGTATCGAAGCGGTAAGCTCCTACCGATATTACCGCAGCCTTCTTAATGGACATCTTTTTTAATTCGATCCCTCCTCTCAGGGCCTGCAGTCCCAACATTGAAGACAGGGATATATTCCCCCGGGGTTATAACAGCACATTTTATTATCCGACTCTTTCCATAGGAATAGTACAGCCAATATTGTATAACTTTTTCGGCAAATTAGACAGATTTTCTGAAAATAATGCTGCTATGCAGTTGGAGATAGCTGAACTGAGAAAAAGAGAAAATAACGCATCAACACTGACCTACTATAAAAAGCTGTATATTGAATGGATCATCTCTAAAAAAGTATTGAATATTCTGAAAATTGCTATGGAGAATACCGAAAAGCTTGAGCAACAGGTAAGAAGAAAGTATGGATGTAGCTGCTGTTGCCCGGACCGTACGCATTGCCTGCGAAGGGGTAAAAGCAACTTACCTTCAATCTACAAAAGAGAAAATCGATTTCAGGGTTAAAATTGATGACAGATATCAAAAAAACAAAATGTTTCTTGAAAATCTTTTAATTCCCAACAATACAGGAAGGCTTATCAAATTAAAAGAAGTTGCTTTAATTAAAACAGGAACAGGCAGATCAACTATAAATCATTACAATGGCGACCGTGTAATTACAATTACTGCCGACGTTGATAAAGATATTACAACATCTGCTATGGTAGCGCAAAGTATTAAGCAAAAATTTGCTCATATTTCCGAAAAATATCCGGGGGCAGATTTGATTTTCGGCGGCGAAGCAAAAGAAACAAAAGATTCTATGGGTGATTTGAAAAGCGCTTTTCTGACTGCCTTATTATCGATCTATATTATATTGATCTTACTTTTCAGATCGTTTTCTCAACCGCTGCTTGTTTTAGCTATAATTCCCTTTGGATTAGTCGGTTCGCTGCTTGCTCTGACTTTACATGGGATCCTTCTTTCATTTATGGGCATGATAGGAATTATCGGTTTATCAGGCGTTGTGGTAAATGACAGTATAATTATGGTCGATTTTATAAATAAGGTCTTTTCCGGCGGAGCTGACAATGGCATACGGACTTTTATTTGCAACTTTATTGACATTGATCTTAATACCCTCATTTTATCTGATGAATATGGATATAAATAATTTATATTCTAACATAAATCGGATGATCAAAAAGAAATTTTTAAGGAGAGAAAAACCGAAAATAGCTGAGGTACAATAAGCGCTGACCAAAGCTTTTAGGGACTCCTCCTTTATTTTCATTGACAAATTGAATTTAGAATTATATTTATTATTTAAATATAGGAGGAGTTGGTCAATGGAACAGAATGATAGATCCGGGTTTGAAAAACTTAAGAAAAAGTTCATAGTTTTTGCGGTTATATCCCTATCAGTTTTAATTGTATCGTTTATGTTATACGGCTTTGCCGGCAATTATTTTAAAAATAAGTCCTATGATTTCTTAATTAAGTATGTGGGCGGAAGGGAATCAAAACCCCATGACGATGTAATACTCCTCCTTATTGATGAAAATTCGCTGAAATATGGCGAAAGAATAAATCTGGGCAGATGGCCCTGGCCCAGAAACATATATCCTGAAATTTTAAGTTATTTAAATGCTTCGGATCCGCCAAAGGCTATAATGTTTGATATATTTTTTGTGGAATCGGATCTTGGCAAAGGGCATGATGAAGCTTTTGCTCAGGAGATAGCTGCCAGCGGCAATGTAATTCATAACATGATACTTTTTAAAAATCCCGAAAAAGAAAAGAAGCTTGAAATACCTCCCGATGTAATTGATAATTTTACAATTAAGATAAAAGATCCCGAAAAGATCAGTTACAAAAAAAATGACGTTAATGAATTTTCATTTCCGATCCCGTGTCTCAGGTCCGATTTCCCATGCGGAATAAGCGACGAGGTTCTTGTAAAGGAGAATGAAACTGCGGAACCCCTGGTAAAAGGGCTTTCAGTGGCGTCCTTCACTCCGGACAATGACGGAATATACAGACGGGGGAGGATACTTTTTAATTACGGCAAATACTATTTCCCGTCATTTGCCCTTGCTGCGCTGAAGGCATATACCGGAATTTCCGAAATTGAAGTTCTTGATAACAATGTGCTGCAATTGGGCAAGTATAGAATTCCGGTTGATGAAAACGGCAATTATCTTGTAAATTATTATACAAAGAACAGAGTACCCGCATACAGTATGAGTGCTCTCATGCTCTCTTATTATTATCTTCAGCAGGGAGAGGAAGACAAAATTATTCTTGCTCCTGAAATGTTTAAGGATAAGATCGTTATAATAGGATGTTCGGCGCCCGGCTGTCAGGATCTGAAAAACACGCCCATTCATAAAACAACGCCGGGCCCGGAAATTCACGCAAATATTATAAGCAACATTCTTCAGCATAATGAGATAGATCAGGAGAAGGAGGTTATTACCTTTATCTTAAGCGCCGCAATGGTTCTTTTTGCAGTAATGTTAATACTTTTTATCAATTCCAACCTTTACAAAATTATAGGGCTTTTCGGTTTTTTTATTATATATACGGGTCTCAATATATGGCTTTTCAACAGTTTTAACTACCTTGCGCCGGTTCTTTTCGTTCTGGTTACAGGCGGAATTTCGTCTGGCGTTTCTTTTATATATCTTAGTATGACCGAAGGCGCGGAGAAGAGAAAATACAGCAAAATTCTTGGCAATATGATCGACCCCACTATTGTGAGCGAAGCCTTGAACGACCTTGATGCTCTTAAACGGGGAGGCGAAAAAGAGATCACGGCATTTTTTTCGGATATTGCGTCATTTTCCACTATAAGTGAAAAGTTAAGCAGTGAAGACCTTGCCGCTCTTTTGAATGAATACCTTTCTGAAATGACAATAATACTAAAAAGCAAAGGCGGTACCCTTGATAAGTATATTGGCGACGCGGTTGTGGGGATTTTCGGGGCTCCCATTGAAAATCCTCAGAATGCAATTTTGTCGGCAAGGGCGTCTCTTGAGATGATCCGGAAACTTGCGGAATTGCGCAATAAATGGACGCAGAATAATGAATACTGCGTTGAAGCTCAGAATATGCGTGTAAGGATAGGATTAAATACGGGTAAAGCAAAAGTAGGATTTATGGGAACGGATAATCTTGCTTCATATACAATGATGGGGGATACGGTAAATCTTGCGGCAAGACTTGAAGCGGCAGGCAAAGATTACGGAGTTTCCATTCTTGTCAGTGATATGACCAAGAAATTAATTGAGGATGAAATGTTCCTGCGAAAACTTGACGCTGTGCGTGTGAAGGGCAAAAGCGAACCGGTTCTGATCTACGAATTAATCGGAGAAAAAAATGATGTTCCTATTAATCTTGTAGAATCGGCAAAAGTGTACGAGGAAGCCTTTGAATTGTACAGGATGAAGAAATGGGATGAAGCGATAAGGCTGTTTAAGAGATCCGTTGAAGTAAGAAGAAAACCTGATAAGGCGGTAGATATGCTCATTGACCGCTGTGAAGTATACAAGAAAGAGCCGCCTCCTGAAAATTGGGATGGCGTATTTACCCGTACACATAAATAATTATGTCTATTTAATACAAAAAATTAATTATTTTTGCAAAAAAATTTTCTTGATTTAATATTTAAAATAGTATATCTTAATGTATGGGATAATGGGACAGATGAAGCAAGCTCCCAAATATAATTTTTTTGAGGCTGGTGTTATGAAAAGAATAATGTTGAATACATTGATTTTTATATTTTTTCTAAGTTCCGTATCATTTGCCGGAGTTGTTTATGTTTCCTCTTTCAGAACATCCTTATATAAAGATGCAGGAAAGAGCGCTAAGATCCTGACATTAAAAAGGGGATCAAAATTAACGGTTATAACCCGGAAGGGTTCCTGGTTGAATGTGAAATACGGGAAGAAAAGAGGCTGGGTTAAAAAACTGTTCACAAGCATAAGAAAACCCGGAAAGAGGCAGTCAATTCTGGGCAGCGCGGGAACCAATGCAAGGATCCATGCAAGAAGACGGGCATCTTCAGATGTAACTGCCGCTTCTGCAAGAGGTCTCATGGAAGATAATCCCGCATATGCGGGAAGAAGCCGTTCAGTCGGCAAAAAGAATCTTGATTTTGATTTTGAAACAATAAGGGAAATTGAGAGCAGAATTGTTCCGGAAGAAGAATTATTAAAGTTTTTGGCAGATGCCGGTATTGATCATTAAATTATAATTGATTTAATATTAATATATAATTCCGTAAATGTTGTCCCCTCTTTTTCATAATAGTATAAGATTATGAAAGAAGGAGGGGATTTATATTAATAACAAATTGGGAAAATGTAATGAATAATTTATATAAATTGGTAGTGATATCTCTTTTTGCTTTATTTTTATTTGTAAATTGTTCAACAGGTTCAGGTTCAAGGAGAGAAGAGTATATTCAGCAGCAGGAGACCCTTCGTGAAATAAAATATGGGCGATTACTGGCCGCTAAGATCTTAACAAAGTACCCTCTTTATAAAAATAAGAAAATAAACGACTATGTAAATAAGGTTGGCAAAAGTGTGGCCCTCTTTGCGGGAAGATCCGATATCGATTATTTCTTTTCGGTTCTTGACACGGACTCGATCAATGCCTATGCTGCTCCGGGCGGATATGTATTTATTTCCAAGGGAGCCCTGAAAGAGATGAGGAATGAGGATGAACTTGCAGGAGTTCTGGCTCATGAGATCGGGCATATAAATAATAAGCATATTATGAAAGAACTGCCTCCGCCAAGGGAGACGGGTGGTTTTGTGGATTTTCTTGCTTCAATACTTGTGGCTCAGGGCGCGGTTGTTTCATCGACTTTATCGGAAGCGGTTAATAAAGCAGCTGACCTGCTCTTCACCAAAGGATATAAGATCAATGACGAATATGAAGCGGACAGGTCGGCAATTTTATATGCGGACGAAACGGGTTATAATCCTTCGGGATTGATTGATTTTCTTAACAGAATATGGGAAGTAAAAAAGAAGAATAAAAAAACAGTTGTTTATAATACGCATCCTCCTTTTGAAGACCGTCTCGCAAGGTTAAGAGGAGTTATAAAAGCCGGCAATATTAAAACGGATAAACCGAAAATAACCGACAGGTTTATAGCTGCAACAGCATATTTAAAATAATCAAAATTTTTGAGGTAGATTTATGAAGATCAATAAATCAAAAATAAATGGAAAGATCAAAAATATAACGGGACTGATAATTTTATTTATATTTTTAACAGGAGCGAATATTCTCTTTGCAGGAGGTTTATCAACAAGCGATTTCAACTATATTAACGATCTCATCGGCGGCAGGGCTACGGGTCTCGGAGGAGCTTATACGGCAATTTCCGATGATCCTTCGGGCGCTTATTACAATCCGGCAGGAATAGTATTTGCTTTTGATAATCAGATATCGCTTTCGGTAAACAGCTACAAGAATAAGTATATTGAAATAAGCGATGTTATTGCAGAAAAACCCTATACGCAAAATATAGAGTCTTTCTATCCCAGTTTTTTCGGCGTTGTTCAGACATTGGGCAAACTTAAGGTAGGAATAACAATAATAAATTATCACAATGAAATTCTTGATCAGGATGAATATTTTTCCGGTTTTTCAATCGATTCCTATCCTGCAACATTTAATATTAACTATAATATTACAGACAACACACTTCTCGGCGGAATAACAATTGCCGGATTTGCAACAGACAGTA
>JAJRXZ010000075.1 GCA_024276015.1 Spirochaetota bacterium | reverse complement strand
TCAAGACCCTCTTCAAGCATATCAAGCGTATATCCTGTCTGCTCCGAAATGATCTCCCGTACTGTTTTTAATACTTCGCCCGTATCTGCCTGCACCGATACTCCTGCCGGAGATGACGCCGCAACCTTACTTCCTATGTAAGCAACGATCTTGCCGATGGTATTGAGCTCGCTGAGCTTCAAGTCCTCAGGCACCTCAAGATCATACTGCGACGATATCTTCCCGAATATCTCAACCTGCTTGACCGTGTCTATGCCGAGATCCGCCTCAAGGTCAAGACCCTCTTCAAGCATATCAAGCGTATATCCTGTCTGCTCCGAAATGATCTCCCGTACTGTTTTTAATACTTCGCCCGTATCTGCCTGCACCGATGGTTCAGGCTTGATCTCTTCCCTTTCAGTATATTGATCTTTTGCAGCAATTTCCTGAAGTACCTGTTTTTTTGCAGTAATATCCTGTTCTATGCACAGTGTGTTGTTAATTATCTTCAGTTCCGGTCTCGGATTATTTGATATTTTTGAAAGCCATCTGTAATACTGCTCATTGTTTTCTTTACTGTTCTCTTTGATTTTCCTGATAAATATCAATGAGAACTGGGAACCGAAACCGGCAGAAAAATGAACGCCATATTTAAAGTCGTTTGTTTCGCCTTTGCTGAACCTCAGTTCGGCAAATTCGTCGGGAATATCCGTTAGATTGGCAATTGGAGGGGCAATCCCTTTCTGCAGAGCCTTCACAAGAACCGCATCTTCAATAGCGACACCAAGCAGATGACCCGTAAATCCCTTGGTATTGGTGATCAGAACATTTCTGTAATGTTTCGGGAACGCATTCTTTAAAGCTGATATTTCCGCATCAGCGCTCCCTCCCCTTGCAGGAGTGTAAGTTTCATGAGACATAAAAAGGAGTTTATCCGCATAATCATCTCCAAGGTTATGCGCTTTTTTAACTCTTTCAAAAAAAGTTTTCATCTCAACGGTTATATGATTTACATCAAGCCTGCTGGGATGAAAGGCGCTGTTTTTAACGTATGTCCCAAGCAATTCGGCCTGACCCTTGAATCCTCTTTCCTTTACAAATTCTTCTTTTTCTAAAATTATGGAAACAGCTCCGCTGCCCACTATCATTCCGTTTCTGTTTTTATCAAAGGGCTTGGCAGCTTCGGGAACCGTTTTCTTTACTGTAGCGGCTCCGATGGCAAGGAAACCGGTGCTGATCCATTCAGTCTGAAGTTCCGTTGTGGGCGATTCGCCGCCGATAATAATTACTCTGTCACACCTGCCCGTTCTTATCCAGTCTTCTGCAAAACCGATTGCCTGCGTTGTTGATGCGCATGCCGAGTTGATTTGTGTATTAGGGCCTTTGGCTTTAATCAGCTCTGCAAATAAGGGGCCTGCCATTTTTATCAGGTTAATAAGAAGATTCCTGTCATAATTGTATTCTTTATAATCTTTAACGCTCTCTTTTATATTAAAAAACCACTCCGTGACGCTGTTTTTTACGTCACTATCGTTGACCCTTTCCATTAAGAAGTAATACAATTTTTCGAAATTCTTATATACATTGTTATAAAATCTATCTTTCTGATACCCGTAAATCTCATTGATGAGAGTTTCAAAACTTGAAAATACTGAACAGAAAATTACTCCTGTTTTTTCCTGCATATCCTCCGGAAGAGAGTACCCCTTTCTGATCAGATTTCCTGTTGTGGTCTTCTGATAGTTCATCACAAGAGGTATACCGGCATCTTTCAGCGCTTCAATTCCGGCAGCAATTGCAAGGGCATAGGTTATATCATATTTGTAATCGATCCCATAATCTTTCTCAAGGTCAAAATATCCCAGTTTACCTGCAAGCTGGATCACCTCTTCGGTTGATGTTATTTCCTGAAACTTTGCGCTTCCGTCGGGACGTTTAAATATTCTGACAACATTTTTATCAACCATCTTCTCCTTTTCCTTATCGGTTAAAGGATCGATACAGTTTTCACCTGACAGGATCCTGTCAAAATTCTTAGGATCAAAAACGTTGTGCCCCAGTCCCGGAAGGCCGATGGCCACCCCGGAAATTACAATTTTGCCTGTGTAAAAATTATATTTTTCAATGGAGTCCAGCAGTTTCTCGGCTTTTTTATTTCTATATTCTTTATAGATAAGATTGTTAATATAGTCTCTGTTCTCTTTAACAAAATTATCATAATCGCTGTCTCCGAATTCGGCTGTAACCAATTCGGATGCGGCAGCATCTTCTGCAGGTTCATCCTCGATAATTTTCTTTTCAGCGATCTGGATCAATGAATTATCCTCCAGAAAGCTGTAAAAATTATTAAAAGAATCCAACTGCCCCTTTTTAGGATCAATTGAAGGTATGGATTCGTAATTTTCAATAGATATGTTTCTTAAAAGATTTGTTAAAATCTTATTGGGGCCGATTTCAATGAAATACTTTGCTCCCTTATTTGATAAAAATTTTATAGAATTGATAAACTCTACAGGAGATACGAGCTGTTTAACAAGGAGTTCCTTGATCTCGTCTTCATCTTGCGGATAATTTTTACCGGTTACATTGGATATTACCCTCGTGTAATCCGTATTATTGAATTTTACGCGTTTGAGATATTCTTTCAACTTTTCCGCTGCGCTGCTGAAAAGAGGCGTATGGAACGCTCCCGAAAGATTGAGTTTCCTGAATGTAATGTTTTCTGCTTTTAAGAAAGTACAGAACTGATCTATCTCATTTTCTCCTCCTGAAACTGCAGTCTGTGTTTCACTGTTCTTGTTTGCCAGATAGATATTGTTTATTCCCGATCTCTTTATCATTTTTTCCACTTCATCGGGGCCGGTAAAGGCAACCATTATTGACCCTTTCTGTTCATTGGCTGCCCGGATCATCAATTCGCTTCGTTTTAATATCAATTCCATTGCATCTTTAAAATCAAGTATCCCCGAACAGTACAATGCCGAAAATTCGCCCACGCTGTGCCCTATAAAGTAATGGGGTTTAAATCCTTTAATTGCAAGATAATTGTAAATTGCGGAGGTTGAAAGAAATACCGCGGGCTGAGTATTCTCCGTGCTGTTAATTGCGCTGTCATTACCAAACATCATTTCAAGGAGCGAATAGCCTCTTTTACTTTTGAAAATTTTCTCTCCGATATCCATAAGGGAACGAACTTCCGGGATAGTATCATAAAGCTCCTTCATCATACCGCTGTGCTGTGCTCCCTGACCGGAGAGAAGCGCTGCAATTTTATTTTCTTCCTCAACCGGAATTTCCGTTTCGACTGTTTTGGCCGCTTCTTTTACTTTTACAAAACGTGAAGGCAGTGTTCTTACAACAGTGTGAGCATGATTTCCGCCAAGGCCGGAAAAATTTACGGCAAGATAGAGAGAATCTTTGTCTTTAAGATCAATGATCTCCTTTGCGCTTTGCAGTATTGAATCTTTTTCAACAATTGTATTCTATTCATCAAAGGAGAAATTCGGGAGGATCTTTTTATTGCTGCCCATCAGAAGAAGTTTGGAGATCACAACTGCCGGATTGGCCGACCTGAAATAACCCATTTCAGGCTTAATATTGCCGAAGTATATTTTCTTGTTAAAGGATTCCTCAACTGCCTGCTTTTCCCACGTATCCACAACCACATGAGACGAGGCAAATACGTCAATATAATCGACCTGAGATTTGGCAACGGGGTTTTCTTCATAAAATTTGTTTATTACTCTGGAGAAACCCATTGCAGTGGGAGCAATAAAATTTTCAGCAGGATAAGAATTGAATGCGAATTTTGATATTTCGCCTATAATTCTCATGTTATTCTCTCTTGCTTTCCTGTAAGTTGTGAGAACCATTAATGAAGCACCTTCGCTCATTACAAGACCGTTGGATCTTTTATCAAATATCCTGTTATTGTCAGGCGACAGCACATTTATTAACTGATAAGCCATCAGGTTTGACGGAGAAAGATTTGCATCTGCGCCGCCTGCAATGATAAAATCCGATTCCTTTGAAAGGAGAGCTTTTACGGCAACCGAAAGGCCCACTGCAGAGGATGCGCATTCCGCTTCAATAGTATAATTCGGCCCGTTACAGTTATAGAAATTTGCGATCCTTCCGCTGACTATATTTGACAGAAGCCCCGGAATAGTATCTTCGGTATTTTTATTATATCTCTCCTTTAGAGACGATTCGAATTTTTCAATAATCGTATCCAGAATATCTTTTTTTATCTCTTTTATTGAGGATAATATCTCTTTTATAAAGGGTATCCTTGTTCTGAAAATATGCTCGTTATGTTTTTCTCCGCTTGCAGTTCCTATGATTATGCCGATATTATTCCCATTTTCGAATTTGTCCCTTAAATTTGACTGCTCGATCGCTTCTGTTGCCGCATCAAGGGCAAAACACTGAACTCTGTCAATTGCTTTGACAATTGAAGGAGGGATCTTGTATTTAAGATTATTAAACTTGTACTCCTGCACAACTCCCGCTTTGATCACAGGTATATGGAAGTTCGGATCCTTTTCCCTGGCATAGTATTCATTGTGGAATCTTGTATCCGGGATCCCTGTAATTGTCTTTTCTCCTCTGGCCAGTAAATTCCAGAACTCACTGCTGTTCTCCGCTCCCGGGAGCACCACACCAATTCCGGTAACAACTATTCTGTCGTCATTGAAATCGTAATCCGGATTATTGAAAATATCCCGCTTTAAAGGCCTGTAGCTGCTCAGATATTCGCTTACAAGAACATGGAAGTTAATTCCTCCGAAACCGAAGGAACTGACTCCGGCTATGCGCGGTTTATTCTCATCTGCATGCCAGGGTTTGGCATCTTTGATCACAAAGAAGGGGCTGTCATCCAGGCTGAACTTTGACGAGAGTTTTTCAAATTGGCCGTTTGGCGGAAGAGTTTTATTTTTAATAGCAAGGACGGCTTTAATAACTCCTGCGCATCCGGCTCCGCCAAGGAGATGGCCGATCTGCGATTTGATGGAGCTGATCCCAATCGGAGTATCACTCTTATATATATTTTTCAGCGTCTTTATTTCAGTACTGTCTCCCATAAGCGTTGCAGTTCCGTGCGCCTCTATATATCCTACGTCTTTCCATGAGATAGTGTCCTTTACGCTGCTGAAACATCTTTCAATTGCGTATGCCTGACCCGCGTCTTTAGGCGCTGCAATAGCCTTGCCTTTACCGTCGGAACTTGAACCGATGCCTTTCAGTACCGCATGAATAGTATCTCCGTCTCTGATCGCATCTTTCATCCGCTTGAGAACGAGAATTCCGGCCCCTTCGCCAAGAACAAAGCCGTTAGCCCTGTCATCAAAAGGGAATGATCCTTTATCCGAAAGTGCTCCCATATTGCTGAAGCCGACAAATGTTTCGGAACTTAAATTGGTATGTATCCCGCCTGTAATTACAACATCGGCATCACCGGACAGGAGCTCCTTTCTTGCATTATCAATTGCTGCCAGCGATGTTGCGCATGCAGCGTCAATCGTATAATTGATGCCCTGCAGATTGAGGTGTTTTGCAATTCTTGAAGATTCGATATTAAGGGCAGCGCCGTCGGGATACTTAGGTTTATATCCCTTTGCAAGATCTTTCTTGAGTTTTTCACATATCAGGTCTTTCTCTTTATCGCTTAATGACCTAAACTCCTCAATTTTATCAAGGTGGTACCTCATTTCAGGATAGTAAAGAAGAAGAAACATGTCGTCGCCCAGTTCATTCCCAAGACAGGTCCCGATTATTACGGATGTCTTTTCTCTCGGAAGCTCTTTGCCGTTAAGATAACCGGCATTTTCAACTGCCTGCATGGCAGCATCGAGGATCATCTTCTGAGATCTGGAAATATGCTTTGCTTCTGTTTTTTTATACCCGTATTTTTCATGATCGAATTTATAGTAGTCTATTACTCCGGCAATTTTAGTATAACTCTTATCTTCTTCATTTCTGTCTTCGCTGTAGTACAGGTCGTGATTGAATCTGTCCTTTGGAACTTCCCGGATTGAGTACTTTTTTGATCTTATATTTTCCCAAAATGTTTCGGGGTCTCCGGCATCAGGATAAATACATCCCATACCTATTATGGCAATTTCATCGTTTATCTGATTGTATTCGCTTGAAAAAATTTCCAGGAAATTAAGATTGCTCCATAGGACATTTTTCGTATTAAAAAAGGAATCGTGTATATCCTTAATTTTTATCTGTTTTTCAAAAAATGCAATGGACTGCCCCGTATGATAATTTCCCTTTTGGAACTGCTCTTCGTCGTTATAACGGATATATGTAAGTTTGCCTTCGTTTTTTAATTTCTTAAAATCGGGCGAATATGCTTTGGCCGCAATTAAGAGAGAACCTACATTGAAGCTTTCAAAATATTCTTTTCGCTCCGCCAGAGGGACTTTATCCGCGATAAGCTGGTATTCCTTCTCAAGCATTCTTTTTGAAAAGGGCGATATTACAGTTCTTGTGGAAAGCCCCACAGTACTGCCGATAACTGTGGTTTCATTATTTCTTATTAATAAGTCCTGATAGAGCTGTTTCAAGGCTCCTGTTTTTACTATCTCCTCTGTAAGCAGATAGGGGCTTCCTATCTGAACGCCGATCTTTACTCCTCTCTTGGCAAGCAGAGTTGACATTCCGGATATGAAGTAGGAACCGCTTTTTGATGCTATGCCGCCTGCAAAAAGAACCGATTGAGTTGAGAGAACATCGTCGGCCTGTTCCGTAAGTTTTTCAACCGCAATTTCCCACAGAACAAAGCTCGTTAAATTTCCGATATGTCCTCCCGCTTCGGTACCTTCAAAAATGAATCTTTTGCAATTATTATTTATAGCATTGTCCAGCATCTGAGCTGCAGGAGTGTGCAGGTACGTTTTAATTCCGCTCGACTCCAGTTCATTAACAAATGCAGGTATGCCCACTGCAATCAATGCATAGGGAACTTTATATTTTTTTATTAGCTCAACATGTTTTTCAAAGGATTTATTTATTTCGGGAGTCCCTATGAGCCCTGCCCCGAAATTGTTGAACTTTTTTGTCCCCTCCGACAGGATCTTGTCAACCAGATCGGGCGGAAGGTTCCCCATAGCAAAAAATGGAAGACCTCCCCCTTCGTATACTTTATAGGCAAAATCAGCATTATCATTGATATTTGCCATAGGGCCCTGTACTATGGGATATTGAGTGTTGTGTTCTTTTGCCAGAGCCGAATCTTTTACAAGAGGATCGAATTCATCTAACTCTTTTAAGGAGTTTCCGATATTTTCAAAGAGAGCATAAATAACATCCTTTAATTTCTTTGACTTCTTTGTAAAATGACTTGCAAAAACAGAATCCTGCCCCAGATAGAAGAGACTCTGAATGGAATTGGCATTGCTGTTGTTAAGCGACTCATGATTTTCCCTGATCTTTGAATAAAGAATTTCATTGGAATTCTCTCTTCCCTTAAGATGGCTCTCCTCTCCTTTCAGCTCCTTTACGATTTTTGTTCCCAGTTTTGCAAAAAATCTGTAGCGCTTTTCCAGCGGAAGACCTACAACCATTGAATCGCCCTCTTTGATGTTGGCAATGAGTTCTTTAAAATTCTGAGAAAGCGGTGCTTCATCTGTTGTATAGAGCTGATCATCAAGGACTATTCCGTTTACTCCGGCTGCAAACATTCCGGGAGCAGTGTGCATCCCAACGCCTCCGTGAACAAAAACAGGAAACGCAGATTTTTCAAGATAATACTGCATCAGCACCATTGAGGTGATCTTTGAAACTCTTCCCGGAGCTTCGTTGCCTTTTAGTATTACTGCATGCGGGGATATTCTGTCGATTTTATCGTTAATATTTATATCCAGCGTTTCAATGATTATCTTATAACCTCTGTTTTCAAATGAGAAGCCGTCAAGTTCATCTGTCGATTCATAGGTAAAAATAACACAATCAAGATTTCTTTTATAATTATTTATGAGGTAACTTTTTAATTCTTCATTACCGTATGCCATTCTGATCCCGAATAAAATATCTTCGCGGGATAGTTTATCGACGTTTGCAATTATCTCTTCATTCGTAAAAAATTCCGTATCAAAAACAGGCAAGGCGCCTGCCTCATAGCATTTCTCAAAGTAATTAAGATCAAAAACCTTTGGCGGATTGTAGATGATCAATGGTAATCTTGAATCAAGTATTCTTTTAATCATATCGTTCTCCTGAATATAATAAATATCGATTTTTATATATTAAAGTTCGTAAATTATTCCTTTATTCGGGCGGGAGATAATATCGTTTTTTTGTTAACTGCTCTCCGATAAAGCCGTTGAAAAGGACTTCCAGAATGATGGGTATTTCATCCCTCAGCGGATAACTTCTCTCCTGTCTTGTCCACTTATAAACAACGCCGTCTATAAATCCGAGGATCCCATAGAAAACGCTGTAGAAACTTGTAGTTTTAATTCTCTTCTCCATATTAAGTGAAACTATTCTCTCCTTCAACATTGGAAGATGAGTGATTATGTAGTCATAAAACATCTTACCGTGGCCGGATTTCTGCGTAATGGCTTCACTCTGGATCAGTCTGTAGACTTCGTGATTCTCTTCAATGAAGGTGACCCAGAACTCAATCATCTTCTGTATTTGTACAATAACATCCGGTTCGTTGGAAAAAATATGATTGAAATGTTTAATGATCTCCTCATATTTTTCAGTTAAGAGCTGACTCAGCAATTCTTCTTTGCTGTTAAAATATCTGTAAATGGAACCTTTGCCTACTCCGGAAACCGCTGCGATCTTGTCCATTGTTGCTTTGTAGTAACCCTCTTCTGAAAAAACCTGAACAGCGGCATTGAAAATTCTTTTCCTCATCTCGGTTTTTGAGGTTTTCTTTTTATTGCCGTTGTTTGATATTTTGTTAATTATTTCAAAGATATTCTTAAGATGTTCCGATGAAATAATTACTCTGCCGATCCCCATTCTGGAATATTCATCAACAGCTGTCTTGAAAAGATTGTATGAAGCGTCTATCATCTTTTTTTCATTAAGGTATTCCAGTATATCGGAAAGATATACCGAGAACCAGCTGCTGATCTTTCTCTTTGAATTCTTGTCTCCCAAAAACATTTCGTTAAGTTCAATGAGATAATCTTTCAAGTTCCTTCGAAAAATGATCTCATCAAAACTGCCGTCAGGAGAAAAAAATTTCCCAACTTCAGCGTCAATAGGTAGTTCCTCTCCATCCGGTTTTTTTAATGTTTTTCTGTTCTTCTTCATACACTCAACCGGGCAGAATAAATTATTGACTGACCAGTCCGTCCATTGGTAATATATTTATATATTTGTCAAGAAAATTACAAAAATGTTAAAATAAATTTACGATTTATTTATTTTATACATAAAAAAACCGGTAATTTGATCAAAGGAAAGGGTAGAAATGTAAAGAATAGAGTTTATTATCAAATTATTTATCCTTATTTTCTCTAAAGAAACCGAATATTCTCCTCTTAAAGTTTTTATAGAAACCTCTCAGTTCGGTTACATAGATCCTGTCTCTTCTCTTTTTAAGTACTTCAACTGTAGTGATCTTTACAAGTTTCCACAGCAGTTCTCTGTCCGGGCAATTTGCAAAATAATCGAGTCCCACCTGAAAGGCTCCCTTATATTTTCTGCCTCCTCCTCTCAGCGTGATCTCTTTTATAATGGAATTCAGATTTATATTTTCACTGTTTGTTCTGAAGGAAGCGTCAAGGTAAAGAGAGCTGTCCTCTTTTTCTATTATTGCAAATACTATTACTGTGGAAATATCCTGCCTTTTGATAAGAAAATCCGCTACAATTGCGATGAGATCTCTGTTCCGTTGATCAATATAACCAAGACCTGCAATGAGCCAGTCTTTGTATATGAATTGATTGTCAATAGCCTGTCCGAGGAGTTTTAACGCTTTATTCGATAAGGGTACTCCATTAATTCTGTTTATTATTCTGTTATCAGAAAACTCCGATATATAATTTAATGCGTCGTAATCAATTTTCCCGGCGTGGCTATAATTATCCGTGTCATTTTCAATGCCGAACTGAAGAGCTGTTGATATATTTTTCATAATATCTTCTTCAAGAGAGAGATTCAGCTCTTTTAAGAGCAGCGCTAAAATTGTGCTTGTAGAACCGGCTTCCCTGTTGATAAGTTTAAAATCGACATCGATCTTTTCTCTTTCTTCCTCCTCATCAAAATCATGATGGTCTATATGAACAGCGCAAGGTATTTTGTAGGTTAACTTATCAACATAGAGGGACTGATGATCAAAGACCGCATACGAGTCAAAATCTTCAATGCCGCTTAACGATTTTTCAAACTTTATGGGGATTTTAAGAACTTTTACAAATTCTCTGTTCTGCGGAAGTGACAGGTTTACAGCGGCGATAATGGATGATTTAATGCCGAAAGCTTCGCATATCATCTTGAAAGCATAGGACGAGGCAATTGCATCAGGGTCCGGCGAGCCTTTAATGAAGATCAATATGTTATTATACCGTTTAATAACAGCTGTAAATTTTTCCGCAATACTTTTCAATTTGATCCTGTCTAATATGTTTTTTACTATCAGCCAGAGGCAGTAAAAAAGGATTTTCCGTAAACCGGATATTTCTATGTTCTCTTAAAAATTATTAAAGTTACGTCGTTTTTCTGTTCTTCCTCGCCGATAAAGGAGGTATAGTCTTTGTAGACCATTCTTGTCAGAACAGCCGGCGATCCATCTCTGTTATTTTTAATTATTTCCATCACTGTATCAATGCTGTAGTTTTCCTCCCTGCTGTTAATTGAAGCAGTAAGTCCCTGCGAATAGATAATACCTATACTTCCGGTTGTAAGATCAATAGACCTTGATTCATAATTGTATCCCTTCTCAACTCCTATGGGTACGCTTCTGGATTCGATTTTTCTGAATTCACTGTTTTCAGGATTAAATATTATCACAGGATTGTATGATGCACTGCAATATGTAATATTATCCGATTCGGAAAAAGTAAAACATAGAGCCGGAGAATATTTCTTTGAATATTGGGAGGTTGTTATCACCCAATTCATAATTTTTATGATCAAGTCCGGTGATCTGTGATTTTTTGTTACGGAATGAAATACCGTATATAATTCAAGAGCCTGGATCGCAGAATCCACTCCGGAGTAGGATGTATCTGAAATAAAGAAACATATACTGTCATCGTCAAATTTAATTGAATCGAAATAATCGCCGCCGTATATGGAATTGTTGATATAAAACGAACTGACCTTTAAACCTTTTGCCTGATCCAATTTTTCGGGAAGGATCTTTTTTTTGACCGAAGTTACTACCATTTTATCGTGTTCGGCAATCTGTGTTCTCTTTACTTCTTCAAGAATGAGGCCGTTTAAAAGCTGCCTTTGAAAGTGCTGTCTGTAGGTTTCAAGCGCGTCTATAAATGTTTTTGTATAGATCATTTCTTTAGCCATTCTTGTGATCATGTCTATATCAAGACTCTGCATGGGCCCCAAAAGAAGATATGCAAAAACCTCTTTATCCTCATCAAAGAAAGGCAGAGCAATTTTAGTATTATTCTTTTCAAAGAATTCCAAAACTTCACTCTTGAATTCCCTGAAGGCTAAATTTGAATAGAGCATCGATTCTTCAATTGCATGGGGATATATCTTAAAGCAGTGAATTAGGGCGCTGTTTCTTGTTATTTTAATATTTTGGTCTTTACTGCCGGTTCCATAAACAAAGGAGTAGTATCCCTCTTTTTTATCGTAGATATAAAGATCTGCGCCGGATATGTTAAATCTCTCAATAAAAGTATCGATTGCATTGTTGTAGAGATTTTTCCAGAAAGCAGTCAGATCTTCAGACGCCGAAACCTGGCCCGCAAACTGAAAAAGATTGTTCAGCGCAGCTGTTATATTATTATATTCCGCATCGAATATCTGATCCGATTTTGTTTTCATAAAATTTAAGGCAGCAAAAAGATATAAGAATATAACAATTGTTAAACCCGCAATTGAAGTATTTTCATAAGGCAGAAAAAGGTCACTGTATCTTAATAATAGAAAAATAGGAACGATCAGAATTAGCGAAATAATGATCCATGAAGCAATATTATAATAAAATTTTTTAAAATGCAGAGCCGTATAATCAAAGACGCCGTAGTTCAGTATCAGCAGGATAAGAATTCCCGGAATTAATATCCCAATATTCAGGAACATATAGATATCAAAATAGAATGGAAGAAGAAAAGAGAATATGAACATAATAGCAATGGATACGCTGAAGCCCGAAATAAAGTGTTTCAGGTCCTGTGTCAATGCGCTTGTTTCCGATTGTTTGAATTTTTGAATAATTACGTAAAGTATGGCAATAAGATAAAATACTATGAAAAATATATATACATAAAACAGTTTGCCCGGATGAAATATAATTTTTTCATTAAAAGTAACATCTTTAATAACGAGATCCGTAAGGGCTGTTAAGATCGAGAAGATAAATCCCGGCGTCCCTGTAATCATAAAAAACCAGATTATGGGCATAACATCTTTATTCGGATAGATATGAATAAGATGAAACAGAAGCTGCATCATATATAAAATTAATGCAATAAATAGTCTGCCGCTCTGTACGAAAGGCAAATAATCGAGCTTTAACAGATGCTGGAGAATAAGGGTAAATTCCACAGCCGATATCAGGCCTATCAGGGCAAGCAGTCTGTTAACGTTAAAGTTGAATCTCTTAATAAGATTTATCGAAAAGACATACAGAGCTGTCAGGACAGCAAGAACGGTTAAGAATATTTCCGTATAAAACAAGGCAGTACCATTTAGCAATTAAAAATTATTGTTAATTGAAATAGTATTTTTCTTATATTTAATTTCAAGCTAAATATATAAAATTTATTCAATTTTTTTAATTTAATATTGCGTTGAAGAGCCTGTTATAAAATATTGAAATGTTCTTACAAGAGACAACAACATAAAGGCTATGAAGGTTAAATTGAAAAAGGGAAGATATATATTTTTGTCGGTCGGATTTGCTATTCTCTTTTTATTGATCAGAGCCTTTGGAGTTGAAACAACGATCAATAAAATCAGGGAAATTGGATCCGGTTTCTGGATCATTGTAACTATTTTCTTTTTTACAAATATTTTTCTCACATTGGCATGGAGAGTCCTTGTCCCCTGCAAACTTGAAGGCTTTCATTTCCATAAATTCGTCCTTGCCAGGCTTGCCGGTGATTCGACTACATCCATCAACGCTCTTGGCGCTGTTGCCGGCGAACCCCTTAAAGCAATGTATATCAAAGATATTGTGCCCATGGAAGCAGGCCTTGCCTCTGTTGTCCTTGACAGAACTATCAAAACCGTCTCCAGCATTCTTATTACTATAACCGGCATTTTTGTAAGTATGTTTATACTGGATATTCCTCCATACATTACGGCAGTTACTCTTCTTGTCGGCTTGATCTCTCTCTTTTTTATGCTTGCAGTATTAAAAAAACAGAAAAACGGATTTTTAGAGAGTTTGATGAAAAGACTGCCTTCCGGATTTATCGATAGAATAATGAATGATGAAAGGCGGGAGAAAGTGAGAGCTCTTGACGAAGAGATAAGCTATATTTTCAGCAGCAGGGAAAATCTCCATCATTTTTATTTTTCACTCTTTCTTCATTATTTTACAATAGTAATTTCCTGCAGCGCTGAAATATATCTTATTGCGCATTATCTCAATATACAGGGAAACTTTACGGTTTTCGATGCATTTTTCGTTTATATCTTCGGATTTATCCTTACAAGCCTGATCTTTTTTATGCCTGCAAATGTTGGTACAAGCGAGGGCTCATATTCTCTGGCGCTGAGCATGCTCGGTTTTGAACCTGTTCTGGGTCTCTCCATCGGAATAATCAGAAGGTTGAGAACTTTTTTCTGGGCCGGTATAGGGATCTTATTGCTTTTCTATGCAGGGCTTTTAAGAAAAGATAAACCTTAAGCCTGTCATTCCTTTATTCTTTTGTATATTGTCATTCCATTAATTACTGCTTCAACCTTATAGTTCTGAGCCAGATACTTTTCCACCATCGGGGCTTCTGATACGGGTACGTTAAATACTGCGGGTCTGATCAATTTTATATCGGTAACTTTCTGTTCTTCATTGCCCGAAGTATCTATAAAGAGAAGCGGCTTTTTCTTTTTAAGAATATTTACAAACATATTGTCCAGATATTTTGCTGCTCTAAGAGATCTTTTGTCTTTCTTTTTATAATATTCCGGTATCCTAAAAATCTGTTTGGGCCAGAGAGTAATTCCTCCAAGCCTGCGTTCCGAGTAATAGTATATTTCTGGGCCCATTCCCCATACAAAAATCCTGTCATTCTTATTTGTATTTTTTCTGATATATTCAACAACATCCCTATAAATGATATTGGGAAGGAGATAAGAATTGTACCTTCCGGTTAAAACAGCTCTGGTCCAGAATAGAAATTTTCCTTCATTGTAAAATGCCTTCGGATAAAAGTGTTTTATAATAATATCCTTTGTATTCCACGACATAAAAAAAATTACGGGAATCAGGAAAAGAGCAAGAAGTCTTTTTCTGATAAAATTCAGAGGATATTCTTCACGGTTCAGCAGCACTGCTGCTGCAATAATACAGAGAGTAATATATGCAGGCATAAAATAGTGATAGTATAATCTTGGGCCTCCGCCGAAAACCATGAGATATGTAATTATAAAAAAAACAGTAACAGCAGATTCTTAAGGAGTCGCATCTTTGAATTTATTCCGAATGAATCTTTTAACATATACAATTGCAGGAATCCAGAGAACCATATGCCAGAGAAGGAATAAAGCGTGCCTGTAAGCAAATCTTGTAATATAATTAAGCAGAGTAAAATGTCTTTCGCCTGCAAACGCATAATTAATTTTACTTCTGATCTTCCCAACAGAAGCAGGGGATACTGAATTGATGATCAGATAAGATATTACTGCAAGTGCAATAACTGAAATTATAGTAATAATAAAGTATCTTCTCTTGTTTAGATACCTGTAATAGGGATAGTATATGAGGTAAAAGAAGATTATGTATAAGAATAAAATGATACCGTGAAATTTTATCTGAAAGGCTGCATAACCCATAAAGAGAGATATAACAATAAAACCGGCTCTTTGAAGCCATCCCTCTGAAATTGATCTGACAATAAAATACAATCCTCCTGCCAGAAAGAGATTATACAGAACTTCGCCATTGGTGGCCATAAAGTCCTTATTAAAGCACGATATAAAGATTGTATAAAGAAATGCGGATACTGCGCCTGTTGTAAAATTGCTGAGGAATGAGCCCATAAGATATATAAAATAAGCGGTTAAAAACACAAAAATAATTGTGATAAAATGAACAATTACCCATCCGTATTCTTCGCTGATCCGATAAGATGCTTTGAATATTAAATGATAAAGAGGTTTTTTGCTCTCTTCAAAATCTTTGCCCGGTATATCGCCTGCCAGGTATTCCCTTGTTTGTACAAATGCGGCAAGTTCATCCACGTCATAATAATCGTTAAACAGCGCAGGATATCGAAAAAAGAGAGAAGACAGAAAGAGAAGAATTAAGAACAATAATTTTTTATTTTCCAGTTTTTGGATGCTGTCAATGGCGTACATTTTATCTCCCGGGCCCTTTTTATTAAAAAAATATATTCTTTATTATTCTGTAAAGCAAATTATTTTGACAGACAGCGCTTATTATATATTGACAAAATTTCATATCTCATTTCAAAAGTATTGACACCGGCTATAAAGGAGTTTAATAATTGTACGGTAAATTTAATTGAGAAAAAAATGTTCATTAACGATATTGAATATATATCATTGCGCCTTGTGAGAAAATATATCTTTACAAACAGATTTTTATCAAAATATGGAAGATTTGTGCCCTATTATAAAGTAACGCCTTCATTGAATTCTCCTGTAAAAGTTGTGAAGGACTACTTGAATTATCTGAAGGACGAAAATGTTGCCGTAACAGAGAAAAGTATTCTTGAAGTAGGAGTCGGTGTTACTAACTGTTCCTGCTATGAGCTTGCAGCAAGAGGCGCCCGATACTGTTTTGCCTATGAACCTCTTGCCGGGTTTGAGGATTCCATTGACAAGAGCTATATCGAAACAAATCCCCATTGCAGGAAAGCGCTTGATAATGTAGAGCGTCTTAGCCAATTGGATTCAATATCTGACGGCAGTATCGATATTATTCTGTCAAACCGGGTTCTTGAATATGTTTATGATATGGAGGGCCTCTGCAGAAAGCTGAACCGTCTATCGAACGAGAATACGGTTATGGTGCATACTGTTGACTACCTGGATCATTTTTATAAATATAAATTTCACCATTATAAATTCAGTAAAAGTCAATGGAAGCTCATAGACCCCGGTCTTTCCAGGTTAAGGATCAGCGATCATATTGAATCCTTTGAAAAGCATGGTTTTGAAGTAAAGGTGAAGGACATAAATATAGATCTGGAAAATTTTTACAGATTTAAAAAGAGCAATAATATCTGCAAAGAATTCTCTCATTACAGCGATGAAGAGCTTGCCACAACTTATGCGGTATTGATTGTCAGAAAAAAGCAAATAAATTATTAAATATATCAGATGAAAATATTAGTATTAAATTATGAATTTCCTCCCATCGGGGGCGGCGGAAGCCCGGTAAGCTATGAAATATCAAAGAGATATGTCCGGCTTGGGCACGAGGTTGACGTGGTTACAATGAATTACAGAGGCATGCCTTTTTGCGAAGTAATTGACGGAATTAAGATCTACAGAGTTAAATGCTGGAGATCGAAAAAGGAAGTCTGCCACCCCTGGGAACAGATGACCTATCTCATATCCGCAAAAAGATTTCTGAAAAAATTACTTAAGGAAAAAAGTTACGATATAAATCATACGCATTTCATTATTCCTACGGGAGTACTGGCTGCCTGGCTATACGAAAAATATAAGCTCCCCTATATAATAACTTCCCATGGCAGTGATGTTCTCGGTTATAATAAAAGATTTGCTTTTCTTTACCCTCTGCTGAAAAAACCCTGGATAAAAATTGCTGCCAATGCAAAATGCATAACTGCGCCTTCGGATTTTTTAAAAAATAAGATTGAAGATATTACAACAAAGGGGCGCGTTGAAACTATAACAAACGGCCTGGACCTTTCGGAATTCATTCCGATGAAAAAGGAGAATAGAATCCTCGTTGTTGCCAGATTATTTAAAAATAAGGGAGTACGGGATATTCTCGAAGCGCTTTCCAAAATTGATTTAAAGGACTGGACTGTTGACATTGTGGGGCACGGCCCGGTTTTCGATGAATTAAAAGAATTTTGCAGCAGCAGTAATTTAAAAGATAGAGTACGCTTTGCAGGCTGGATCGATCATAAAGATAAAAAGATAAAAGAATTTTACGGCAGAGCCCGAATTTTTATTTCCGCCAGTTACTTTGAAAGCTTTGGGCAGGTTGTTCTTGAGGCGATCAGTTCAGGTTGTTATCCTATCCTTTCCGACATCGAAGCGCACAGGTCAATTGTAAAGGAAGATGAATACTTTTTTAAAATCGGCAATGCAGACCAATTGAGAAACAAAATCAAGGATACAATAGAAAAAATGCCTCTTAAATTTAATATTAACATTGATAGATTTCAATGGGATAATGTGATAAAAGATTATGAGAGAATTTTGTTAAGCTGATATGAAATTAATAGTAACAATAGATACGGAACCCGATTGTGACATTAAATGGAGAAGAAGTGATCCCTTAACTTTCACATCTGTTACCGAAGGCATCCCTCAACTATTGAGGCCCTTATGGGATAAATATAATGTTAACCCCATATATTTTGTATCACCTGAAGTTGTATACGATAGATCCTGCTGCAAAGTTTTGGAAGGTGAGATAAAAAGAGGCGCAATTATCGGGACTCACCTGCATTCGGAGTACATCGAACCTGATATAACAATCAGAGACCCTGCAGGCCTGTCATCGGGCGAATTTCCCTGTTACGCTCATGAAAGAGAGATTGAATACAATAAAATTAAGAATTTTACAGAATTGATCCGGAATAATCTCGATTTCAGACCTGTCTGGTACAGGGCCGCAAGATACGGCGCAGATCTTGATACAATAAAAAGCCTTGCTGAACTGGGCTACAGGTATGACAGCTCGGTTACTCCGGGTATTGATTGGAGCAGTATAAAGGGCCCTGACCACAGCAAAGCCCCGCTTCAGCCGTACTGGATAAGCAGGAATAGCTATTACAAAGAAGCAGATGAAACAGAAAGCACAGGAATAAAGGAATATCCCATAACAATTACAGGTAAAAGATTTGGCTTTCTTGGAATGCTGCTGCCCGATAAATGGCTTTTTTTTAACTGGCTCAGGCCAACTCACATGACTGTTTTTGAACAAAAAGCATTGATAAAAAAAATCACAAAAAATTATAAAGACCCTGTATTTACCCTGATGTTTCATTCCATGGAAATAATGATCAATAAAACTCCCTTTGTGAGAAACAGAATTATGCAGAAGAGATTTCTTTCAAATCTGGAGAGTATTATAAAACATATTCAATCTCTATCCAACCAATAATTTCTCCGGATCGTTCATTCCCGAACCATGAATAAATTCAACTGAGATATTTACGGTTAAATAACCGTAAAACCATTGATAGATTTTTTTTACTTCTCCTCTACGTGCCTTAAGCCTTCATCAAACAGATTTTTTATATGCTCATCATCAAGAGTATAATAAACCATTTTACCATCTTTCCTGTACCTGACAAGACCCATATTTCTCAATACTCTCAATTGATGTGAAACCGCATATTTTGTAGCGCCCAGAAGATTAGAAATATCACACCCGCAAAGCTCTTCCTGTGAAAGAGCAAATATTATCTTTATTCTTGTAGGATCGCCAAGCACCTTAAACGTTTCTGCCAGCAAATTCATACTTCTCTCGGATTTCATCTTCTTTTTAACGGAAGTTACTTTTTGCTTGTCAACATAGCTGATCTCGCACATATCATTTTTATCGGATTTCATTCAAATATCTCCCTTTAAGATTTCATAACCCGCATGGCATTGAACACCGCGATCAGGGCTACACCCATATCCCCGAACACGGCTTCCCACATTGTGGCAATACCAAATGCAGCGAGAATTATAAACAAAAATTTTACGCCCAATGCGAATAAAATATTCTGCCATACGATCTTGCGGGTTTTATTCGCAATTTTTATTGCCTCCGGAACACTTGACAGTGTATCATTCATCAAAACAACATCCGCTGTTTCAACTGCAGCATCGGAACCCAATGCGCCCATTGCTATTCCTATATCTGCACGTGCAAGCACAGGAGCGTCATTTATTCCGTCTCCTACAAAGGCCACTTTTTCTTTTGCGCCTGATCGAGCCAAAAATCTTTCTATATGCTTAACTTTGTCTTCGGGCAGCAATTCTCCGTAAAATTCACTGATTTTCAATTTGCCTGCTATTGTCTCAGCAGCAAAAGAATTATCTCCGGTAAGCATTACGGTTTTTTTAACGCCCAGTTTTTTTAATTCTTCAATTGCCAGTGCAGCATTATCTTTTATAGTATCTGAGATTACAATGTAGCCTGCGTATTCATTTTCCACTGCAAGATGAACAACTGTTCCGTCTATTTCACATTTATCGTGCATGATATTTTTTTTGTGAAGAAATTTGTCATTACCGATGATAACTGTCTTACTGCGGATATCGGCTTCAACTCCGTGTCCTGCTGTCTCCGCAACATTCCCGATAGCCTCCTGATTAATATTTTGATCGTATGCTTCAATAATCGATTTAGCAATAGGATGATTTGAATTGGACTCGGCATAAGCTGCTAATTCCAGAACTTCATTTTTACTATAACCGTTTCTCGGAATGATCTCAGAAACTTTGAATTCTCCTTTAGTCAGAGTTCCGGTTTTATCAAAAACAACTGTCTTTACTTCAGTCAGAGCGTCCAGATAATTGGAACCTTTAACAAGAATTCCTTTGCGGGAAGCGCCTCCTATACCGCCAAAATAACCGAGCGGTATGCTGATTACCAGGGCACAGGGACACGATACAACAAGCATAACCAGTGCCCTGTAAATCCACACAGAGAAATTCTCACCGGATATGAGAAGCGGCGGCAGAACTGCTGCAAGCAATGCTCCGAAAACCACCGCCGGCGTATAGTATCGCGCGAACTTTGTAATAAATTTTTCTGTCTTTGCTTTTCTGGACAGAGCATTTTCAACAAGATCTAAAATCCTCGAAATTGATGACTCGCCAAACAGTCTTGTTACTTTAACTGTTAATATCCCCGATTTGTTAATCATACCGGCCATGACCGGTTCGCCCTCCTTAACGGATATAGGGACAGCTTCTCCGGTAAGTGCAGACGCATCCACCATGGAGATTCCTTCAAGGATTTCGCCGTCCAATGGAATTTTTTCACCCGGTTTAACCAATATTTTCTGACCCATAGAAACACTTTCGGGAGGGACCTCTTTCACTTCTTCGTTTACAAAAAGATTTGCATAATCGGGCCGAATTTCCAATAAACTCTTAATTGATCTTCGGGAACGATTCACCGCAAAGTCCTGAAAGAACTCTCCCACATTATAAAACACCATAACTGCAACCGCTTCCGGCATTTCATGTATGGCAAAAGCCCCCAGAGTTGCAAGGGACATAAGAAAATGTTCATTAAATACCTGTCCCCTGATAATATTATTCCAGGCGCTCTTCAGTACACTCCAGCCGCTAAACAGATATAACAGAACAAAAACAATATATTCGGCAAAGGAGTAAGGGGAGTCATGCAGGATGTCTTTAAATATTATACCGGCAATTAAAAAACTAATAATGGAACCGATTTTTAATAATTCCTTTTTTACATTGAATTCTTCTTTATCAGCTTCTTCCTTTTGGGAAATATTTTCATATATTTCGATTCCTGGCTCTAATTTTTTAATTCTCTTTTTTACCTTATCAAAATTGTCGGTCTCGATTTGAATGGTTGAATTAGCAAAATTCACCGAAACAAACTCAACTTCCTCAAGTTCGGCTATTCCATTTTCGATTTTTGCCGCGCAGGAAGCACAATCCAGATTTTTTATTTTATATGTTTTCATAATAGTTTTTTCCTCATGATCAGATCTTTATAATCACAATGGTTGCATAATTATTCAATCGTTACGATCTTCATGATATTACCTGCTTTGTCAACCGGTTTTTGAGTTCTTCATTATTCAGATCCTGAAATCAAATATTATATCTGTTGACATAAAAAATTGCATTTAGAATTATTAAGCAAAATAATTCAATTCGGGTATTGAGGTATATATGAATAACAAATATAGCGAAGGCGTAGATCTGCTTTATGATTTAAGCAAAGAGGAGCTTATTAAGATCATAATTGACGATTCAAAAAACTGGCTGGCTCACGACGGTTTATGGTTTCAGGCAGTTGAAAAAATGTACGGGCTGGAAGCGGCAATTGATGCCGATATGAAAGCATGGGAAGGTTTTACTGTTATTGAAGCAAAGCGTATAATGAAAAGAATTGGGATTGAACCGGGCGGAGGGATTCCCGCTCTTGTTGAGTGTCTGAAACACAGGCTATATGCGCGGATAAATGAACAGGAATCCGATGAGATCACTGAAAACAGGGCGGTATTTAAGATGAGAGACTGCAGAGTGCAGTCGGCACGTAAGAGAAAGGGGCTTCCCGATTTTCCGTGCAAGAAAGTGGGCATAGTGGAATATTCCGGATTTGCAAAAACGATCGATCCCAGAATTAAAACCAGATGTATTGCCTGCCCGCCTGACGAACACCCTGATGAATACTGGTGCGCATGGGAATTCACAATTTAACAGGCAGATGAATATTATTTAAATAATGTTTGACTTATTTGTTAAAATCGAATAGTTAATCGATGTTTTCAGGTATGATATCTTTGAAGAGAGAATATTTTTATGGCTAAGAAAAAATCGTCAGTTCCCAAAATTCTTGGAGAGCAGAGGATATACTTTAAAAACGGTGAAACAAAAAGTATTAAGTCAAGAATTGATGCGCTGAAAAAATTAAAAAACTCTATTTTGAAATATGAGGATTCAATCTATCAGTCAATACATGATGATTTTCGAAAGCCCCGTCTTGAAACATATATTTCGGAGATTGGTATTGTCCTGAAAGAGATAAATCACGTTATTAAAAATTTGAAAAAATGGTCCAGAGCGAAAAGAGTCCCGACTCCTATGGAATATTTCCCTTCATCTTCCTTTATATATTATGAACCTTACGGTCTTGTATTAATTATTGCTCCCTGGAATTACCCCTTTCAGCTTTTAATGAGCCCGTTGATCGGTGCTCTTTCTGCGGGAAATGTTGTCTCATTGAAAACTTCCGAATTTGCGCCGTCCACTTCAACTATGATAAGAACTATAATCGAAGAAACCTTTGAGCCCTGCTATGTTTCTGTTTTTGAAGGAGGGATACCTGTCAGCAGAGCTCTTTTAAATGAAAAGTTCGATTATATATTTTATACAGGAAGCTCCGAAGCGGGCAGGATTGTAATGGAAGCTGCTGCAAAGAACCTGACGCCGGTTACACTTGAGCTGGGCGGTAAAAGTCCCTGTATAGTGGATGCAACGGCAGACCTTGAAACAACTGCAAGAAGGATAGCATGGGGTAAGTTTTTTAACTGCGGCCAGACATGTGTTGCTCCCGATTATATTCTGGCTGAAAAAACAATTAAAACCGAATTGATTGAATTGATTGTTAAACAGATTGAGGTTTTTTACGGTAAAGATATTCAGAACAGCAATGATTATGCGCGTATAATAAACAACAAACATTTTTTAAGGCTTAGAAAACTTTTAGATAAAAAGAAACTGATATATGGCGGGGAGATTGATAAAAAGAATAATTTTATGGGTCCTGCAATACTTGACAATGTAAGTCTTGATGACCCCGTTATGAAAGAGGAAATATTCGGCCCCATACTTCCTGTCATTGAATTTGAAAATGTCTATGATGCGGTTGAATTGGTTAATTCTCTGGAAAAACCATTGTCCCTCTATTTATTCTCAAATAATAAAGTTATAGAAGAGTTGATCATTAATGAAATTCCCTTTGGGGGCGGCTGCATTAATGATACTGTAGTGCATGTTGGGAATCCTTTTCTGCCCTTTGGAGGTATAGGTTACAGCGGGATAGGCAATTACCACGGAGAATACAGTTTTAGAACATTTTCTCATGCCAAAAGTATTTTAAAAAAATCAGCCAGTATAGATATATCTCTCAGATATCCTCCCTATGATGAGAAAAAATTTGATTTCGTTAAAAAATTTATTAAATAACTTTAATACAAATAGAGCAAAGTCAGATAACCTGTTACAGATCGTTCTCAATGATATTTTAAACAGAACACAATTCTGATATTATTCACAAAATTATTTAAAAATTTATTGAAAATTGTAAATAAAATCAGTAATATATAGCTGATAATATTGTCTACATGCCTCAACTAATATAGTATTTATAGGAGGAGTTTATCATGAAAAAGAGATCAGGCACAATAATCTCATTCTGCTTTATAGCGATTCTGTTATTAATAACTGAGCCGTTACTTTCAAGAAAAATTAAACCTCTTACACCGACAAAGATCAGAAGTGTGATTACAGTTGGCGACAGATGGGTAAAAGCAAATTATAAAAAGATGAAGGTTTTTGACGTTAGAAAAAAGGCGGAGTATATAGAAGGACATATTCCGGGAGCAGTTTCAGTCCCATATAAAGAGAAGAGCAGAAAAGCCGCTAATTTTAATCCAAGAAAGGATAAATTTGATATAAGAAAATTCCCGGTAAATAAATCTGAGCCCATCATTGTTTATTGCAATGGCCCGCGATGCTGGAAATCATACAAAGCAAGTGTTCTGCTTAAAAGGAACGGATATAAGAAAATATACTGGTACCGCAACAATGGATTCCCCGGCTGGAAAGCAAAGGGATATCCGGTAGAGTAATAAAATAAAGTGAGTCCGAGAATTATAATATAAACCTTCCCGGCTTCTCTTAGGTTGAGAGAAATTAATATTTGGAATGAGATTAACTAAAAAAGTATTCTTAACAAATTTATCGGCAATAGCAATTATTTTTGGTATGGCTTTCGGAATTGTCCTCACCGGAGACAGAACTCTTAAAGTTGTAGAGGGTATATATTACAACAGATTTATACCGCTTGACCAATTGCGGAAAATTCAACTTATATACCGTGAAATAGAATACAGAATGGTTGGGGTTTCAGCGGATATTGTCGCGCCTATCGGGTCGGGCGAACATTTGAAAAATTCCATCAGTGAAATAAAGGAACTCTGGAAAGAGGCTTACAGTAAGCTTCCTGAAAATATATTATCGAAAGAGAAAGAAGCTTTTCAAAAGGGAAATACAAAATTCATTAAGCTGTCTCAAAATTTTCTTGAGGCCTATTATGACGAAAATATTGATGAAGTAAAAGATCTCTATGACGAGTGGCTTGATATAAAACCTTTAATCTTCAAATCTATTGACAGAATTGTCGTCAGCCAGAAAAGGATTGTTGATACTGTATATAAAAAAGAGAATAGTAATATCAAGATTTGGAATACAATGGCAGTTATGATTTCGGCAGGCGCTGTAATATTTTTTATTGTTATTGCAGTAATAATAAATCGTACTTTCAGTAAAAAGATAAACAGGCTTTCTCAAAATTTTAAAGAATTATCAAAGGGCCGCGGGGACCTGACAAAAGAGCTTAAAGATATTTCAAATGATGAAGTTGGAGAGATATCCCTATCTTTTAACGATTTTATTAAAACTCTAAATCATATAATCTTCAGTATAAAAACAATTGCCCAAGGGCTGCTCAAATTGTCCGGAGAGGTGGATTCCATTGCCGGTGACCTCAGAAGCAGCGCTGTAGAGCATGCCTCGAATTGTGAAGAGATATTGACATCTCTTGAGCAGATCAGCGGAAATATTGCGCAGAATAGTGAAAACTCAAGTCTTACCAATGAACTGGCAGGCAATACGTCAAAATTAACTGTTGAAGGCAGTAAAGCCGTTAGTGAAACTGTGGACGCAATGAAAGAGATTACCGAAATGGTAACAATGATTGAAGATATTGCATACCAGACTAACCTGCTCTCCCTGAACGCAGCCATTGAAGCGGCAAGGGCAGGCGGTTACGGCAAGAGTTTTGCAGTTGTTGCGGGCGAAGTAAAAAAACTTGCCGAAAAAAGCAGGATAACATCCCTTAAAATAAATGAGCTTGTTTCATCGAGCGTTGGTATTGCTGAAAGAGCAGGCATGCTTTTAAACAAAATGGTCCCGGACATAATGAAGATCTCGGAGCTTATTAACGATATAACCATCAGCGCGGAAGAGGAGGATAAGGGAGTAAGTCAGATAAATATTGGAATGAGCCAGATCAATGAAGTATCTCAGCACAGCGCAGCCACTTCTGAAAAACTGGCCAATACTGCCCGGGAACTTAACACAGCAGCTAAAAAGCTGCATGAAATGCTGGATCTTTTTACGGTAAAAGAGCCTGATGACAGTGAATTTGCCGGCTCGTATTTACCTGAATCGTAGTATTAGAATAGCTAAAGAATTATTGAACAATATCAACTTTTGAGAATATTATTTTAAATCAATAGACTCTGCTTTTGCTGACAAAGTGAAAATGAAAAAATTTATTTTGGAAATACTCTCCATTTTACTGCTGACGTTACTGATCTCATTGATCTTTAATGAACTTTCGCCAAATAAAATAGTATTAATTCCGGAAAATGAAAAAAATCAATGAATGGGTTCAACGGAATCGCGCCCCTTTTGTCCTTTTTTTGCAGAATAGTTATAGGTATGGTTTTTTCATTGTCGGGACTTGCAAAAATATCTGATCCAATAAATTTTTTTGCAGCACTTGGAGAATTACGGATTTTCCCTGATTTTTTTATCAGATTTTTTGCCGTATATCTTCCCTGGCTTGAATTTTTTCTGGGCCTCTTTTTGCTTTTCGGATTATTTTACAGATCCGCGGCCCTGCTGATCGCTCTGCTGAACATTATTTTTTCAGGTGCAATTATTTCATTGATCGCAAGAGAAATTGTTATTGATTGCGGATGTTTTGGCCTTCTTGCCGATTATTTCGAATTTATTGATATTGCAGATCATAGAGCAGTGATACGAAATATTATATTTTTTCTGCTGAGCCTGTTTATTTTTTTTACGGATAAAACTATTCTGTCGCTTGAAGATCATCTTAAAATACAAAAATAAATTGCATCAAACATAACCTGGTGATCATAAGGTTTGCCGGCAGGGGCTTTTATGCTTTTTTAATTCTATAATCTTTTTTATTTTCTCTAAATGTAAAAAATCATTTGGCATAAAAACATTAATGTCTATATTTCTATAATCGGAAATATTTCTTGTTATTATTGTTTCCAATCCATTATTAATTGTAATAAAATATTGAATACCGTCCTCAAAGTCCTTTATATTGGAATTCAACGACTCTCCAATCTCTTTATCTGTAAATGGTAATATAGTTAGTATAGATCTTAACTTTGAAATTGTTTTTATCGCGGTATTTTTATTTTTACTACTGCTTATTATATAGTAACAATTTGCCAATATTAATGATGATGTAAATCCAATAAAATAGTTTTTCTCAACCAATGACAGTATCTTTTGCGAGTCATAAAAAAATGGTTTTCTTTCAAACACTACATCCAGAATAACATCCGTATCAATAAATATTTTCTCTTTCATAAAAATCTTTTATTTAATGCTTCATGCAATAATTCCTTATCAGATTTTGTTGTTGTAATTCTGGCTATCCCGGATAGTTCTTTAGTAATTGGTGGGAGATTTGCGTTATTATTTTCAATACCTGAAGATAGCGACTTGAAATAAAACTCAACCAATTTTGATAAACTTATTTTATTTTTTTTTGCATATATCTTCGCAGTTTCAATTGTTTTGCTGTCTAAGGTTAATGTCAACTTTGTAGTCATAGGGCCTCCACTCCTTTATACGTATAAAAATACAAAAATAACACGTGCCCGTCAAGCTTTTTTTTTATGGTAATAATTCATTTCTTATGGCGCTATGATACATTCGGACAGTGATTACAGCGCAACATCTGAGTTAAACAATGCGGTTATTATAAATTGACTGTTTTTTATTGTTATTAAGATACATTGACAAATTGCACATATAGTCAATGCATCTTAATATCTTAATATTTTTTTATTAGTAAAAATAACACTTACCTTAAAGCTGCCATTACTTTCTGGAATTTTTCTTGAGCTTTTCTCACATCAGGGTCGTTTGCATACTCCACAAGGCCGCTTAATGCTTTTATCATCCTTTTGGTAACCTTATTATTGTCTTTAACCAGGCTTTTTAATTCAGCAGGAGCTTTTTCCGGATTTTTTAAATTCATGCTCTTATATTTCATATCCATATTCTTCATCATTGGAACAAGTTTTTTCATTCCCGCCGTATAGTTGTCTATTGCAGCAGCAACGTCTTTTCCGTTTTTTGCCTTTTCCATTGAATCTGCAAATGAAGTATTGATGGTAATACCGTCCCTCATTACCCGTTTAATGTCACTGTACTCGTCTTTTGCTTTACTACAACCGAATAGTATGATAATCGCGGAGATAGAAAGCAGAGCTGTTTTTTTTATCATTTAATTACCCCCGGTAAAATTTTTTGCAGTAGACATATATTAGGGAACCAAGTCAAGTAAATTCCCTGAAATTGGGATTTTTTAAACATTGTCCATACTGGCGGTCATATTATTAAACGGCGTACGATTTGTGATTTCAGGTTAAAGCATATTGAGACCATCAGAAAGATATTTGCATCTTCGGTAGAGTTGGCAATAGGATCCGGTTTAGTGCAGAAAACTGAAAAAAGATATGTCAATAGTTATTATCAGGATAATTTATACCGATCTGTTTTTGAGCCGACTCTTTTGCTTCGTCATATACTTTTTTTACAGGCGCTCCATTTTGGCGCGCTTTTTCGGCACAATCTTCATATTCCGGCGATATATTTATTACTTTATCACCGGAAATATGTATTTTAACTTTTATTGCGCCGTACTTAGTTTCAATACTCCTGATCTCTCTCTCAAGTATTTTTCTTCTTACAGGATTTATCCTTATCCCGGATGATGTTGTTTCAGTAAAAATAATATCAGCAAGCCTGTCCGCATCTTCCCGCGAGGATAATACATTAAGGATAATGCCGGGTCTTGATTTTTTCATTATGATAGGAACCGTATAAACGTCAATAGCGCCTGCGGCGAACAATCTTTCGGATACATACTGATAGAATTGAGGATTCATGTCGTCTATATTTGTTTCAAGCATGATCTTTAAATCGTTTATACATCTCTTTTGAAAAGTCACTCCTGTAAAGATCCTCAGCATATTTGGGATTTCAAGATCCCTGGCGCCGGCTCCGTAACCGATTGAATCGATCTCCATTTCGGGCACAACGCCGAATTCCTCTGCAAGTGAGGAGATCAGCGCGGCTCCTGTGGGCGTTGTCAATTCCGATCCTATTCCTTCCGAATACACGGGTATCCCTTTTAAGAGCTCTGCTGCTGCAGGAGCAGGCAGAGGCAGTCTGCCGTGTTCGGTATTGATAGATCCCGTGCCTACATGTATTTTGGAAGAATAGATTTTCTCAATGGCAAGAAGTTTTATCGATATAACCGTGCCTACAATATCAATTATCGAATCTATCGCTCCGATTTCGTGAAAATAAATTTCGTCAATATTCTTCCCGTGAATTGCAGCCTCAACCCGGGCTAACCTGCCGAATATTTCGAGAGACTGTTTTTTTATCTTTTTTTCAAGAGTGCTTTTATTAATTATTTTTTCAATATCATTAAGGCTGCGCTTTTTACGATTCTCATTGCAAATGACATTAAATTTAGTTCCGGCAATATTACTTCTTGTTACTTTTTCAGCTTTCAGATGATAATCATCCAGTTTAAGCTTATCCAGTTCCGATTTCAGCATATTAAAATCGAGACCTGAATCGAGGAATGATCCTATTATCATATCGCCGCTGATCCCGGCAAAGCAGTCAAAATATGCGATCTTCATAATATTACGCCGTCCTGTCCTTTTGATTTAACATGCTTGCAAAGTACCCGGCGCCAAAACCGTTGTCAATATTAACCACAGCCACTCCGGGCGCACAGCTGTTCAGCATTGTCAGCAGCGCAGCAAGGCCGTCAAAACTCGCTCCATACCCCGCGCTTGTAGGCACTGCTATTACAGGTTTATCAACAAGCCCGCCGATTATGCTTGGAAGAACTCCGTCCATTCCTGCAGCAACGATCAGAACATCCGCATTAAAGATGATCTCAATATTGTCCATCACTCTGTGTATTCCGGCTACGCCAATGTCGTAGAGCCTCTCCACCCTGTTGCCAAAGGCTTCCGCTGTTACCGCAGCTTCCTCCGCTGCGGGGATATCCGATGTGCCGGCGCTTATAATAAGAATAAATTTTCCCGATTCAATCTTTAGGGGTTTGCCAATTAAAACTATTCCCGCTGTCTCGTAAAAGACCGCATCATCCCGCACGGATCTAATTGCATTATAGACTTCCTGTCCCGCTTTGGTTGCAAGAATTGAACTTTGATGTTTTGACTGACTTTTTACTATTTCTTTTATCTGCTCAATACTTTTGCCTTTGCAGTATATTACTTCAGGATAGCCTGTTCTTATACTTCTGTGATGATCTATTTTCGCAAAACCCATGTCTTCAAAGGGCAATGATCTCAGAGCGTGCAGAGCGTCGTTGATTTCAATTTCGCCCTCTTTAACTTGTATTAGAAGATTCCTGATTCTATCTCTGTCCATAAATTCTCCGAAATGTTAAATATATTAAACAATCCATAACAAATAGTGCAAGTAACATATATAAATTAATTGAATTAAATCAGAATTAATGGTATATGACCTATCGGTTAACGCTGATTTTAAGGCAATTATAACTTTAATCTAAATTGATGATTACTAAATGTTATTTCATTTAATGTCAATTAAAAATGGAAGAAAAACGAAATTATAAGGAACTCTTGATGAACTGTAACAATCGGCTCAAGAGATATATTTATAAGTTTTTCTTTTAACAGTAAAAAGTTGAACTTAAATTCAATATAATCCTTGACAGCGGAATTATATATTGAAATTATTGATTATCAATATTCAATATATTGATAATCAAATTAAATATTTAAGAGGAAATTATGAAATATTTTTTGGTCTATTTTAAAATTATATTATTGAGCGCGCCTCTCTTTGTCGCAACCTGCAAAAAGGCGAGCACTGAAAAAGCCTCGGGAACAATCATCATGACTTTTGACCTGTCCCATTATGACAAAAATGCCGAAGTAAAGCTGTGGATCCCCTATCCGGTATCCAATGAATACCAGACAATCGGCAGTGTAAAGATCGACGGGGACTATAAAGAATCTTCAATAAATAAAGAGAGCAAATTCGGCAACACTCTTCTATTCGCAAGATGGGATAAAGGGGCAACTAGCAGAAAACTTCAATTTTCATTTAAAGCGGTTCGCAAAGAGGTATCAAAGAAAAAGCTGGCTCCTGAAAAAGCCGTTTCTGTACCGAAGGAATATAAGATCTATTTAAGTTCCACAAAGTATGGGCCCATTGACGAAGAAGTGAAGGGACTGGCAGATACAATAACAAGAGATAAAAAAACTATTCTTGAACGAGCCCGAGCTGTTTACGACTGGACATGCGTTAATACTTTTCGCGACCCCAACACCAGAGGCTGCGGATTGGGGGATGTAAAATCCCTTCTGAAAAGACCCGGAGGTAAATGCGCAGACATCAGTTCGATCTTTGTAACTCTTGCGCGCGCTGCCGGAGTTCCGGCCAGAGAAATTTTCGGTATCAGGATGGGGAAAAAACCTGATCAGGATATTACAAAATGGCAGCACTGCTGGGCCGAGTTCTACCTGCCGGGATACGGATGGGTACCTGTGGATCCCGGTGATGTGAGGAAAATGATTTTAGTACATAATCTTAAATTCAATGACAAAAAAACCGGAGATTATATTAAATATTTCTGGGGAGGGATCGACCAGTACCGCATTGGCCTTACAAAGGGAAAAGATCTGGAACTGAATCCCCTCCAGCAAGGCGGTCCTGTAAATTATCTTATGTATCCCTTTGCTCAGGTTAACGGTAAAACTGTGGATTGGCTTGATCCCGAAAATTTTAAGTATAAGATCACTTATAAAATGTGATCTTTAAAAACTATTCAGCGCTTCATCGATTGAGTCAAAGACATCAATAACAGAAGTTACTTTTGTAAGCTCCAGCACCTTTTTAACTTCGTCGTTAACCGATGCCAGTTTTAACTGATTATTCAGGCTCTGGTTTATATTAAGAAAGATACCGATACCGGAGCTTGTAATCATCTTTACGTTTGAAAGGTCAAGCACGAGTTTTTTAATGCTGTTGTTGACGATCGCGTTTTGAAGTTTCTCTTTTAGGTCAGGCACGTCAAGGGTATGGACTTCCTCCATTATTATGCTGATAACAAAAATTCCCTCTCCTTTATCGTTTAATTTTATCATTTAATTTCCTCTTTATTTTTTTGTTTATATTTTATATAATGAAATTTTCCCATCATCTAATTTTTTAATTATTCTTAAATAGTAGTCAACAAAAAAATTCAATTTTTGTTGATATTTGCAGTATCATTTTGTCCACTTCTTTGTTGCAAAAATTCAATAAAACTTGACTAAAAATAAAGAAATCACTAAATTATCTTAATTATTAACAGACTTTATATTTATAGCAATACTGGAAAGATAATAAATGGTT
>JAJRXZ010000074.1 GCA_024276015.1 Spirochaetota bacterium | reverse complement strand
TACATGCTCACAGGAGTTCCCCGATTTTTCAAGGCAGGTTTATAAACCGGGAGGGGCCAGTCCCGGAAGAGACAGACAGGTATGCCCTGAGACTTAATCCGTTTTTAATCGATTGAGCTATTCGGTCCATTCAGTTATTACCCTTATTATTACCCTCTTTTAAGGGTATTACCCTTTTTTCTCCATAATGCTCCAGGCCCCCGGCCGATACATTCAACCGCGCGGGCTGACTGTCGAACCGGCCCTCTCTTCAAACTCTTTATATTCCTTTTTGAAGCGGATCCGCGCCCGTTCGCCTTCGCCGATACTGATACTCACGGCCGCCGGTAACCGCAAGGACATAGTCTTCAATATTCGAAAAACGGAATTTGTCGAAGCTGCACTTGCGTACATTGATATCGAGGGTATGCTCGGAGAGGTTGAGTTTTTCTACGGTCTTGATTCGTTTTGGTTTAGCCATATTGTTTAAAAATGTCTGTCAATCCCACAGTCTTAAGCGGGAATCCAGTCCTTAAGTCTCTGTTACGTCCCTTCGCCGTATTAGCATCTCTTGCCAGAATTGCCGACTAATCGATAGGCCTCTCATTTAGTCCAAATTGTCAGCTCATGCAATTAAAACATTAATAAGCATTTGAATTATAATGGTTTATTATTTATTTGCAGGCCCTCCTGCAAACAAATTGTCCTGTTCTTCATCTACCGGCAATCTATATTTCACCGTTTTTTTGGCTCCCGTATCGACTTTTATTAACAGGCCCTTATCAACCCACTTTTTTAAAATGCGGGACACCTTTGAAGTGTCCATATTTTGAATAACCTTCCTGACAGTCTCATTTGTTACATATTTTTCGTTGTGTGACAAATAATAAGATACTTTATCCCATTCTGAAGCCCTGATTGTGTTAAAAAGAATTACCCTGACAGAATCTTGCAGAACAGGATATGTAAGAAAAACAGGTGGATATAGATTTCCTCTTTCCATTTCTACCCGCATTGCCCTTACGCCCTCATTACTATCAAGATTAGGCGGATCAGGGAATTCTCTTAAATGTTTTACTATTAGATCATTCCTGTAACCCTCAGAGCGGACATAGCCGATATTAAAACGGGTAATATTGTATGGGAACAATCCTGTGCTTTCAATTTCAACCCTGTCTTCTGCCGGAATAGCAAGTATTTTTTTAATTAAACCTGATTGTGAAAGACTATTCATTTAATTCCATCGGTCCGCCCTCCTGTCACTCCCGCGGTCTGTTGAGCGAGAATTCAGCAGTTCAGCATTCCCTGGATGCCCGATTAAAGACCTCGGGCATGACAAAATAAAATATAGCAACTCTATTTCAGCTTAACCGGCTTCGACTCATTCCCGTGTTTATCAATGGCGATCAGGCCGGCGCTCTTTGTAAGTCCTGCGATCTTTATTGATCCATCGTCGGCTATGTCTTTTGCAAACACGGTCCTGTCCATATCAAAGGGCTTGTCAGCTTCATAGTCAAGATCAACCAGAAGCATTGCAAGTCCTTTTATCTCTTATACTTGTCAACTAAAAACTTAAATCCCATATTGCTTTGCACTGCATTATGAGGGATTAATATATATTCCCAAGGTTTGCCACTGTTTTTTGCAATATATTCTGTAGCATGCTTACAGTATTCGAGAGCTGCATGAGATTTTTCCTGGACTTCAGAGGATTCCATATCGCCTTCTTTCTTTGTCTCAACCATGTAAATAGTGGCTTCTGTTTCTACTACAAAATCGGGGCGGTATCTGCTTGAGTTATGGTTCCAGTATATATCAAATTGATTGGGAGCCGGTCTCATCCATTTCAAAACATCCTTATCACTCTCTAATATCCCGGCAAAGTCTTTTTCTGTCTTTGAATCAAATTTATACAAATTATGGCAGGACTTTGCGAAGCCGCTGAATAATTTGCCCGGAATCGCATTTGTCGGAGTGATCGTTTCTCTAAAGTCATGGATGCTGTCTTCAGTATATTTTGAATAATTGTGCTCCCTGATCCTGTCAAACGGATAAACCCTCGGTGTTCCATATTCAGGCGCTTCACAATAAAAATTCTTATCCATTTGCGCAAAGATAAATTTTGCTATTTCCCGTTTATGGTATTGAACGACATTCATTACCTTTTCTTCATCAAGGTATGATTGAAATTTCCGGACCGCCTGCCCGGCCAATTTAAACAATAAGTCGGCATGCTCATCATAATCTATTTCAGGCTGATTTATAAGTTCATTTACTATAATATTTTCCGGCCTGTCATAAGCAAACCTGCCTTTGCCAATAACGATATCAACGCTATTTTCCTGTTCCCTGAGTGTCTTTCTCAATATCTCTTCTGATACGGGCTGATAATTGAGACTCTTGATATCCAGATCAAAATCGTGGAATCCGGACCTTACATCTCCGCTCTGCTGAATAGTTATTCTCGGAATTTCGATTATGTTTTTTATATATTCTTTTATAATGGCCTTATATGCTTTCTTGACTTCCAGGATCATTCCCGAGGCATACATTTCCTGCTGTACAGAGCTTTGGATTTTCTGTTCCACTTTTTCTATAGCTATTTTTTCAATATCATCATGTGTGAGGTCATTTACACTGGATACATGTTTTTTTAAATCCGGCAATACTTCGATGAGTATTTTATGACTCTCCAGCCTGTTTTGGGCCTTCTGCTTTTCTTCCGGTTCGGTAATAGCATCAATTTTTTTCTGCTCTCTTTTAAATTCCTCTTCGAATTTCGTTGTTACAGTAACAACTTCTTTATGCCTGGCAAGCTCCGTTTCATCAATAGTTATTATATTTTCCTTCCGTATGATGGAATCGGGCTTGTTGGCCTGATCAATAATTTCCTGAAACTTATCGTGGGCAACAATCGTAAGTTTATCAACTTTATGGTCTCCGGTCCTTTTACCATAAGGCAGCCGCAGACCTCTGCCTATTGTTTGTTCTCTCAAGGTCACGGATGCGGCAGTTCGAAGAGGGACAATAGTATATAGATTGGTAACGTCCCAGCCTTCCTTGAGCATATTCACATGTATAACTATCTCTATCTTATTATCCGGGTCTTCAAGTGACAGCAGTAGTTCAATGTTTTCGTCCTTTTCCCCTCCCTTCTGTTTGGAGTGTATCTCCATTACCTTATCCGCGTAGTAGCCGTCAAAGAATGACTGAGATGTGATCATGGTCTTTAAACCGCCGGCGTGATCGGTATTTTGAGCAACTACCAGAACGAAAGGCTTTACTATGGATACATTGTTATCCCTTCCGTAAATATCCAGCGCCGCCTTGGTGTCCTCATGAATTCTGATCCCATCCTCTAATTTGATCCTGTCTACTTCATCTATTGAGTAATGGGAAGGATCAAAGTTCTTGCGTGTAGCAACAGCCGGTTCTTTGACAAAACCGTCCTGAATGGCTTTTGAAAGTGAATATTCATACACAACATTTTTAAACTTTATCGCTCCTCCGGCTCTCTCTATCTGCGGAGTAGCGGTAAGTTCCAGGCCTAATATCGGATTCAACTCATTGATTACTTCCATTCCCCTGTCAGCACGGTAATGATGGGACTCGTCCATCAGCAATACAAGGTCCTCTAAATTGGAGAGATAATTAAAGTAGGATTCACCTAAAAATTCCGACAATCTCTTTATGCGG
>JAJRXZ010000073.1 GCA_024276015.1 Spirochaetota bacterium | reverse complement strand
GATAAACTATTCTGTGTGAACCGTCAATTCACACTCCGTAACTATAAAAAATATCACAGACAAAATGACCCTTTATTTAAAATCATAACTAAACTCAACTTTAAAGTCTGTTCCATTATGTCTCCTCACTTCAATAGTTCCGTTAATCTGCGCAACGAGAGCGGCAACTATTTCCAGGCCAAGAGTGTCCAAATTATGAATGTCAATTTCATCCGGAAGACCGATCCCGTTGTCTCTGACTGTGAGCACGTATCTATCACCGTAAATATTCTCAATTAAAACATCAAGTCTGCCCCTCGTATCTCCCGGGAATGCGTATTTAAATACGTTTGAAACAAGTTCATTAATAATAAGCCCAAGTATTATGATAAAATTACTCTCTGCAAATTTATCCGGAATATGTATAGATACCTCTATCTTATCCCGGTCAATGGAATAATTATAATTGATCTTTTCAACAAGGTTATTTACGTAACGTCTTAAACTAACAAGATCACTGCCGGAAGCATTGTCGCTGAAATATGTCTTTTCATGGATCAGGCTCATGGACATTATTCTGTTTCTCAATTCGTTAATTAATTCCCTGAAACCGGAATCCCTGAGGCGGAAAAATTGAAGATTCAGGAGACTCTGGATCGTCATGAAATTATTCTTAACCCTGTGATGTATCTCCTTTACAAGAACCTCCTTCTCCTGAATTATATTTATAGCCTTTAAATTCTCCGATTCGCTTCTTTTCCGTAAATCTATTTCACTGCGCAATTCATTTTTATAACTGATTAATCTTTTATTCATTTTATAACCTAATGCAAAGAGTATAAAAATCAGACTCAAGCAGGCAACGAAGGAATATTTCATCCATAGGGGAACAACATCATTTACTATTTTACCAAAGTGGTATTCCATTGATCTGTAATAAAGTGAACCTTTTTCTTCTTTCAAAGATATCAGAAAATCATTAACGTTTTCAAGAAGTCCCATTTTATTATGATCTTTTAGAACAGCAAAACCCACCTTAACAGGATCAAATCGAAGAGGATTGATCTTAACATTATAATTTACCGGAAGAACCGGAAAACTGAATGAGTTTACAATGCCGATATCACCCTTCCCTTTGTGAATAAGCTCGATAATGCTGAAAAGATTTCCGGTGCTAATCAACCTGCAATTAATTTTCAGATCATTGATCATCTTTTTGAGATAATTCAGATGGACGCAGTCTGCGTTTATGATTACCTTTTTGCCGTTTATATCGGAAATATCTTTTATTTCAATACCGGGTCTGCTTAAAACCATAGCCCAGCTTACATAAAGAGATTCCTGAGAAAACAGAAGGTCAGCTTCTCTCACCGGTTGATACGGTATATCCGTGATAATATCAATTTCCTTTTGCCGAAGCTTGGCAATACAGTTCTTAAGAGAATCTTTAATAATAATGATCCTTTGATTTCTCGATCCGGCAATATGTTTAATAATATCAATAGAGAGGCTGGTATATTCTCCCTTTGTACCTAAAAATGACAGGCCGGAATCAAAGGGGACTCCAACTTTAATAAATTTTTCCCCGCCTTTTAAGGGGAACCGGTATGAAAGAATACAAAACAGAGGCAATATGATCAATAAAAATATCTTATGCCTGATCTTCAAACTGAAAACAACCTTCACAATTTTCCTGTAAAAGACATTTGGTCTATGTCTCCCTTATTAACTTAGAACAATTTTCTTTTTTTCGATCTAAATTAAAATTATAACATGTGTGTCAATAACGAATCCAGTGAGGAGACATAACAATTTTTGTGAGAAACAGGAAATCATGTGAAGAGAACAATTGCGGTGCGAAGCAGAAGGGCATTTTCCGGCATAGGATCCGGCGCATTTTTTGGTCAAAAAAACAGAAAATAATTGCTATGACTTATATATCTCTTTACTGTAAGTTTTAACCCAGTGTTTTTTCAAAATATCAAGCGCTTCTTTTATCTTGTCAACTTCCAAGATTATTATAGCGTCATTCCCTGAAGGATTTATAAAGGGATAGAGCGTTTCAATATTAACTTTCCCCTGAACAAGGGTTCTCAAAATAGCATTTAATCCCCCGGGATGGTCGGGAGTAGCAACAGCTATAACATCCTTTGTGGAGACATTGAATCCTCTGGCTTTCAATACATTTTCCGCTTTTTCAGGATCGTCCACAATAAAATGAACCTGAACCGGACTCATTACGGAAGCTGCCATGATCCCTTTAATATTTATCAACTCCTTTTCAAGTATTTCACATACTTCATTTAATGTTCCGGGCTTGTTTTCAACTGATACGGAAATTTGTGTAATTGGCATCTTCCATCACCTCAAATTATTATTATATCCATGTAATTTTATACGAACTTCCTTTTTTAAAGCTACTGATTAAATCGGCAGACAGATATTTTTAATTTACTAAAATTACACAATTAAAGAGCTATTCGCTAATAAATGGGAACCTTTCATAACCGGCATTAAAAATTTCTTTGCTCTTTTTTGCAAGTTTCGGTTTGGCTCCCATGAGCATTTCAATACTTTTATGAATATTATCAACTCTTATTATATTGGTTAATTTAATAAAAGATCCGAGAATGATCATATTCATTGATCTCTCGTTACCCAGTTCAATTGCAAGATCATTTGCCGGGACCGGATGAAATTCAATATCTCCTCTGATGGGCAGGTTATCTGCAATGCTGGAGTTATATATTAACTGGGCGCCCGGCTCAAGCCTGTTGATAAATGCAGAAACAGAAGGCTGATTCATAGCAATAAGGATATCCGGAGCAGATGCAACCGGAGATGCAATTTCATTATTGGAAATACAGACCGTGCAATTTGCAGTCCCGCCGCGCATGGCGGCTCCATATGAGGGGAGAAAGGTGACGCAATAATCTTCCATCATTGCCGCATTTCCAAGAATATTGCCCAGCGTTAAAACACCCTGCCCTCCCGAACCGGCGCATAAAATTTTATTGATCATAATTACTTCTTCTTCTCCCTTTTATCGGTTAAAACTCCCAATGGGAACTCCTTGGTCATTTCTTCAGTAACCCATTTATACGATTCAATAGTATTCATCTTCCAGTTCGTAGGACAGGGCGATAAAATTTCAACGATTGAGTAACCGATTCCGTCGATCTGGCACCGGAAGGCGTTTGTAACCGCTTTTTTTGTTTTACGGATCCCTGCCGGCGTATCAACAGCCACTCTTTCGGCATAAACAACGCCGGGAAAAGATGCAACTACATCGGTAATATGCAAAGGATACCCTTCATAGTCGGGATTTCGCCCCGACGGCGACGTAGTAGTTTTCTGGCCCACCAGTGTTGTAGGCGCCATCTGCCCCCCGGTCATACCATATACCGCATTATTAATAAATATCACCGATATATGTTCTCCCCTGTTGGCAGAATGTATTGTCTCCGCAGTTCCTATGGCGGACAGGTCGCCGTCGCCCTGATAGGAAAAAACAAAAAGGTCGGGCCTCGCTCTTTTTATACCGGTTGCCATTGCAGTACCCCTGCCATGAGCAGATTCAAGCATATCAATATCGAAATATCTGTACGCAAGAACCGCGCATCCGGCCGGATTAACGCATATTGCTCTGTCTCCCACATCAAGCTCTTCAAGAACTTCGGCAACAATTCTGTGGGCAATTCCATGCCCGCATCCGGGGCAGTAATGCGTCACAACATCTTTTTTGTAATATTTAGGCCACTTATTTTTTAAGTTCATTTTATAAACACTTGTTCTCTTTCTGATTTTCTCTGTATATATACCGTGCGAATTCAGCCGGAGTAGGAATTACGCCGCCCGGTCTGCCATGAAAGGATACACTTGCCTTTCCTGCCAGCGCGAGCTGAACGTCTTCAAGCATCTGGCCTGTACTCATTTCAAAAACGATAAATTTTTTAATTCTCTCGGATATATCCTTTAAAGCCCTGCTTGGGAAAGGCCAAAGAGTAATGGGTCTTATGAGCCCCGCTTTAATACCTTCGCTTCTAACCCTTTTAATAGCTCCTTTGGCAATTCTCGCTGTTGTCCCGTAAGCAATAACGGCAATTTCAGCGTCTTCCATCATATATTCTTCGTGTCTGACCTCATTCTTTTCTATCTCTTTATATTTTCTCACAAGTTTCCAGTTATGTCTTTCCATTTCCAGAGGATCAAGTATTAAAGAAGCTAAATACCGGCTTTTACCTTTTCCTCTGCCCGATAAGGCCCATTCTTTTTGAGGCAGATCTTTAACATGTTCGGGGAAAATTACCGGTTCTTTCATCTGCCCCATCATACCGTCGCTGATCAACATAACCGGAGTTCTGTATTTATCGGCAATTTCAAATGCGACAATCGTTAAATCCGCTATCTCCTGAACAGAAGCCGGAGCCAGAACCGGAGTGCGGTAATCCCCGTGTCCTCCCCCTCTTGTTGCCTGAAAATAATCCCCCTGAGCCGGTGCGATATTGCCAAGCCCCGGCCCTCCTCTCATAACATTGATAATAACAGCAGGAAGTTCAAAACCTGCCAGAAAGGAAATGCCTTCCTGTTTCAGGCTTATTCCGGGACTGGACGATGAAGTCATGACACGCGCACCCGCGGCAGATGCGCCTACAACCATATTTATTGCAGCTGTTTCGCTCTCGGATTGAACAAATATACCGCCCGATTTTCTTAACCTGTCTGCCATATACTCGCCAAGTTCATTCTGAGGAGTAATGGGATATCCGAAATAGCATTTGCATCCGGCCCTGATCGCGGCCTCGCCGAACGTATGGTTGCCGCTTATGAATATCTTATTCATCATACACCTCTATCACAAGGTCGGGGCAGACAAGAGTACAAACCATACAGCCTGTACATTTTGCATCTTCTGCAGGCTCGGCATAAAGATATCCCATCTTGTTCAATTTTTTTGAATTTACAAGTTTTCCGCTTTTACAGTATTCGATACATAGATGGCATCCCTTGCAAAATTCGCTCTTTACAATAACGTCGTATTTCTTTCTAGTAACAGTTTTAGCCATTAAATATAAACCTTATAAAATCTATATGGAAATTATAACCAATTTCTTAGAATCTGATTTTTTTTTCAATAAGAATTTAAACAAAATATTTTCGGGAATGCGGATTGCGGCAGTGTTCATGGGGAGAACTTTGCAATCAGTCTCTTCTGTAATTCATTAGGATCAATAACAACAACTCTGGTCCCGGAAAGAATATCCAGAAATCCCGCTTCGTTGCCATATCTTGGGACAATGTGCTGATGCAAATGCCGGATACTGGCACCGCTGACCTCACCCAGATTAAATCCTATATTAAAACCGCCCGGGGCCAATTCTTCACGTAAAATTTTTATCGATCTGATAACCAGCCTGTTCATCTCGGAAAGTTCGTCTTCAGATAAATCTTCAAGCTCTTCTACATGCTTCCGAGGAAAGATCATCAAATGCCCGGGATTGTAAGGATAGAGATTAAGAGAAATAATAAAATTCCCGCTTCTGAAAATCTCCAGATTTTTTACAGCTTCGGATCTGTCTCTGATCCCGCATAATATACAATCAACATCAGGTTTATTGCCGCGGATATAGTCAATTTTGCTGGTGCTGAATAAGTGATTTCTCATTAAATACTTTTCCCGGCCTATTATCTCCGTTTATAGATCATATATATCGAATATATCAAAAAGGCAATAATAATGGAAATACCAAAAAGAACAGTCAGTATATAGAGCAAATTAAGTCTCTGCGTAAGCGCCACTTTTGAACCGGATTCATTTATAAGATTTGTAATTTCCAGCTCAATGATCTTTTTAGTAGATCTGATCTCAACACTTGAGAAAACATGGAGCAGCTGTCTGAAAAGACGCGTTGTTCTGTCAAGCCTTCTTTCAATGTCCTCAACATCCGCATGATTTTTCACAAGGAAATCGATATTTCCCTGAATACCTCTGAGTCCTGTTTCTATGGCGCCTATGGATTTAATAATATCCTTTGCATACTCAATTGAATGGCAATCGGAGCACGCCTTATCTTTGATTATATTAGCCGAAGCTCTTTGAATAGCATGAACTCCATGGCAGGTTGTACAGTTAGGAATTCCATCTTTCAGAACGGATCTATAATGGGGACCTCTTTCAAACTGTAATAATTCAGTAGTATGGCATCCCCCTCTTCCGCAAAAAGTCAAAACCTCCTTCCCCTTAGGAGAGCCGATAAATCCGTTCTTTTTGTTCTTTGCAGTTGTCTTATCATCGGATTCGGAATTGCCTCCGTGGCATATGTTGCAGTTATTTCCCACTTTTGCATGAACGCTGGTACGCCATTCTGTCAGAGGTTTTTTTAGCTTATCCCCCAGAGTTTCATGACATTTAACACAGCTGTTCCCTTTCCGGCTGAAGTCCGGAGGAGATATTTTTTTTGGGATCTTCGCATTTAATTGAACCGATAAAAAAAGAGTAAACAAAAATATACTATTCTTAAGTAAAGGCCGCATTTTTATAATCATTGTAAAACCTCATTTCAAATAATCCGGTTCGGAATTGTGGAAAAATGGATCTTCTTAACATAACCTATAACAGTTATTTTGTCAATTCTATCTTATGCACACTGGTAACATCTTATTAATAAATAGGTATATTGCTCAATTTTAATATATTGACAATAATAAATATTATAATATTTGTATATACTCCTGCAATATAATCGTCAATCATTATTCCAAGCCCCCCTTTCAGTTTTTGCAGATCTTTTGCAGGATAGGGTTTCAAAATATCAAAAAATCTAAAAATAAAAAAGGCAAGTATCACAATATACCAACTGAACGGATAAAAAAGAACGCTGATCCAATATCCCATAACTTCGTCAAAAACTACCTGTGCAGGGTCCTTCTCGCCAAAAAATTTTTCTCCCGCATCACCTATTTTAACAGCAGGATAGAGCATTACCGCAACTATCAGTAAATTAATGATCCAACTGATATGACCGAAGAGAATATACTCCAGAACATATATTCCCATACCCACCATTGTTCCTACGGTTCCGGGAGCAACTGGAAAATAACCTGAATAAAAGGCGGTGAATATTACTCTCATAAATTTCATCACTTAAATTGGATCATTATTTTTATTCTTTTTTGGGAAAAACAGATACCAGTTAGTGATCAAATACCTCAATCCCGACAGCGCCGTTAACAGAGTTATTCCGATCATTATCCAGTACGGAACGGATCTATAAGTTACGAAAATGCCTTTTTTTCTTACTATATATATCATAATAATTATTATTATTGATACCATCTGAAAACCGGTTTTAAATTTTCCGAACCTGTTGGTTCTTAAAGGTTTTCCCTTCTTTATAGCAAGCGATCTCATTATGGTGATCATAATATCCCTGCCCACAATGATCAGGATCATCCAGAAGTCAAATATCTGAAAATTGGGATCCATTGTCATTAGAGCGCTCAGAGAAGCTATAACAAGAATTTTATCGGCAAGGGGATCAATAAATTTCCCAAATTCCGATTCCTGCTTCAGCTTTCTGGCGCTCCACCCGTCAAGAAGATCGGTTAACGAGGCTATAATAAAAACCACTATTGCCAGTATCCATGATTCTACGGTTTTTTGGGATAATAGATAAATAAATAAGGGAATTAAAACAATTCTGCTTATGGAGAGAAGATTGGGTATATTAAATATAAACTCAGGCATCTATATAATTTCTCCGAAAAGGTCATATTCTTCCGAACCGATAACTTTTGCCCTCACTATTGAATTATTTACTTCGTCTTTTGCGGTCAAGTAAAAAATACCGTCAACTTCAGGAGCGTCAAATTCGGTTCTTGCAAGATATGTTGTTTCATCAAATTTTTCTTCCACTATAACACTCACTTCACTGCCTATTAATCTGCGCAGATTTTTGAAGGATATATCTTTCTGGATCTCCATAAATTCTTCATACCGCTTTTTTTTAACACTCTCAGGAATCTGCCCCTTAAGTTTGTACGCTTCCGTATCTTCTTCCTTTGAATATATAAAAGCACCCACTCTGTCCAGCTCTGTTTTTCTTAAAAAATCAAGTATCATGCGGAAATCATTCTCATCTTCTCCGGGATATCCGAGCAAAAATGTCGATCTTATCCTTATTCCGGGGATTTCATCTCTTAACTTCATCACAAGATCATAATATTTATTAAAATCACCATTTCTTCCCATCGAATTGAGTATTTTCCTGCTGACATGCTGAAAAGGAATATCAATATATCTGACAACTTTGTCATTCCTGTAAATCCCGATAATATCATTATTTATATGATCCGGGTGACAATAGAGAAGGCGTATCCACTGAACCTCATCAATTTCAGATATCTTTTCTATAAGATGAGGAAGCCTATATTTACCGTGTCTGTATTGAGTAATATCCTGAGCAATAATATTCAGCTCCTTTGCGCCCTCACTAAGGGCTTTTTCAGCATCCGATAAAATCGATTCAATAGAGAAAGATCTGTGTCCGCCTCTTATAAGCGGGATAGCGCAATAGCTGCAATTATTGGAACAGCCGTCGGATATCTTAATATACGAATAGACCTGAGCCTTATAAAGCGCTTTTCTTGATATTGACGGGGGGCTCTCTTTAATAACAATATCCAATGATCTGCTTAAACTTCTGACAAAATGCTCGTCGGGAATTCCGTATATAAAGTCTATTTCCGGAATATCTTTCTTTAACTGGTCCATATACCTCTGAGATAAACATCCTGCTACCGCGATATATTTCGAATCGTATTCAACCGCGTCAAATATTACATCAAGAGATTCCTCTTTGGCAGGAGTAATGAAACCGCATGTGTTTATTATAATTATATCCGCTTGTTCCGATGATCCGACAGGCAGATAACCTGCATTGAACATGCTGTTATTAATTTTCTCGGAGTCTACAAGATTCTTGGAGCAGCCCAGCGATATAATGTAATAGGTCAATCTTTTTGATGAGTCCACATATCACCAGTCATTAACAACTATATGATAGAGGTTGGGATTTTTTATATCTTTTTTCCAGGTAATTACTTTATTGGCAACCTGTCCCGGTTTTCCGAAGACATATACTTTCCCATTAATTCTTGGTATTATACCGCCTGCATTACCTATTTTAACCTGTATATACTCCGAAGCTTCCCACCGTTCCCTGCTGCCTCCGGGAATAAATCCGCGCTTTTTCATCGACCCGTCAAGATATATCTCAATAAAGGATTTCTGTTTAAATTCCGCTTCAAAAACTATTTTAAGATTTTTTTTGTTCTGTGCAATTACATCCACATTCTCTTTTACCGTATCATTTATTTCGCTTACGGCAGTTTCTTTCTTTTCAATTAACTTTTTTTTATCCAGTTTAACAAGAATTTTAGCTCTGTTTTCAGTAAGCCCCTTTAATGTAAAGGTTACATCTCTCATGCTCTTAATAATGCGGATCGACCTTGGCATGTCCAATTCCAGTTTTTCAACCTGCTTGTCCGGGAAAAATTCAATTGTAACGCTTTGCCCGGAAATATCTTTAAGAATAAAAACCACCTCTGTTTTATCAACGAGAAACTGAACCGCCTCGTTTTTATATACAAGAATAAAACCGCTGTTGTTTTGAAGATAAAGATTTTTTATATTGCCGATCTTTGTCTCTATACTTTTCTCTTTATACTGATCCTTTATTTTGACTACAGTATCTCCCCCGCCGGTATCGACATCGGAAGAGATGAGAGTTCTGACTCCCCAGTAGATCAGCAACGCCGATATGACCACTATTGCAATAAATATCACATTATTGAACTTACTGCTGACATTTGATAAAACCATGGAGATTGTAGGCTTTGTAGATTTTGTCAGCTCCTCAAGGGGAGTTACACTTTCACCGATCTTATACCCTCTGTATGCCTGTATTATTTCTTCGGAATCGAGTTTTAAAAACTCGGAATAAGATCTAAGAAAGCCTATGAGGTAAGTTTCACTGGGGAATTTATCAAAATCCTCATCTTCAAGAGCATTCAGATACAATGGATTTATATTAGTCTGCTTGACTACATCTTTAATAGAAAGTTTTTTCGCGGTTCTTGCCGATTTTAATTTTTCTCCAATTGTTTCCACTTTATTATTCCTCGGACATCATCGGATTTTTTATTATACGGGCTCTGGAAGGAATGTTAAATTTAAAAACTCCGTTTGGGATATCAATATTTGTTTTAATATTGGAAAATGAAATATTAATAATTTTACCCGAAGATGTAATCCCTTCGGCAGCAGTGATCATATAGTCTTCCGACACCCAGAGTTTTAGAGTTTTATATCCGCTTCTGCTCTCTTTCTGTTTTAACAAGAGAGTATATTTTTTGGTTCCGTCTTTCTGCTCTTCTGGCTGTTTTTTTGAATAAAATCTGTAATGGTATTTCGAGAAAAGCCTGTTAAGCCCGGTTTTTGTTCCTGAAGAGAACAAGCCCGGATCAGACCGCAAGTCCTGTTCCGCAACCACATTCATGGACGGTATATATATCCACATCATCTCACCGTTTGAAATAATCTTTTGTCCGGACGGTTTATAGAACTTCATTAATAATTTATCATTAGCCTTATACTGAATTACTCCGCTCTGTTTTCTTTTCTTTCCCATTTTAGTTGTAATGATCGTAAAATTCGCCTGATAGGTTTTTAAACTGCCGAAAGTCTTTTTTATTTTTTTCACCACATCAGTAACAGTAATAAAATCAAACTTATAAACAGGAGAAGCTGTACTATTAAAAATAAAGACTATAGATACTGCAAATATAATAATTTTAATTCTACTCTTCATATTATTCATAATTATAAATTCTGAGTCTCAAATTTTTTTTATTAATAAATTTTTGTTTAACGCCGGGTATTGAATTAAGATATTTGACATTTAAGGCTAATAACAAGTTACTCAATTAATAATTTTCTTAAAAAAATAATTAGTGAAAAGATGAACAAACCTTCAATAATTGGTAAATCTATAAAACTCTGATAAAAAGTCAATACTAAAAACAGATCAATAAAGATAATTTTATCCGGAGGGCCGGCCGAATGAGTTGATTTGTTGATTTTTTTCTTGACAATTGATTTGATTATTTTTATATTGTTTGGAATTGGACAATTGGTCAAAAAACTGGTTATTCGGCCAAAATAAATACGGCATATTTTTTTCAGCTAATATTGGTTGGCCGTCCAGTCAATATCAGCTGAAAGGGTAAGTATAGTATTATAGGGTAAATAAAAAATAAGGGAAGGGAACAGCATATTATGAATCTCATAGAAACCGGAATCGATATAAACTCGGATGAGTACAAAAAAAACTATGAGTATATGGAACGCCTTGTTGCGGATCTCAAAACCGAACTGAACAAGGCCCGATATGAAAGGTCTCAGAAAGCAAAGGATCGACTTGCAAAACAGGGCAAGCTTCCGGTTAAAAAAAAGCTGGAATTGCTCCTCGACAAAAATACGCCGTTTCTTGAGATCGCTCCGCTGGCGGCAAGAGGCATGTATGACGGGAAGATACACGGCGCCGGCATTATTGCAGGGATCGGAATTGTTGAAGGAAGGGAAGTTCTCATCAATGCCAGCGATGCCGCTATTAAAGGCGGCGCCGTTTACCCGATGGGGGTGAAAAAATCGCTGAGGCTTCAGACAATTGCCATGGAGAACCGGCTTCCAATGATCAATCTCCTTGATTCGGCGGGCGCTTTTTTGCCGCTTCAGTCTGAAATATTTCCTGATGCCGACGACGGCGGAAGAATTTTCTATAATCAGGCAATTATGTCAAAGATGGGTATTCCTCAGATAACGGCAGTTATGGGATTATGCACTGCCGGCGGGGCATATATTCCGGCCATGTCTGATGAAGTGGTGCATGTAAAAGGTACCGGCGCTATATTCCTTGGAGGCCCGCCGCTTGTGAAGGCCGCGACCGGAGAAGAAGTAACGGCAGATGAGCTTGGCGGGGCTGAAGTTCACTGCATGGAATCGGGCGTTTCCGATTATTTGGCGGATGATGATGCTCATGCCATAACAATATTGAGACAGATTGTTGCTAACCTTCCTGAAAATGTTAAAGAGAAGCTCAATATGAGAGAACCGGAGCCTCCCATATATGATACTAAGGAGATATACGGAATTGTGAGCAGAAAAATAAACACTCCTTATGAGGTCAGAGAGGTCATTGCAAGAATTGTTGACAGGAGCGAATTTCTTGAATTCAAAGAGATGTTCGGCCCCACAATTGTGTGCGGGTGGGCATATATTCACGGTTATCCTGTGGGGGTTCTTGCAAACAACGGCATTCTCTTTTCCGATAGTTCCTTAAAGGCAACCCAGTTTATACAGATCTGCGATAAAAGAAAAATTCCTCTGGTATTTCTGCAAAATATAAGCGGATTCATGATCGGCAGAGAATATGAAAGGGGAGGCATCACCAAGAATGGCCATAAAATGGTTAATGCCGTATCAACAGTTACCGTACCGAAATTTACAGTAATGATGGGAGCGTCGTTCGGGGCCGGAAATTATGCCATGTGCGGGAGAGCTTATTCGCCGCGCTTTCTGTGGAACTGGCCCAATGCCGAAATCGGAGTGATGGGAGGGGAACAGGCTGCCGATGTTCTGGTTACGATTAAAAATGAACAGCTTGCAAAAGAGGGAAAACCTCCCATGCCGCGCGAAGAGATCGATGCCATAAAAGAACCCATAATAACAGCTGCAAGAAAGGAGGGCGATGCCTATTACAGCACTTCAAACCTGTGGGATGACGGAATAATTGATCCGGCATCTACCAGGGATGTCCTGGGTTTGAGTATATCGGCATCGCTTAATGCTCCCTTAAGAGATGATGTTCAGGGGTATGGGATTTACAGAATGTAGTTTGTACGTAATAATTGCCAGTATGGAAAAACAGGAATGAATGTTATGTTTAGAAAAATATTAATTGCCAACAGAGGAGAGATCGCTCTGAGAGTTATTAAGACATGCAGGGAGATGGGCATTAAAACGGCTGCGGTTTATTCCGATGCCGATATAAAAGCTCTTCATGTACTTGAAGCCGATGAAGCTTTCTATCTTGGGAAGAGTGACCCGGGAGACAGCTATCTGAATATAGACAGGATTATTGAAGCTGTTAAAAAAAGCGGAGCAGAAGCCCTGCATCCGGGATACGGTTTTCTGGCCGAAAATTCTCTCTTTGCAAAGAGATGTGGAGAAGAAGGGATTGTTTTTATAGGTCCTCCTTCCTCTGTTATAAGCAGTCTCGGAGATAAAGTTAAGGCTCGGGAGATAATGCAGAAAAACGGGATTCCCGTGGTGCCCGGCTTCTTTGAAAAGGATATTGATTTTGATAGGATTTCCCGGGAAGCTGAAAAAATAGGATATCCTCTGGTTATCAAGGCGGTTGCCGGCGGAGGAGGCAGGGGAATGAGAATAGTAAATTCTTCCGATCGGTTGAAAGATGCGCTCAAGGAAGCGTCAGGCGAGGCAAGATCGGCTTTCGGGCACGGCGGTGTTTTTATTGAAAAATTTATCATAAGTCCCAGGCATATTGAATTCCAGATCCTTGCCGACAGTCAGGGAAATGTTATACATCTTATGGAGAGGGAGTGTTCCATTCAGAGGCGGTTTCAGAAAATTATAGAAGAGACTCCATCCACTGCAGTAACGCCTTTAATGCGCGAAGAGATGGGCAGGTCTGCAGTTGCCGCAGCCAGAGCTTCCGGGTATGTGAATGCAGGTACGGTTGAGTTTATTCTGGATGGTGAGGGCAATTATTATTTTCTTGAGGTTAATACGCGTCTTCAGGTGGAACACCCTGTTACGGAGATGACAACTGGTCTGGATATTGTAAAACACCAGATTGAAATTGCTTCGGGAAACAGGCTGACATTATCTCAGGATGATATCAAATGCAGAGGGCATGCAATAGAATGCAGAATATATGCGGAAGACCCTGAAAACAATTTTGCTCCGTGTCCCGGCAATATAACTTTTTTGAAAGAGCCTTCAGGTCCCGGAGTCCGTCTTGACACAGGAATTTATTCGGGATTTTCAATTCCCTATGAATATGATCCGATCCTTTCCAAATTAATTACTTATGCTGAGAGAAGAGAGCATAATATAAAAAGAATGATAAGAGCTCTGCAAGACTACGTAGTTCTTGGAGTAAAGACAACAATCCCCTTTCTTATTGATCTTTTGAAGTCCCAACAGTTTTACAGGGGAGAGACTTTTACGGATTTCATAGAAGCGGGCTTTCATGGATGGGAACCCCCTTATCCCCATATTGATAAGGCTTTGACAGCATATATAGCCGATGAAATGTCTGCAAAAAATAGGAGTTCCGGCAAAGAATTTTATAAGGAAAAGGACATAAGTCCATGGAGCACGCTGGGTAACTGGAAAATTTAGGAAAAAATTAATCAGTATGGAGATTTAGTGTGGAGTATAAACTTAAAATCAATGGAGATATTTATACTGTTGAATCGAATAAAATTGATGATAAGCATTTAAAGATCAGTTTTAACGGGATAGAGCATGAGGCTCGTTTCGAACGAATTGACGATAACCGGATCTATCTGAATATAATGGGCAGAGGGATAAATGCTTATATCGTCCGGAACAGGGATAGTAAATCTGTTGTAATCGACGGGGTCGCTTATTTGATCGAAGATGCTGAAAAAACCGACAAAAAAAGACCGAAGGAAAGAATATCCCGTGATGTCCCTCAGACGGTGACTCCCCCCATGCCGGCGGTAATTGTAAGGATAATGGTAAAGGAGGGAGACAGGGTGAAAAAAGATCAGGGGGTAGTTGTGGTGTCGGCTATGAAACTTGAAACAACATTAACTGCGCCTTTTAACGGCACAGTAATCCGCGTTAATGCCGGCGAAGGAGACAAAGTGATGCCGGGACAGATACTTGTTGATATTGAAAAAGACAATGAAGGAGGGGCGAATAATGAGTAGCAATTTGCTTTTATACGATGTTGAAAACAATGCCGCAACGATCACAATTAACAGGGAAGAACAGAGGAATTCAATTACTCCGGAGCTGATAAAAGAATTTCTTAATTATCTGGATGAAGCGCAAAAGGATGAAAATGTAAGAGTTATTGTAATTACAGGTTCGGGCCAAAAGGCCTTCAGCTCAGGCGCAAATCTCGGCAATGCAATGAGCGACAAGGGAAAGGAAGCCTTCGGCGATTATGCGAAGCTCTTAAAAAGGCTTGCATCCTTCCCTAAACCTACTGTGGCAAGAATAAACGGATACTGCCTTGCAGGAGGAACCGGGTTGGTTCTTGCTTCGGACATAGCCATAGCAAAGAGCAGCGCAAAATTCGGAACTCCCGAAGTCAATGTGGGTCTCTGGCCTATGATGATAGGCGCACTTATTTTTAGGAATGTCCCGCGAAAAAAGGCCATGGAGATGATATTACTGGGCGAGAAGATCAGCGCAGACAGAGCTGCTGAGATGGGCCTCATAACCAGATCGGTTCCGCCTGAGAATTTTGACAATGAAGTAAACGAAACAGTAAAGAAACTTGCCGCCAAAAGTCCCATCGGGATTAAAATAGGCAAGGAAGCTTTCTATAAAATGGAAGATATGTCCTTTGAAGATGCCGTTGATTTTCTCTCTGAAAAGCTTTTTGATGTTGCTTCAACTGAAGATGCGGTTGAAGGCATAACGGCATTTTTAGAGAAAAGAGAACCTCTGTTCAAGGGGAGATAAGAGTTTTGAATTATTGATCGTAAGATTGTTTGTAAGGATTTATGACTAAGTATGGATAAAAAAAAATTAATAATAGGCAACTGCAGCGGCTTTCTGGGCGACCGTTTAAGCGCTGCAAAGGAGATGGTAAGAGGCGGCAGGATTGATATTCTCACAGGAGATTATCTTGCCGAACTTACAATGGCAATTCTTCTGAAAAAACGTCTCAAAAATCCTGACGGAGGATATGTTGCCTCATTCCTGAAACAGATGGAAGAGGTAATGGGGGAATGTCTTGATAGAAACATTAAGGTTGTTGCCAATGCCGGAGGGCTCAATCCCCGAGGGCTTGTATTAGAGCTTGAGAAGATCGCTCAGAAACTGGGATTAAAACCGAATATAGCCTGTATAGAAGGCGACGATCTTATGCCCCGCATGGGCGAGCTTCAGAATAAGGGCGAAGAATTTATTCATCTCGATAAGGGAATAAGCTTAGAGAGCGCAGGCGCGAAACCCATTTCTGCAAATGCCTATCTTGGCGGATGGGGGATTGCAAAAGCGCTTGAAGAAGGAGCGGATATTGCGGTGGGAGGCCGAATTGCAGATGCTGCGCTGGTGATCGGGCCGTCGGCATGGAAGTTCTGTTGGGATAAAGAGGAGTGGGACAAGCTGGCCGGCGCTGTTGCAGCAGGCCACATTATTGAGTGCGGCGCTCAGGCCACCGGAGGAAATTATTCCTTTTTTGAAGAAGTCCCGTCATTTAAGAATATCGGATACCCCATTGCGGAAATGTATAGCGACGGATCTTTTATAATAACAAAACATCCCGGAACAGGAGGTCTTGTTTCCGTTGGTACCGTTACTGCCCAGCTTCTCTATGAAATAAGGGGACACCGGTATTTAACCCCCGATGTGACAGCCAGGTTTGATACCATCGATATATCTCAGCAGGGTGAAAACAGGGTCTATGTCAGGGGTGTTCGGGGCGAGGCTCCCACAGACACAACTAAGGTCTGTATAAATGTCCTGGGCGGTTTTAGAAATTCAATGACCGTAATATTAACAGGTCTCGATATTGAAAAAAAGGCCGAAATAGTGGAAGAGACCCTCTTTGAAAACCTGGGCGGAAAAGATAAATTTGATCTGGCTCATGTTCAATTAATAAGGTCGGATAAAGAAAATCCCCAAATGAATGAAGAGTCCTTTGCATATCTGAAAATTTCTCTGATGGATAATGACGGAGAAAAGGTGGGAAGGTTGTTTTCCGGTAAGATCGTTGAGATGGCCCTTGCCACTATACCGGGATTTACGCTGACCGCTCCTCCCACAGGAAGCACGCCGGCTGTAAAACATTGGCCTGCTCTGATATCGAAAAAGCATATTTCACAGAAGGTCACAATAGGCGGGAGAGAGTTTACGATTAATGAGGTAATTGCCGAAAAGAATGCCGGCCATGTTGAGCCTGCTGTAATCGATATTCCTCAATTAGGCCATGAAAAGATGACATCTGTTCCTTTGGGACGATTATTTGCAGCAAGGTCGGGCGATAAAGGAGGAAACGCAAATCTGGGTCTATGGGCAAAGACGCGTGAAGCTTACGGTTTTCTTAAATATTTTTTAACTGTACATAAGCTGAAAGAGCTGGTATCCGATTTGAAAGATTTCGAAATTGAGCGTTATGAGTTTGATAATCTCCTTGCGGTGAATTTTTATATAATGGGTATACTGGGCCACGGCGTTGCCGCATCGGTAAGAAGCGATCCGCAGGCAAAAACGCTGGGCGAATACGTAAGAGCAAAAATAATAGAAGTCCCCGGATCATTGGTAAAATAAGATCCTAATTTAAACCTGAGCAAAGAGGATATATTTTGAACAGCAAGAGGACAAAGACAGATGTAATAAATTTAAGGCGGTCTCAGTTGATAAAGGCGGCCTACAAGGTTGTGAGCCGGAAGGGGTTTTACAATTTTACGATCAGGGATATAGCAAAGGAAGCAAATCTGTCCAACGGTCTTGTTCACTATTATTTTAAAAATAAACAGGATCTTCTGCTGAGTCTTCTTAAGGAGATCAATAACAATATCAAAAAATATCTGAACAGAGCAATTAAGGATCTGGACGATCCTGAAGAAAAATTGAAGATATTTATCTCCCATGCCTTTGATCTTGTAAAAAACGAAAAAGATTACTTCCCGGTGGTCTTTGATTTCTGGACGCAGATCAACAGAAGCGAAAGAATGAAAAAGGCCAATATAAAACTTTTTCAAAGCTATCGTGACGAATGCTCAAAAATTCTGGAGGAAGGAATAGAAAAGGGTGTTTTTAAAAAGCTGGACGTAAAATATACAACGGTGTTGATCATTTCATTAATACAGGGATTGATCGTTCAGTCTGTAATAGATAATAACGCCTTTGATTATGATGAATACTGCGCCGGAATTATTGACCATATAAAAAGTATTGTCTTAAAGAAATAATTATTAAAAAGGAGCTAACAATGGAATTTGGCATTACCGAAGAACAGCAGATGTTCAGGGATACTGTTTACCGTTATGCAAAGAGTAGAATTGTTGAACTTTGCGAAGAAGCTGACCTTAAGTCGGAATTCTCTTATGAAATATGGAAGCTGCTCGGAGATATGGGTCTCCTGGGTATGCCTTTCCCTGAAGAATACGGCGGACAGGGAGCCGATGTTGTAACATGCTGCCTCGCAGGCGAAGCTCTGGGCCATGCTGGAGTTGACGGAGGGCATCTGCTTGCGCTGGGAGCGCATACTTATCTCTGTATTGATACGATATTCAGAAACGGAACAGAGGAACAGAAAAGGAAATATGTGCCTAAACTTGCTTCAGGAGAGTGGATCGGATGTATGGGGCTCACCGAACCTGAAGCCGGATCAGATGCGGCTTCTATCAAAACAACTGCTGCAAAAAAAGGCGACAGGTGGATATTGAACGGAACTAAGACATTCATTACCAATGCTCCTGTCGCGGATGTTGCAGTAATATATGCAACAGTTGATAAAAAATTGAAACAAGCCGGCATAACGGCTTTTATAGTGGAGAAGGGGTTCAAAGGATTTTCCACAGGGAAGCCTTTTCATAAAATGGGAGTAAGAGCTTCGGCTACTTCTGAGATATTTCTTGATAATTGCGAAGTGCCTGAAGAGAATCTTCTTGGTCAGGCGGGAGCGGGTTTCCGTATGGTTCACCAGACCCTTGAGTGGGACAGAAGCACGATCATGGCGCCCTTTGTCGGCGGATTGATGTTTATCCTTGAGGAGTGCGCCCGTTATGCAAATGAGAGAACTCAATTTGACAGGCCCATTGCGAAGTTCCAGGCAATACAGCATAAAATTGCAGACATTAAAGTAATTATCGAAGGAGCAAGGCTTGCATTGTATAGGGTGGCGCACCTGAAAGATACAGGGCACCCTCTTAATCATCTCCAGGCTTCCGTTGCAAAAGCCTTTATCGGAGATTGGGGTTTAAAGGCCGTTTCCGAAGCGGTTCAGATCTTCGGCGGATACGGTTTAATGCATGAATATCCGGTTGAGAGATTTTTCCGGGATGCCAAGCTTGCTCAGATCGGCGGCGGAACATCGGAGATACAGCGGCTCATTATATCGAGATTGATGAACTGATCGGAGAGGAGGACAGTCCTATGAATTATGAATTAACAGATGAACAGAAGATGATAAAAGAAAATTTTGCGGCATTCTGTAAAAAAGAGCTGCTGCCTCATGCAATGGAACTGGACAGAGCTTCTTACGATGAAGTCGAAAAAACGATAAAGAAGAATATTAAAAAGCTTGCAGCAATTGGCTTTCCCGGTATGGGACATGAGGAAAAATACGGGGGCTCGGATGCTGATATGATCAGTCAGAGTATTGCCGGCGAGGAAGTGGCAAAGGTATGCGCATCTACCTTTTTATCGGCCGGGGCAAGCTGCGGTTTATTCGGCGTTCCTCTGAGGCTTTTCGGCACTGAGGAGCAGAAGAAAAAGTATCTGCCCGGAATTATCAGCGGCGACCTCATGGGCGCTTTCGGCTTAACGGAACCGGGCGCCGGTTCCGATGCTGCGGGAATATCAACAACAGCGGTAAAAAAGGGGGATACCTGGATATTAAACGGAACAAAAACCTTTATTACAAATGGGCCCATTGCCGATGTTTTTATAATTTTTGCTTATAATGACAGAGAAGCGGGCCCTGGCAGAGGCGTTACAGCCTTTATTGTTGAAGCGGAAAATCCCGGATTGAGAACAGGAAAACCCTTCGACAAAATGGGATACAGGGGGTCTCCCACATCGGAGATATTTCTGGAAGAGTGCGAAGTGAAGGAGAGCGATGTTCTCGGTGAAACAGGCAGAGGTTTTATACAGGCAATGAAGACTCTTGAGTACGGGAGGATCGGTATGGCTACGGTTTCTCTTGGTATTGCAGTTGCCTGTATGGAAGAATCAAAAAAATATGCTGAGGAACGTAAGGCGTTCGGCAGATATATTAACAGGTATCAGGAGGTTTCCTTTAAACTGGCCGATATGATGATCATGACGGATATATCCAGACTGATGATATATAAAGCCTCATGGATGAAAGATAATAATGACCCCGAAGCCGCGGTTATGGCCTCCTGCGCAAAACTCTTTGCCAGTGAAGCGGCTACTCAGATCTCAAGCTGGGCGGTTCAGATACACGGCGGATACGGGTATATGAAAGATTATACTGTTGAGAGATTGTACAGAGATGCAAAACTCGGTGAAATAGGAGAAGGAACTTCTGAAATACAGAGGATACTTATTGCCGAAGAAATTTTGAAAAGGTTTAAAGATTAATTTCTAATTTTTATGCTGATTTAAAATTAATTTGATTGCAATATCCTCGCTAACTGTTAAACATTTCTATTTAACGGTATTTAAAAATAGAGAAAAACCGTGCTGTTAAAAAAGATCAATTGGAGGCAATTATGGGTTCAAACAAATTTTGGAAAAAATCATACGATGAAGGAATAGACGACCTGGATCCGAAAGAATGGGAAAGAAGTTATGTAGATGTAGTAAAGGAAACCTTTAAGAAATATTCCGGGAAGGCGGCGCTCTCTTTTCTGGGTGTTGAGATCACCTTTGCCGAAATAGACAAATATTCAAATAGATTTGCCAATATGCTTTTATCTTCCGGTTTTAAAAAAGGCGATGTTGTTGGAATTAATCTGCCGAATATTCCCGAATATGTTATTGCATGGATCGGCACTTTGAAAGCAGGATGCGTTGTGTCGGGCGTTTCTCCTCTGCTCTCAACCGAGGAGATGGAATATCAGTTAAAGGACTCCGATGCAAAGGGGCTTGTAACACTTGACGCTATCTTTGCAGGAAGACTTGTGAAAATCGCGTCAAATCTGCCGGAACTTAAAGTGGTGGTTGCGGCAAGTGTTGGAGGATTCTTGCCGCCGGTAAAACGTTTTCTTGGCAGACTTCTCAAGAAGATCCCGTCGGGCAATGTGACTCCTCTGCAGGGAAAGGAAGTATATAAATTTGAAGAATTTGTTAAAGGGAATAAATTTTCTTCCGGGGAAGTGGATATCAAAGTTACTGCCGATGATATTGCCTATTTGCAGTATACAGGCGGCACAACAGGAAGTCCCAAAGGAGCCATGTTAAGCCACAGGAACGCGGTTTCTGACCTTATCATAGTTCAGTCGTGGCTTGGTTGGATAAGCGGGGAAGGTATTGCCTTGTCGGGGTTTCCCTTTTTTCATATTGCAGGTCTCTTTTTTAATGCCAACTGTATTTTTCTGGGATGGACGCAGGTGCTGGTCCCGAATCCCAGGGATACCGATTATATCTGCGATCAGATTGAAAGATATAAGCCCACTGTACTTGTAAATGTGCCGTCTCTCTATTATTTGCTGATGAATGATCCAAAGTTTAAAACTCTGGATCATTCAAATCTTGAAGTATGTATTTCCGCAGCGGCGCCCTTTCCCGAAGATTCACAGAAAGAACTGGAAAGCATTGTGGGACAGGAAAAGATCCTTGAAGTTTACGGTATGACCGAAACTTCGCCTCTTACAACAATGAATCCTTCAAAAGGAAAGAAAAAGCTGGGTTCAATCGGGCTGCCTCTGATCAATACGGAATTAAAGCTCCTTGACCCTTCAACAGGCAAAGAGGCTGCGGAGGGAGAACCCGGTGAAATTTGCGTAAAGGGCCCTATGGTTATGGTTGGATATTACAATAAGCCCGATGAAACAAAAAAGGCTATTGACGATGAAGGCTATATGCACACCGGGGATGTTGCCATTCAGGATGAAGAGGGATACCTGTATATAGTTGACAGAACAAAGGATATGATAATTGTGGGCGGTTTTAAAGTATTTTCAAAAAGGGTTGAGGATATACTCACATCTCACAAGGCAATTGAGACTGTTGCGCTTGTGGGAGTCCCAAATCCTGACAGGCCCGGGTCTGAATTTGTCAAAGCATATATTACTCTTACGCGTGAGTATTCGGAGAATAAAGATGAGAAAGCAATAAAAGAAGAGATCATGAATTTTGCAAAGGAGAGCCTTGCGGCTTATGAAGTCCCTAAGATGATAGAAATAAGAGAGGAATTGCCTCTCACAACGGTTGGTAAAATTGACAAAAAGAAGCTGCGCTTAGAGGTTTAGAACCGAGAGTAAAAATTAAAATATGATTTCAGGAGTGTCTGTTTATGGCAATTGACAGAAAATTTATCGGAAAATCGTGGCCCCATGTTAAGTATGAGGTTTGCAGAGAAAAAATACGCGAGTATGCCCTTGCTATTAAGGACCCGGATCCCCATTATATTGATGAAGAATTTGCAAAGAAAACTGTCTATGGGGATATCATTGCGCCTCCAACCTTTGCTGCAGTTTTCGGCGTGAAGCTGATGGAGATGGTTTTTTCCGATAAAGAGTTGAATCTGAATGTTGCCATGCTTGTACATGGCGAGCAGGATTATGAATTCTATGAAGTTGTGAAGGCCGGTGACAGGCTTACCACTCATTCCCGAATAGTAGATATTAGGATTAAGGAGAAGCTGGATATTTTTTCCGTTGAGCTGTTAACAGAGAATCAGCACGGCAGAAATGTCTGCAGAGGAATTTATACTTTTGTGGTGAGGAAATAAAATGGGATCTGACGAAAGAAAAAAAATCGAAAAAGGGTTAACCTTCACTTCCGAGGAAAAAGCGGATAAGTACAGAGCAATATATTATGCCGGAGCTTCCGGCGATTTTAATCCGATTCACATCGATCCCGATTTCGGGGAAATGGTGGGTCTTGGGGGAGCTATCCTTCACGGTATGTGCACTCTGGGATTCTGTTCAAAAGCCATTACAGGACTAACTGGCGATCCCGGGAAACTGAAAAGATTGAAATGCAGATTTTCAGCTCCTGTTCTTATTGAAGATACTGTTACGATTTTAGGTGAAGTTTATGAAATTATCGAGAACAGAGCGAAAGTTACTCTGAAAGTAACAAGACAGACAGGAGAGGAAGTATTAACAGGGGTTACTGCGGAAATTGAAGTTTAGCTAAGCGTATCAGCGGCGGATCCTATTCCGTCACTGATAATTGGAATGCAATGATTTTTAAACGGAGTAGGTAGGTTCTTTGCAGATCATGATCTCCTTGATCTTTGCATCTCCCGCGGAGAAATAAACAACATTGGACTCCATAATGGAGTATTCGTTCATCAGCATAATAAAGTCTTCGTCTTTGTAGTGATCAAAGAGATCGATCTCTTTGATATTTTTACTGCCAATAAATATTGCTTTCATTATTATTCCCGATTAAGATATTATAAAATGGAAAATACTTAAGCAACCATATTATGATTAATATTTTTGTCCAGCATTTTTATTAAGTTTGACAATTTTATTCACCGGAGAGCCGGCTGGAACATCCTTTCTCTTGCCAGGCAGCAAATCCTCTGCAAAAAAAACGAAAAGTCGAGGCCGACAGCAGGATCATTTATCTTTAATCCGGACTGCAGCCTACTATAACCATTATAAAATGTAAACGATCAAATTTTACACAAGCACTATTGCTTACAGACTTTTCGTTTAAAATATTCTAACCGAAATCGGTTACATTAAAACCTGCTGATCTGAGGTCATTGACAATATCATCGCCTGTTTCGCATTTAAGCCTAACGAAAATATGAGACTCCCCTTTAGCGCCTTTCGGATCATTCATGACCATAAGACTGAGGAGAGGTATCTTTTTGTCGTCAAAAATTTTCATGATCTTCTGCAGATTCCCGAATTCCCTGTTAGTCAGGATATCGACCCTGCAGCCGCTTCCCTTTGTACCGAGGATCTGCGTCATTATTCTTACTATGTCGGACTCAGTTACAATTCCTACAAGCCTTCCGGTGTCAACCACAGGAAATGCCCCGTAGCCTTTTTCCTGGCCAAGCTGCATTGCTTCTTCAGCAGGCATGTCGGACGTAATTGTTAAGGGATCTCTTACCATAATGTCTCTAACGGTCATCTTTGCAAGTATGTACTGAAGTTCATGAATACTTAACGTAGTTGCCTGAGAAGGCGATGCTTCAAGAAGCATTCTTTCCGTCACAAGACCCACAAGCCTGCTGCCGTCCATTACCGGCAGTCTTCTGATCTTCTTTGTCTCCATAATTTTTCTGGCATCATGGATTGATGTATCTTCGTCTACAGTTACGACATCAGTACTCATAAAATCTTTAACTCTCATTTAATTACCTACCTTACTTTAATTTTTTTTTGCCCTTTGTCAAGGGACAAGATCGGTGCTTTTTGATATATATTACAATTAAATCCGTAAAATTGCAAATTATTCCTTAAGTTCATCAATATCCTTAAAAAAATCAAGAGATTCGGGATTTCTCAAAGCATCTTTGTTCAATACCGATTCGCCCTGAATAACTTTCTTAACGGCAAGTTCAACTTTTTTCATATTGAGCGTATAGGGGATCTCAGGCACTTCAATGATCTTTGCAGGCACATGCCTCGGAGACGCTTCTTTTCTGAGCGTTGTTTTTATTCTGTTTTTAATATCATCGGTTAACTTATACCCTTGGGACATCTTTACGAAAAGAATCACTCTTACATCATTATTCCAGTCCTGTCCGACAACAATGCTGTCTTCTATTTCTTCCATCTGTTCCACAAGCCTGTAAATATCTGCTGTGCCTATTCTTACTCCGCCGGGATTTAAGGTGGCATCGGACCTGCCGTAAATAATAACTCCTCCCCTGTCATTGATCTCAATAAAATCGCCATGCCTCCATATATTGGGGTACACGTCAAAATAAGCCGAGTGATATTTTTTATTGCCGGGGTCGTCCCAGAAATAAATGGGCATTGACGGAAAAGGAGCGGTACATACAAGTTCTCCCTTCTGATTAATAACCGGCCTGCCCTCATCATCAAAAGCTTCAACCTTCATCCCCAGCCCTCTGCACTGAAGTTCGCCGGAATAGACCGGCCCCATTGGATTCCCCAGTGCAAAACATCCGTTCAAATCGGATCCGCCGGATATTGAAGAAAGCTGCAGATCTTTCTTAACTTCGTCATATATAAAATCAAATCCTTCAACAGACAGAGGCGAACCTGTTGAAAGAAGGGTTCTCAATGAAGAAAGATCATACTCTTTCCCAGGTTTTAACCCTGCATTTTGCAGAGCTGCAATGTAGCCAGCGCTTGTTCCGAAGACCGTTATTTTCACATCTTCAGCCAAGTGCCACAGCGTACCCGCATCAGGATAAAAGGGATTTCCGTCAAAAAGCACCAATGCTGCTCCGACTGCCAGAGAACTCGTAAGCCAGTTCCACATCATCCAGCCGCATGTTGTAAAATAAAAAATAACGTCATCTCTTTTCAGATCCGTATGAAGCATAAGTTCTTTCAGATGATGGATCAAAATTCATCCTGCGCTTTGAACCATACACTTCGGCAGTCCCGTAGTTCCCGATGAATACATAATATAAAGAGGATGGTCAAAAGGAAGCTGTTCAAATTCAATTTCGCCCGCTTCATCCGATTTGAAATCATCAAAGAGAGCGGCAATCTCAAAATTGTCGATATCGGGATCTTTGTCAAGATAGGGAATAACTATAACCCTTTCAATCGAGGGAAGCTCCTTAAGTATTCCTTTAATAAAGTTAAGGGAATCAAACTTTTTCCCTTTAAAAGAGTAACCGTCGGCTGTAAAGAGAACTTTCGGTTTTATCTGACCAAACCTGTCAAGCACTCCCTTTACTCCGAAATCGGGAGAACAGGAAGACCACACTGCTCCGATACTTGCGGCTGCAAGCATAGCCATTATTGATTGAGGCATATTGGGCACAAACCCTGTAACTCGATCACCCGGCTTTACGCCTGCATCTCTTAAAGATCTTGCCAGAGAAGCTACTTCTTTATAAAGCTGTGAATATGTTACCTTAACCGGAGTTTGTCCTTCTCCCTTAAAAATAATAGCGGTTTTGTCATCTCTGTATCTTAAAAGATTCTCGGCAAAATTAAGCTTTGCGCCGGAAAACCATTTCGCTCCCGGCATTTTATTGATATCATCAATAACAGTATCGTATCCCTTTGAACTGATAATTCCCGCAGTTTCCCACATTTCAGCCCAGAAATCCGGGATATTTTCGACAGACCAGTTATAAAGATCATTATATTCTTCAAAAGACTTTCCGTATTTATTATTTATCTTCTGCATAAAGGCGAACATATTACTATTCTTAATTCTTTCATCCGATGGTTTCCATAAAATTTTTCCGCTCATTATAAACTCCCGATATTAAAGTTTTGTCGTATAACAAATACGCAAAGGATATTATGCTCTCATATCACAGTTAATTTATTTTTTATGCAGCAATAAGATTGTCAATTATTTTTATAATGTCACAAATTTCTGAAAAATTCAATTTTTTTAGAAAAAGGCAGATATTTTTTTGCCTTAATGGACTATTTTTGTAATAGTTTAAAGTATAAATTTGTATATTTAAACATATTGATCAAATCTATTTTATGCACCGGAACCGATTTTGAAAATTAAAAATATCCATCAGCTTAAAAAATGCACTGCCCTTACAGGCAGCATTGCCACAGGCAAGTCCACTGTTATAAAAATGCTGCTGCAGTTCGGTTCGCATATAATAGACACCGATACCATTGCCCGGGAAATAGTTGCTCCTTCAAAACCTGTGCTGAGCAAAATAATAGATAATTTCGGGAAAAAATTTCTCAACAAAAACGGGACATTAAACAGAAAAGCATTAAGAAAAGAGATCATCGAAAACGAAGAAAAAAGAGAATTGCTTAACAAGATCACTCACCCGCCAATCATGGAAGAAGTAATAAAACAGGTAATGCAATATCGTGCAATGGATGACATACCTGTAATAATTGACGTTCCGCTTCTTTTCGAAACCGGTTGGGACAGATATTTTTCAAAAATCATTCTTGTATATGCGCCTGAAAAGATCCAGATCAGGAGATTGATGAAACGCGACTCGGTCGATCTCGAAACAGCTAAAGCAACAGTTGCGGCTCAAATGGACATCGAAAAAAAGAGAAAAAGATCCACTTACATTATTGACAACTCCGGTTCTCTTAAAGAGACAAAAGATCAGACAGCTAAAATATTTTATTCAATATACTAAAATAGAATTAATAGATAATATTATTCAATTTTAAACCTGCTTACATGATGCCGGAGGATATCCGCCATCTTTGCTGTTTCTTCAGTACTCGATTTTATCTCTTCGGCTCCGGAAACATTTTCCTGAATAACATGATTTATGCTGTTCATGGATTTTGATATCTCATGGATCGCCCTGTTATGCTCTTCCATAGACTTCTGGATAATTTCGGAACTGTCCTTCATTGTCTTTGCTTCGCCCTGAATTCCCTTCTTAATATTATTTTCCGTTTCCAGCATTTTGTTCAATTCCTCAACAATAAGGCCGAAATTTCTGATCTCCTTAACCACGGTCTTAATATTGTCAAGAACCTTAAAGATCTCGTCATTTGCAAGATTAATAACTCTTGTGGTATTCTCAATTCTGTCAGTTATGATATTTACATTCTCCTGCGTCTGATCCGAAAGCTTTCCTATTTCGTCTGCAACCACGGCAAACCCCCTGCCCAGTTCTCCGGCCCGTGCCGCTTCTATTGCGGCATTAAGAGAAAGCAGATTGATCTGCTCCGAGATATCGGTTACAGACCTGATTATATCCCTTGTATCATCTGCAACTTTTCTTGCCTCATTCATTCGGTCATTTATCTGTTCATTCCTTTCCTGAACGGTTTTCAGGATATGATCCAGTATTTTCCTGCTCCTCATAGCATTGTTCATTTTTCCCGAAGTTTCTGCTGCTGTTTCCATGCTTTTCTCAAGCTTTGACATAATATGGTCCACAAGCTGATTAAAGAGGATCATGGTATTTCTTGCGTGCTCATGCCCGTCGGAAACCTGTTCCACTGCCGAATTGATCTCTTCTGCGCTTGCGGCCTGTGTTTGGGCATTGTCGGTAAAGAGAGCTGCCTGTGCAGAAAGCTCTTCAGTAGAAGAGGATAGAGTTAAAGATACATCTCTTATCTTTGTTACGATCTGCTTGATTTTCCTTACAAAAAGATCAACGGCAAAAGAGAGCTCGTCAATCTCATCTTTGATGAGGATTTTCATTACGGCGCACTGATCGCAGTTGTCAAGTTTTCCCGACTTTATTGTGGGGCATGTTATTTTCTCTCCGAATTCCTCCGCGTATGACCCCACTTCAATCATACAGCTGTTAGTCTCTTCACCAAAACACCGGCATTCTTCGAAACCGCACTTCCTTATCTCGCTGCAGTTCACCTTTTTTTTAAAGAGACTCATTGTAAGATCTCCATGTCCTGCAGCCAGTTCGTTCAGCAGATTGATAGCTTTATTAAGAGGCGACCTTATTGACTTTACAACAGAAGCGGACATGAAAATAAAAAATATAACAATTACTATTGATGCTGCGCCTGCAGCAAAGCTGAGCATATTAAGCATTCTGCTTCTCTCCGAATAGATCCTGTGCACCTCATTGGTTTTATCTGCAACGTATTTGTCAATCGATCTGAAGATAAGCGCCTTGGCGTCCAGCCATTCATTATAGAATTCGGGCATATCCTCAAGATCCTCATCCTGATATCTTTCAAGCAGCTCCTCGGACAGTTCTTCTTTGAACAGTTTATGACCCTTTGCAATTTTATCCCTTTCAGCTCTGTTCTCATCTTTCGGAACGAGCTCGTCAATTTCCTTAAGCAGTTTATCAATTTCATTCAGAGAATTTGTTAAGTGTGCTGCCGACCCGATGGGAGCTATTACATCTGCCCAGGTTCCTATGATCCTGAATTCAATTTCTCTGTAAATCAACTGGATCTTTCGAAGTTTATCCAAAGGCAAAAATTCCTTATTATGGAAATCAGCATAAGTTTTTATCGATTCCCTGCTTATAAAGATCAATGTTAAAGATATCATTACTATTATAACACATGCAGTTATATTATTTATTGTTATCTTTTTTGATATTTTCATGATCTGTTTCCCTGAGAACTTTATTTAGATTCAACATACGGTTGTTAAATGTTAATATTTCTATTTTATATTTAAAATATTAGACATGTCAATGAAAATATTTTCGCGGGGAATGATTGTTTTGTAATATTATGATCAGTATAATATAAAAATAGGTTCAATTTTAATTAAAATAAGCCGAAATTGAGATATAAGAATAAATATATTTCCTATGAGAAAAAAACATAAAAAAAATATAATACCCGACCTGACTGAATTTACAGACGATCAAGGTAAAAAGTGGATCCAAACATCAACAGATGACCTTTTTTCCATGAAGGAACTCAATGAGGTACTGGAATCCATAGACAAAGACAAAGGGGAAAACGAGGTTGTACTTGCACGTATAGATTTTCAGAAAGTTAATAAAGAATATTATGAAGCTGCAGTGGAACTTCAGGCTAAAATAGAGAGACTCACTGAGCTCTTAAAAAGAATCGCTGCCGAATCAAAAAAAACCATTGAGAAAAAAAATGCAAAATTAAAAGAACTGATAGATTATATAAAAAAATTGCACATGTATATTGCTTATATAACATCCGGAACCGACAGCACGGAAGAGATAAAAATACCTGCCCGCATATTTACAGTGCCCCAGGAAGAACATGAACCTGAAGAAGAATCTGTTTATGAAACTGTGGAAGAGATCGTTCTTCCCAATGATTGATGGTATTGTAACAGCCAATTTAAAAGTTAAATTTATAGAGGAAACCGCCGAATAAGAGCTCGGATCTCCCGTTTCCAGATCGGCATAAATGTTGTAAATGCTAAAAAATATTTACAAATATCGATCTTTAATCGTATAAAAATAAAGGGGTTAAGCAATACAATTTATTATTGACACAAACCCCGAAACAATTTAAATTATAATAGTAATTAAGAGGAACAAAAAGATGCCGGCAAAAGCAAAAAAAACAAAAGGATCCCCCTCCTTTGATGAATACAAAGCAATAAAGGATGAAATAATCGAAATAAGCGAACAGCGCTTTGAGAATATACTCACTAAGCGTTTAAAAGAATTTAAAACTTCTCTTATGAATGAACTGAATGTAAAATTTGACTCAATGGATTCGAAATTTACCGGAATGTTTGATTCAATGGACTCCAAATTTACCGGGATGTTTAATTCAATGGATTCCAAATTTAACGAAAAGCTTGATTCAATGGACTCTAAATTTAACGAAAAGCTTGATTCAATGGACTCCAAATTTACCGGAATGTTTGATTCGATGGATTCCAAATTTAACGGAAAGCTTGACTCAATGGGCTCTAAATTTACCGGGAAAATTGACGGCTTGGATTCAAAAATCAACTCTCTCGAAAAGAGAATGACTTTTCTCACATGGTTTCTGCCGGTTTTTATAACAATTTTGATGCTTACACTTAAATACTTTGAGAAATAGCTTTATATCCTGAGATGATCCTGCTCCACTGCTCTGTCTCATTTATTAATGATATCTGCAGAAACCAAATTAAATTATTTTGAAAAATGTTTGACAACTTCAGGATCATAAAATGATTAAATGAATCGACACAAGGGAGGATACTGTGACGCTGAGAATTCACAATACGCTGTCAGGTAAAATTGACGAACTGATACCGGGCGGAGAAAAAAGAGAAAGTATAAGCGATTATCCTGCTGTGACAATCTACTCTTGCGGGCCCACTGTTTACAGCTATGCACACATAGGCAATTTCAGAACCTTTGTATTCAACGATTTTTTAAGAAGGTACCTTAAATTCAGAGGATTCGAAGTCAACCATGCAATGAACATTACCGATGTTGACGATAAGACAATATCCGGCGCCAATAAAGAGAATATATCGCTTAAAGAATACACAGACAGATATACTGAAATATTCTTTGAAAACCTTAAACAGCTGAATATTGAATCCGTAGAGCATGTCCCCAGAGCAACCGAATCGATCGAATCAATGATAGAGATAATCGACAAGCTTCACAAGAAAGGGCTGGCTTATGAAAATGAAGGCTCCGTATATTTCAGTATCTCAAAATTTGACGGCTATGGAAAATTAAGCAGGCTGGACAAACGGGAAACCAGAACAGGCATCAGATACGATACCGATGAATATGAAAAAGATGATGTAAGAGACTTTGCCTTGTGGAAAGCTTCAAAGGAAGGCGAAGTGTCATGGGACACTCCCTATGGAAAGGGAAGGCCGGGATGGCATATTGAATGTTCGGCAATGATAAGAAAAATTTTCGGCAAAACAATCGATATCCATACGGGAGGAGTCGATCTGATCTTTCCTCACCATGAGAACGAGATTGCCCAGAGCGAAGCAGCATACGACGAAAAATTTGTAAGACATTGGATCCATGTTGAGCATCTTCTCGTTGAGGGCAGCAAAATGTCCAAATCGCTGGGGAACTTTTATACGTTAAAAGACATCCTTGACAGAGGCTATTCTCCCCGGTCTATCAGGTACCTTCTCATGTCCGCTCATTATAAAAAGCAGCTCAACTTCACATTTGCCGGCTTAAAACAGGCGGACCAGGCGCTGGCAAGAATTGACAATCTCATTATCAACTTAAAATACGTAAAAAATGAGAATCCCGATCATGAAGGGCTTGAAAAAATAATCGATGATCTCTACAAAAATTTTATTAATAGCGTTGATGATGACTTGAATATTTCAAAGGGGCTGGGGATATTTTTTGAATTCATCCATACAATAAACACACTCCTTTCCGAAAACAGATTATCAAAGCAAAACTGCGCCAGAATTATAAAAGTTCTGGAAGACTTGGACAAAGTTTTCGGATTTATTTTCTTTCCTGAAAATGGAAGCGGGGATATTGATACGGAAAAGATTGAACAGCTCATAAAGGAAAGAAGCGAAGCAAAAAAGAACAGAGATTTTGAGAAAGCGGATATGATAAGAGACCGCCTTCTTGAAAAAGGTATTCTTTTAGAAGATACCAGACACGGGACAAGGTGGAAAAAGAAGAGATAATATTCGGAAGGAACCCTGTACTGGAGTATCTCAAAAGTCTCTTTAAGGGGGACCAGGCAGAACTCTATATTTACAGCAATGCCCACGGAAAAATAATAGACAAAATAATAAGCGAAGCAAAGAGCAAAAAGATACCTTTCTCATATAAAGATAAGAACTTTTTTTCAGATCTGGCCTCGTCATCGGAACATCAGGGAGTTATACTAAAGATCTCTCAGCCTCTCTTGGGAAATCCGTCAAAGAATCAATTGCTGAAAAACACGGCAGAGAATAAGGGTATTTTAATACTGCTTGACCGGTTAACGGACCCTCATAATGTGGGATCAATAATCAGAAGCGCCGAAGCCCTTGGAGCAGAGGGAGTAATTATTACCAAATCGCATTCAAGCGGAATTACTCCCACGGTAATTAAATCGTCTGCAGGCGCAACAGCATATATCGATATATTAAGCGTTTCAAACATTTCGGGATTCCTTGAATCAGCCAAAAAATACGGTTTCTGGATCATAGGCACAGACAGGGAAGGCGAATCTGAAATATCGCGGTTAAAAGGGATAAGACCTGCGCTGATCGTAGTTGGAAGCGAGGGAACGGGAACGCGGAAAATTATCAAAGAAAAATGTGATTATATGGTAAAAATTCCTTTGAGGGGTAAAATTTCTTCCTTAAATGCATCTGTTGCAGCAGGAATAATAATTTATGAATTAATTAATGGTTAAATAATTGAGCAAGAACCCCTTTGACAGACCCTTTCATAAAAAATTCAAATAACTTGAGGCAAAAAGTACTTGCCTATTAATCTACCGGAATTTTTATAATAAACTCGACTTAGGCGTTTTTTATCTAATATAATAAGCAAATTTGCGAATTTTATCTGTTTTTTTCGAAATGATAGATCTTTTTATAACTAAAAAAGCAACTATATCGAGCAAAACAGGATGTTTTGCGTGAAGCTATGGGAATTCAGGGAAAATTATCCATAGCTCAGGAACAAACATTATTCACTCGTTAACATAATGCAGAAAAAATGGATAAAATTCGCCTAACAAGTAATAAATATTAACTATTACCGGATGCATTGCTTTATGAATTTAAAACAGATAAGAAATTTTTCAATAATCGCCCATATTGATCATGGCAAATCGACTCTTGCCGACAGAATAATCGAAGAGTGCCATCTGATAAACTCCGGAGATCATAAAGACCAGATGCTTGATACAATGGATCTGGAAAGAGAAAGGGGGATAACAATAAAGTCCAATGCAATAACGCTGAATTATAAATCGAAGAATGGCTCGGACTATATTTTTAACCTGATAGATACGCCGGGACATGTTGATTTCACCTATGAAGTATCAAGAGCCCTATCGTCATGCGACGGAGTTATACTGATAGTTGATGCATCTCAGGGAGTTGAAGCGCAGACCATAGCAAACCTCTATTTGGCTCTTGAAAACGACCTGGAGATACTGCCCGTGATCAATAAAATCGATATGCCAAGCGCGGATATTAAGACGGCAAAGGAGAGTATTGATAAAAGCCTTGGCCTGGATCCGGAAAGCGCTGTCCTTACATCTGCGAAAACAGGGGCCGGCATTGACGAACTTCTTGAAAAGATCATTGAAGTGATCCCTCCCCCTTCAGGAGACAAAAACAAACCCCTGAAAGCTCTTATCTTTGATTCCTTTTTCGACCAGTATCTCGGAGCAATTATTAAAGTGAGAATATTTGACGGTACGGTTAAAAAAAATGATATTATCAGACTATATTCTACAGGAAAAGAGTTCACCGTAACAGAAGTAGGGATTTTCAAGATCGACCTCGAAAAAAAAGACTGCCTTGGGCCCGGGGATGTGGGATATATTGTAGCAGGCATCAAAACCGTAGTTGACACTAAAATAGGGGATACTGTTACTCTTGCAAAAAATCCGACGCCCCAACCTCTCGAGGGTTTTAAAGATGCCAAGCCTATGGTTTTTTCCGGCCTCTATCCCATGTACAGCGACGATTATGGAGACCTTAAGGATGCACTGTTCAAATTGCGATTAAATGACGCATCTCTGATCTTTGAACCTGAGAATTCCTTTGCGCTTGGATTCGGATTCAGGTGCGGTTATCTGGGGCTGCTCCACATGGAAATTATTCAGGAAAGACTTGAGAGAGAATTCGGATTATCTCTGGTAACAACTTCGCCCAGTGTCGAGTACCATCTTAATCTGGTAAACGGCGAAAAATTAATAATTGACAATCCGGTTAAAATGCCCGATCCGGGCACGATCGAAAGTATTGAAGAACCTTATGTTAACGCAACGATCGTTACGCCAAGCGAATATATAGGAAACATAATGTCCCTTGTAACGGAGTGCCGCGGCATACATAAACTTATGGAATACATCGACACAAAGAGAGTCCAGCTTACATATGAAATCCCCCTTTCGGAAATTGTGTTCAATTTCTACGATAAACTCAAATCATGCACCCGCGGTTACGCTTCCTTTGATTATGAAGTAACGGACTTTCGCACAGGCAAAATGGTAAAGGTTGATATACTTGTAAACGGAGAACCTGTTGACGCCCTCTCTTTTATTGTTCACGAAGACAAATCTTATCAGCGCGGGAAGGATATAATAAAAAAACTGAAAGATATTATCCCAAGGCACCAGTTTAAGATCCCTCTTCAGGCCGCAGTGGGCGCTAAAATAATTGCCAGAGAAAATATATCGGCTATGAGAAAAGATGTAACTGCAAAATGTTACGGCGGAGATATAACCAGAAAAAGAAAACTTCTTGAAAAACAGAAGGCAGGTAAAAAAAGAATGAAGATGGTAGGTTCTGTTGAACTGCCGCAGGAAGCATTTTTATCAATATTAAAAATCGATTAATGAATCCCTTTGAAAAAAAAATAGTAAAAAAGTCTGTTGACTTTGCAAAAAACAGAATGAGAAATTTCCAGCCAAGCCATGGCTGGGACCATGTGGAAAGGGTAATAAAACTTGCAGAAATTATCTCCGAAACCGAAAAAAAATCAGACCCATTTATAGTATTAACAGCTTCCATACTTCACGACATTGCCAGGGAAGATGAAAACGGAGAACGGGGCAGCATTTGCCACGCCATGCTGGGCAGTAAAATTGCAAATGACTTTCTCACGGAAGAAGGACTTGATAAACAGAAAGCAGATCATATTTCACAGTGCATCAAAACTCACAGATTCAGGGATGATACTCCTCCCGAATCCATAGAAGCAAAGATCCTCTACGATGCAGACAAGCTCGATTCAATCGGAGCCGTAGGTATCGGCAGAGCTTTTCTTTTTTCGGGCGAAATCGGCGCAAAACTCCACAACAACAGAATTGATATAACAACAACCGAAGCATACAGCAGCGAAGACTCGGCCTATAGAGAATATATATTCAAATTAAGATTTATAAAGGAAAAGATGTTCACTCAAAAAGGGATCGCAATAGCAGAAGGCAGGCACAACTTCATGGAACAATTTTTTAAAAGACTTAAAAACGAAATAGAGGACGCAATATAAAAAAACGAATACCGAATTAAAATTTTCAACTGAACATATTACCGGAGAAGATAACAAAATATTAGTATCCATAAATATTGCAGGAGGATTATATGTCGTTAATACTGTCTATTGATGATCATCCGGAGCATCACAATATGCTGAACAAGATATTAAAAAAAATGGGATATACTGTTATCAGCGCCTTTACAGGGGAAGAAGGTGTTGAAATGGCAAGGACAGGATACCCGGATATCATAATTCTTGATCTGAAAATGCCGGATATGGACGGATTTGAAGTTCTTGAAAACCTTAAAAAAAACGATTCCACAAAGAATATACCTATCCTGATATTAAGTGCCGTATCTGAAAAAAACGACATCTTAAAAGCAAAAAAATACGATATTATCGGATACCTGACAAAAAAACTGGATTATAACAAATTGCAGGAGAGAATTGAGAAAGCCATCAATTACAGCAAAAGGAAAAGGATCGAAGTGGAGAATAAAAAAACCGTAACCATTTCAAAACATACCGGAAGGGTCATAGTATCATTTAAAAATTCGCTTCGCAATGAGAACCTTAAAAAGGATGTTAACAGCACATTTACAGAATCGTTTCTCCGGTCCGTTAAAGACGACGACCTGATACTGGACTTAAGGTACCTGCCGGAATTTCATCCCGATGATGTCAATTATATACATGAAATAACCGGACTCATACGGGACAGAGAAGTATTCATTGTTGCCGGAAGGTACTACGGAAAAATTATGCTTGAAACCGAATTTGACGAACGTATTCAGACCTTCATATCATTCAATGATATGGAAACATATTCATACAATAAATAGATCATTCTTCCTCAACCGCTTTTTTCAACCGCTGTTTAATAAATTTGTGATTATACTCTTGGAATGTATGTACTGCGCAGACATAAAGCGGCAGATCAAAACAGCCTTCTTTAAAAAGATCATGCAGATGGGCAAGAGCGGCTTCCTGACGGCAGCCCCTGCCGTGATGCTTCGGCGACCGCATTGCATCGTATACATCGGCAATTGCAATTACATTCGATTCGGGAGGAGGCATTTTACGTACAGGGGGATATCCTCTTTCAGGCCCGAGGCGGTGATGTCCCAGTATATATGCAAACATGGCAGGATTATCAACACCCGATTCCTTTAACCTGGATACGGAAAGGACAGGATGCTTAATGATCTCTTTAAATTCTTCCCGAGTCAGTCTCCCCTTTTTATTCATTATGCTGTTAGAGATAACGAGTTTGCCTATATCATGATTCAATGCGGCCATTGTAAGCACTTCCCTATTCTTACTTTCGAAATCAATTGTAAGGGAAGGATATCGAATTTCAGGATCAATTTTGGAATATTCATAAATAATATCATGCAGATCTTCAAAAAGGATCTCCTTCATGGGGCTCTTATACTTCATCTGAATATTCATTTTCTGATGATCTATATAGCGTAGTATCTGATTCGAAACAAATAAGGGCCCCAATTGCCTGCTGTTTTTTTTAGTCTGAATGGGCAGCCATTTGCCAAGATTGCCGGACTCGTAATCCTCTTTAAGCAATTTTAACTTTTTTACTATTGCCAGAGAATAAAACGCAACGGAACAGGCATGTGAAAATGTAAGGTAATTATCCTCATTTCTTGTTGAATGGATCATGTCCATATAATCTGAAGCGTATATACTGTTATCCAGAATACTATCCAGATACACTGCTATATTCCTGGAAATCTCTTCGTTGTTCTTTGAATCAAGACTGATTACATTGTTGATTATTTTTCTCCGAAAAAGTTCTTTCAGCTGATGGATATTCTTTCTCAGTTGAAGTTTAATATCATGAAGGGGAATAAAGTCAAGATTATCAAGCCTCTCAACAATTGTGATTGCCGATTCCTCTTCATATTCATCCGACATAATATATGGATCACCGGATTCCTTTTCATAGCTTTTGCCAGCAGGCTCTTCATAGAGATATTCACTTTCGATTTTTTCCTCGTCAATTCGAACCAGATCATCCAGGTCAGCTGAATCCAGCATAATTTCATTGATCACCGAATCCGCATCATTTTCAGAGATTGTATTATTCTCCTCTATTATGGCAATTGGCGATGTCTTCTCTGTATAAACATAGGTATTAAAAAGCCTTTTATTTGGAAGTGCCTGCCCTTCACGGGCAAGAATAGCTCCTTCGGAATTAAATATATCAACGGGGAGAGGTTTATTGTCAAATTCGTCGAGATTATATAATTCAGCAAAGTGAACCAATTCTTTCATTTGCCGTACATCTCCATACATTAATGATAAAATAAATATGCTTTTTCAGAAATTTATTAAAACGATATTTCCCTGTCAAGAAAACATCTCTATTAATCTCAAATTCATTATTTTTTCTTTGTAACATCAATATTAATTTTTTACAATCCCGGATATAAGACCCTTTTTTACAGACAGTCTTTTAATTTAAAAGTGCCGAATATATAATAATAAGTATTTTCACTTAACAGATATACCGAAAATATCTCAAATAAATTATTGAAAAATAAAGTATCTGATAAATGATTGCGTAAATTTTTTTTCAGTTTTATTAAGGCAATATCAAAAATACTATCAAAACTATCTTATTATTAAGCCTATATCATGATAAAAATAATCAACCTCAGTAAATCCTTCGGCAAACAGGAGATCTTTGATAATATAAGCTTCAATATTAATCGGGGCGAACGCGCGGGGCTGACAGGCAGGAACGGCCACGGCAAAACAACTCTCTTTAGAATCATAACAGGTGAAGACTTCCCGGATTCGGGAGAGATATTCATACCCGGCGATTATACTATAGGATACCTGAAACAGAATCTCACATTCACGGAAAAAACCGTACTGAAGGAATGCTGCAAAGGGCTGCCTCTGCACCAAAAAAAGGACAAATGGAAAGCCGAAAAAATATTATCGGGACTAGGGTTCACCTCCGAGGACATGAACAGAGCGCCCGGATTATTTTCCGGAGGCTTCCAGGTAAGACTTAACCTGGCAAAGGTCCTTGTTTCCGAACCGGATCTGCTGCTCCTCGACGAACCTACAAATTATCTCGATATTGTTTCAATCAGATGGTTAACAAACTACCTGAAACAGTGGAGGAATGAACTGATGCTTATTACACACGACAGAGGATTTATGGACAGCGTTGTAACAACCGTAATAGGTATTCACAGAAAAAAAATAAAGAAAATTTCGGGAGATACCGGAAAGCTCTATAATCAGATCCTGAAAGAAGAAGAGATCTATGAAAAAACAAGGATCAACGACGACAAAAAAAGAAAAGAAGTTCAGCAATTTATAAAAAGGTTCAGGGCAAAAGCCAGGCTTGCCGGTCTTGTCCAATCCAGAATTAAAGCTCTTGAGAAAAAAGAGAAGCTCCATAGACTTGAAAAAATAAAATCGCTTGAATTTTCTTTTGCATATAAACCCTTTAATGCAAAAACGCTTATGAGAATTGACAATATAACATTTTCTTATGATAAGAACAGATCTCCTCTTATTAAAAACTTGACTTTAACCGTGGGCAGTAATGACAGGATCTGCATTATCGGTAAAAACGGCAAAGGCAAAACCACTCTGTTAAGACTACTGGCAGAAGAACTTAAACCGGACAGCGGAGAAATCCATTCTCACAATAATACCGTAACAGGCTACTATGCTCAGACAAATACGAACACCTTAAAAGACTCATTAACCATAGAAGAAGAGCTGATGGACTCAGGAGCAGATAAACAGAAAGCAAGAAACATCTGCGGAGCAATGATGTTTGAGGGAGACGACGCTCTTAAAAAAATATCGGTTCTCTCAGGGGGCGAAAAGTGCAGAGTATTGCTGGGTAAACTTCTCACAGCGCCTTCAAATCTTCTTCTCCTGGATGAACCCACAAATCACCTTGATATGGAATCAACAGATGCCTTTATGGCCGCTATAGACAGCTTTGAAGGCGCAGCAATTATTGTAACGCATAACGAAACATTCCTCCACACACTGGCAACAAGATTTATTGTATTCCGCGGCAATGAAGTATCGGTATTTGAAGGCAGCTACGGAGATTTCCTTGAAAAAAAAGGCTGGCGCAGTGAAGATACTGATCTTATAAAAAATAACAAAAAAGCCACTGAAGAGAAACCGCAGGCGGCCTTAAACAAAAAAAACAGAAGAAAATTAAAAGCGGAAATTATTTCCAGGCGCTCAAAAGAACTGAAACCCCTTGAAGAAAAAATATCTTCAATTGAAGATCTGATCGAATCCAAAGAATCGGAGCTCAGCTCAATGAATACGAATATGATTGAAGCATCAGCTTCCGGTGACAGCGTAAAAATAACGGAACTTTCAAAATCAATACATCTGATGAGATCCCATATTGATCTTCTCTATAAAGAGCTTGAAGAATTAACTGCAAATCACGACATAATTAAGAAAAAACTTGACGATGAAATGCACGCAATCGAACAAGCCGATCAAAAGTGCAGCTGAATCAGTATATCTTAAAATCCGTTTTCAGATCAAGGGAAGTAATAATTCTTGAATTTGAATATCTCTGTTTACTTTCCATTAAATAATAGTTAAACCATTTATGTTTAATTGAAAAATCGAGATTGCTGCTGATCCTGAAGGAGAGTTCATTCTCAATTTCGGTCCTTATATGTCCCATATTTTCAGGTACTTTATTGACAAAACTGAAGGACAAAAAAGAATCAAGACTGAATGTATAAGTTAAATTATCAAATAAATCGTATTGCAGCTTCAGAATTGTCTCAACACCGTATATGGCCGCTTCCGAAGGGTCGTGAACCTGTTTCTCAAAACCTATCCCTATCTTCCCTGATATATCCGATTCTTCAATATCTCCGCCTATTGTTTCCCTTACTATTGCAGGCCTTAAACCGTCAACATCCATAACAACCGAATCAACCTGCGACTTATGGTATATTTTTACTATGTAGTCAAAATTCAGATTATAAAGCAGAGTTCCTCTTAAGAGATTCTGGGGGAAATCATCCTCTTCCCGTACAAAAAATATATATGGAGTAATAACGAATTTATGATATCTGTTGTAAAAAGTAAAATCCACTCTGTCTTCAATACCCCATCTTTTGTAGGAAATGTCGCTCTTTCCAGGCGGAATATCAATATTATCTCTATTGCTTATCTTAATACTCTCAAAAAAATTTGACAGGAAAATATCAAAAGTATACCTGAACCTCCTGTCCAGATAATTGTAATTGTCCTTTAACAGAATTTTGCCTTTTTGAAGATCGCTGATAATTATTTCATCAATATTCTCCCATGTGTTTTTATATTTAACCGGATTCCCAAGTTCTCTCTCAATTATTTCAAAAGCCGTCTGTGTTGAAACTATTTTATAATTCCTTCCCAAATCAATCGCATAACCCTGGATTGTCCCTCTTTGCAATCCTGAAAAAATAGCATTTTTCAATCTGTCATTAATTATCCTCAGTTGACGGCCCGACAAAGTATAAATAAAAACAGGATAATTATCAGTAACGGAAAATATAATATCCCTTATCCTCATATCACCTGAAGTTTTAACAGGATTAATAGATCTTTTCATTACGACAGCAACTTCGGCATTGTATTTGTCTCTCAGAAGATTTGATAACTTACTATCATCAAATTGGAACTCTTTGCCGCTGCCTTTAAGAATCACTTTATCGGTTTCCTTTCTGAAATGTTTTTTCCATCTCCCCAGTCTGCTTAAAAATTCCCGATACTTCTGCTCCCTTATTTTTCCGTATTCCGCACCATGGAATCTGTAATCTTTAACTTCAATTCCATTGTTATATATATTGATATCCAGCAAATAATAACCTGCGCCGTCAAATGCGCTGATAAGGCTTCGTCTGCGGGGCATATCAATTCTTTCTATATTCTTATTAAAAAGCCCCCTCCTGTTGTCCCCTCCGCTTATTATAAGATCAATATCTTTATACTTCTTCAAAAGCTCCAGATTAATATCATCGTTCAAACCGGAGAGAAGAATTATATTGGAAACATCTCTATCCTTTAATTCCCTTATTGTTCTTTCAAGGATCTGATCTTCATCTCCCAGTTCAACACCGTATACATTTTTTTCTGCGATATCGATAAGTATGTTTCTTGACGTAAAAGCAACCAGGGCTATCTTTTTTTTCCCGCGGTTTAAAATATAAAAAGGCTTAAAAATACTTTTCCCATTTCTCTGAAGATTCGCAGAAAGCAGCTTTGTGCCTTTTCTCTTCCGGAGGAACTCAAGAGTATTAATTCCAAGCCTTATATCAAGCGACGATACAACTGTTGCAGCGCAGCCTATGGAATTAAAATAATCCATAACGGCAGAGCCGAAACTGTATTTTGCGATCACTCCCGGATAGAAGGCGTTTCCGACATCTATATAAACGGCATTGCTCTTTTTCTTTTCATTAATGATAGACCGGCCAATAGCCACAAGGGTATCTTTCTCTTCCTGTTTTTCTATTGAAGGAGAAAAACCTCCCATTAAATTTGAAGTAATGATGATCCTTAAATTATCTCTGCCATAAAGAGCTGAAACTGAAAAAAATAGGATAAATGTAATAAGCCTGATCTTGATCATTATTATTTTTTCGGCTTTTTATCTTTTGTTTGATCTTCTTTTATTATTTTTGCCGGTTTTCCCGATTTTTTGCTGTTTTTAACTGCAGGTTTTTTCTCTTTTAACTTGATCTCTTTTTCCTTTTTCCCTGTTTTTTTCACTGCCTTTTTATTTAATGCTTTGATCTTCAACCTGTCTCTTTCCTTCTTTAGTTCGGATATAATGCTGTCTTTTCTTTTAATTATAAGTTTTAACTTGTCAATTTTATCTTTCAGATTATCAAAAGAGAGGATCAATCCCTTAATAATATTATTCTTTGCGCTGATCAGGGAATCCCTCTTCTTAATATCGGTTTTATTAATTTCGATCGCAGCCAGCGCTTTCTCATATTTACTTTTCAATTCTTTCAGAGCAACATCAAGGGACAATATCTTTTCTTCATTGAGATTAATGACTTTCTTTAATTCTTCAATTTTCTTAGACAGATCAAACTCTCTCCGGGCGCCCTCTCTTTTGATTTTCTCCAGTTCTGCCGCAAAGGCAAGCTCCTTATCCCTTATGATCTGATTTAATTCTTTAATTTTGTTGCCGAAAGTAAGTTCCAGATTTTTGTTCAATTCAGTCAGTTCCCTGATCTTTTCACTGCTCCTTCTCTCAAGGATGGTATTCTTTCTATGGAGATTTTCATATTTTTTTGTCCACAGATTTATATCGTTCTTATATTTATTCCTCAATGAATTGATCTCAGAATCAAGATTTTCGATCCTGGCTTCCTTTTCCTTTATATCTTTTTTTTGTATTATATTCTCCTCTTCAAGAATACTGTTTCTTCTTTCAATAAGGATCAAACGTTTTCTTATTATATAATTTTCCGATCTTAATTTATCTATTTCTTCCATGTATTCTTTCTTTGTTATACTCACGCATGAAACAAGTGAAAGGATAAAAGGAACAATAACTATTCTCAGCATATTAATATCCTTCTGCAATTAGAATTAATTGATGAAATAAACCAGTGTTAAATTTATGCAACAATTAAATTTCTTGACATATAGAGATTACAATTTCTGTCTATATAAATCTTAAATCAATCATAAAGTAGAATGCAGGTAAAAAAATACATTATATTTATACTGATTTTTATATTAAACATACAATGCTATTCTGCTCCGAAAAGCCGGAAAAAGCAAATCAAAATCTCTTTCACAGGAGATATTATAATGCATCTGCCTGTAAGAAGGTCTGCCAGAGATAATAATATTCTATCCCCGGATAAAAGATCTATTAACAATAAAGGGTACGACTTTCTTTTCAGCAGGATAAAGAAACACCTCTCCGCATCTCATATAACCGTTGGCAACATGGAATTTCCTGTGTCACCGCCTTTTAAGAGCGTCCCGTGGATATTTAATTGCTATCCCGATGTAATACCTGCACTAAAAAAATCGGGTTTTACCATGGTATCCATTGCCAATAACCATATTCTTGACCAGGGAATTAAAGGAATAAAAAATACCCTGCATTATTTGAACAAATACAATATGGATTTTATCGGTGTGAACTCAGATGAATCTTCGGCAAGATCAGGACTTATAAAAAATATAGACGGCATTAAAATAGGATTTATTGCATATTCCGGCTACTTAAACTATAAGGTTCCAAAAAAACAGAAGGGTTTTTACATAAACAGGTTATATAATAAAAAAAATGTAATACAAGATATTGTCAGCATTAAAAAGAAGTGCCGCTATCTGATAATGATCGTTCATTCGGGAAAAGAATATTCACCGGTTCCTTTAAAAAAAGACATTAGGCTTCTCAAGGAATATATAAATTCCGGAGTGGATTTAATTATACGCCACCACCCCCATATACTCCAGAAAGCAGAAAAAATCATCTCAAAAGATAAAAGAGAATGCTATATTTTTTACAGCCTCGGCAATTTTATATCAAATCAGGGCAGTATTATAAGATCGGGAAAAAACAGAATTTCAATCAGCACACGGGATTCTGTTATTGTAACTTTAATTCTTACTGAAAATAAAAACAGTTTAAAAAGCCGGTTCAAACTCTTACCAATAACTACTGTCAACAGAAACCGTCACTGGAAAAAGAAAAGAATAATACAGACAGTTTCTATCCCTGATTTGATAAATTCTCTTAAAAGCGAAGAAGGGGAAAAGCAGGATAAAAGGACAAAAAGAAAATTGAAATCTTTGCTCAACAAAATTGAGACAATAAAAAAAATAATTTTTCGAAATCAGAAAATTGATGAAATTAAAATAATTGAACATAGTAAAAGTAAATCATAAAAGGTGCACACCAGAATACTAAAATACCAATATCATACTGTTACATCCTTTTGTGCCGAATATTAAGGACCATTTATCTTGATTTTCTATATATAAAAATAAAAGTAGATTATTACTATAATCTACTTTTATTTGGTACACTTCAGTATATTACTGTTTATACAATACGCATGTTATACGCTTCTTCCACTTTTCAATATTGTAATTTCCTATATCAAGTTGAATAATATAATAGTAAGATTTGATATTTATTCAAAATGATTTCGTTTATAATAATCGCACCATTATTATTTTTTATTAATACTTTCTATACATTCTTCTACAATTTTCTTTACAGTTACATGCAAATATTCAGTTGCTTTTTCTTTATTAAAGCTAACATTATTGGATAATAGAGATGTGGTCTCCATTGTCGTATTATGTTTCGCCCATATTACATCACCTGTTTTACAATCATATAGAGCTGCATTATATTTAATCTGTGATGCTGCTTTTTTTCCATTGTGTCCCCACTGCAAAACTTTTAATTCGAATAAATACGGTGTATTAATTTTATCTCTTACTTTATCAAATTGGTATTTAGATAAATATGGATTCTTCTTTAATTCTTCAGCTGAGGGAGTCCCGGACGGAATAGATATTTTTTGTACATTTTCATCTATAACCAATTTCACCAGTTTTTGCTTTTCAGCCGGTACTTTTGAAAATTCAGTTATAAACATTTTTTTAAGGTCAACCTGACTATAAGATGTATTAATGGTATTTTCAAAAGTTCCTGCATAAAATGCAGAAGCAAGCCCTCCAGGGTATTGCATTGTTTGATTGGCTGGTAAAGCTGGAATATATAACGATGCATTAATTGTAGTTTTTTTCAGGTTATCGGGATATTTTATATTATACGATGTACAACCTGACACAAGTAAAAACAACACTGAAAAGAAAATATTATTAATTTTTGTTTTCATAAAAACCTCCTGAAATTTTTCCCAAAAATAAAAATACTCAATTTAGATAGTCAAGTTAATTTTTAATGTAACAAAAAAATTTAAATATTTTTATAAAACGAGTCCGTTCCAATCATTCAGCTGAATATATGAATTTAAAACTGCCGTTTCTAACAGTCACATAACGAGTAATATCCCATACTTAATGCTATCTTGTATAGGGAATATTACTTAAGACTTCTAGAAAAAGCTCTAATTATACTATGCACTTGTTATATGGTTTTACTATTAAAGAGAAGAGGTCAGAGGAGATAATTTCCAGAAATCTCTGGCATTATCGCATCTCTCATTTTCAATTCCGTCCTCCCAGGATATTTTAAAATCCCTGCATGGAGGAGGTCTTTTAAAATATATAAGACATTTTACGGATATGCCTATAATCCCCTCAAGCGCTGCACATCTGGGATGCGCGCTATAAGTGCCTTTCATAGCCGTACAACCTGAAGGAGCTTTGATCAACATTTGAGGCGGGATATTCTCATGCTGTGAAGGATTTCTATTGGAGCTGAGAAAAGTTACCCTGTAAAGGGCACAACAGGCGCCGCAGCTAAGACATGGGTTGGAATTATCACTCTTCATAAAATCACGCTCCCTTAATGGTAAAATGATTTAATGTTCAGTAAGAGTGACACATAAAATCAGTTTATCCTGACAATAAAGAACCGGTAACAGATTCCGTATAATCTGTCAATATTTATATCAAACAGATTTGTATTTTTGTAAATTTTCAGACCGGAGACATTACAGAGAGGATACAGCGTCTTTTCCAAAAGGCGCATTTCATTGAAAAAAGGGTCTCAATATACTAAGAGTTGCTCTCAATCTTTCAGTGTCTGTGTTAAAAAGGACTTCATTCCCGGTTAAAAACAGATATATCAGATACTCCCTCAAAATATATTCGGGTATGGATAAACGGTTGATCAGCCTGTCGGTTTCTTTTGCAAGTTCTTCCAACAATTTAAAATTTTCATTTTCATCAAAGATCAGATCTCCTGCGCAGTTGTATGCGGCCATCTCTCTATAAAGGACGAACCTCAGCGGGAAAAGATTGATCTTTTCTCCTGACTCAATGAAGATCTGCACCGAATTTCCCATACCGTCGGAATCGAGAACCTCAATAGTGCATATCTTTTTTTCGTCAATATGAAGTTTTTCCGATAAAAGATCTCTTTGCCTCTTTGCAACGGCCGGACTCAGGCCGGAGATAATAATTCTTGCCCCTGAAATACTTAATTGATCATTTGCAAAAATATTCTCGGCAACTGCCGGTTCGGCAGGATAAACTCTCACTTCAACCTCGCCTCCTCCGGACCCGTAAAAACCGTACCTCTTCAAAACATAGCCGGCAAAGAGGCCCGCTCCTTCAAGAATTGAAAAAAAAGTCTCACTGAGAAAAGAACCTGTATATGAGAGAGGAGAATTTGTAACTCCCCGGATATTCAGAACAGATCTGAAATCGTAACTGAGTAAAAGAGGCAGCAACAGAAGAATGATCTCAGTAATTGACGAGTATTTGCCCGATTCAATATTGAAGATCCCGAAGCCGGGCCATTGGGAATTACAGGTTATGCACTCTTCATCAATTATAATTTCACCGGCTTTAAATTTTTGAAAGATATTAATAAAATCATCAATTACGGGTTTATATGCAATATTTTCACGTATAAATCTGCCGCCCCCGATAATTCTTACGCTTCTGTTTTTTAACAGGGAAAGAGAAAGAACCTGCCTAATTAAAATCCAGTCCGGATCTTGTAATGCTATATCAATCATTAATTCACAAAGGACCTTTTACTCAGATTCACTTAAAATTAAGAATTTTGCGAACCATTTAATATGGAAACTTTCAATGACGATCGGCATATCTCATGTAGGATCTAAGCACAGAGGGAATTGTTATCGACCCGTCTTCATTCTGATAATTTTCCATTACGGCAGCAAGTGTTCTTCCGGCAGCAAGCCCGGACCCGTTCAGTGTATGGAGATATGCAGGTTTCTCACCTTTGGCTTTTCTGTACCTGATCCTTGCCCTTCTGGCCTGATAATCGACAAAATTCGAACATGAAGATATCTCAAGATAACGGTTCAGGCCCGGCATCCATACTTCAATATCATATGTTTTTGCCGAAGATGCAGAAGTATCACCGCTGGAAAGGAGCACTACTCTGTAGTGAAGATCAAGACGTTTAAGGACTTCCTCCGCATGAGACAAGAGTTTTTCAAGCTCGTCAAATGAAGACTCCGGAGTCACAAACTTAACCAGTTCCACTTTCTGGAACTGATGAACTCTTACAAGTCCTCTGGTATCCTTTCCCGCTGCTCCGGCTTCTCTTCTGAAACATGCAGACTGCATTGTTACATTTATAGGCAGATCGTCTCCATCCAGAATTTCATCCCTGTACAGATTTGTCAGTGTTACTTCGGCAGTTGGAATAAGCGACAGGCCGTCCCTTTCCATTCTGTAATACTCATCCTTAAATTTGGGGAACTGTCCCGTTGCAGTCATGCTTTCGTCATTTACAATAAAGGGCCCGAATACTTCCGTATATCCATGCTCCCCCGTATGAAGATCCAGCATAAAATTTATCAATGCCCTTTCAAGTCTGGCAGCAAGCCCCCTATAAACATAGAATCTGGAGCCTGATATTTTAACTCCCCTTTCAAAGTCAAGAATCCCCGACTCGGTGCCTATCTCATAATGAGGTTTCGGCTCAAAGGAGAATTTACGCTTCTCGCCCCATACTCTCACTTCAACATTATCATTTTCATCCTTCCCATCAGGAACAGCGGCATCAAGAATATTGGGCATGGAAAGGTGAAGCTCTCTATACTTCTCGTCAAGAAGGTTTATTTTGTGATCCAACTCTTTTATACTTTCCGATATTTTCTGAACCTCACTCATCAATTCATCGGCATTTTCGCCTTTCGATTTCTTTCTGCCGATCTCTTTTGAAATTTTATTTCTCTTCCCCCTCAATTCATCCGATCCGGATTTCAGTTTTCTTCTCTCATCCGAAATTTTTTTAAAGTATTCAATATCAATGACACCTTCCATATTTCTTCTGATCAAAAGTTTCTTTAATCCTTCAATATCTTCTCGAATCAGTTTTGGGTCTATCATCTCGGTCTGCTCCGGCATCTTTTTAAATGCAAAATTATGCTTGCATTATAATTTGTCAAGATGTTAAAGGTATACATGATTTCAGTTCAGGGTTATATTATCAAAATAATTTATAGGAGTAAAACATGTCCCATCAAATTTTAATCTACGGAAAAAACGGATGACCCTATACGGAAGATGCCAGGAGGGCATACGGTTCCAGAGCGGAATATATAAACGTAAAAAAGGAGCATTCTAAACTGGATGAAATGCTGAAACTCTCAAAGGGACAGCGTATAGTACCGGTCATTGTTGACGGCGATAAAGTTACGCTGGGTTACGGCGGTTCATGAGGGATTTAAAACTGTGGTTCACAGTTACTATTCGTCAGTTTCAGATCGTCGCTTCTAAAAATATTAATGTCAGAAAATTTAAGAATTATATCCCGGACTCTGATGGTTTGAAGGCTTATTAAAAAACTTATGTGGTCAGGGACGGAATCGAACCGCCGACACGAGGATTTTCAGTCCTCTGCTCTACCGACTGAGCTACCTGACCACTTAAAAACGGTACACTTGTATTATAGCTGTCAAATATGTCAATACATAATTTGTTATTTATTCTAATATTCAACATATTTCTTTTTAATATTTACAATAATTATGTCTATGCGCAAAAATCCGAATATTTCAGAAAAGCCGATCATTATTACAGAAAAGGCCTCCTCCAGTTTAAACATGAGATGTTAGATTATTCCCACCTGAACATGATCAAAGCGCTCGATAGAGACCCTCAACTTTATCAGGCTGCAAATATTCTTGCGGAAATTTATCTGTTGAAAAAAAACAGGCGGAAAGCAATGGAATATTTTAATTTGTCTCTTAAAATCAATAATAACCAACCGGAAATCCATTATAAGATAGGCACGCTTTACGAATACTTTTCAGAAAATGATCCGGCTTTCATGCACTACAGAGAAACATTAAAATTAAAACCCGGGCATATCTTTGCGAACCTGAATATTTCGAGATTTTATATCAAGATGAATGATAAAAAAAATGCCGAAAAATATTTTCAAATCAGCTATATAAAAGGCAGAATAAAATCAGAAGAATTTTTTGATCTTGCAGAAAAGGAAAGAAACAGAGGGAATCTTAAAAAAGCAGTTTCTCTGTATCAGAAAGTGATCAAGATCAATCCCGCATCACCGGATGTATATTTCAAAATTTCAAATATATACAGAGAATTAAATAACTATCCCAAGGCTGCTTATTATCTTGAAAAATTAAAGTTCATTAAACCCGACTATGAAAAAGTATATCTATATCTTGCACATATCTACTTTAATAAAAAATTTTCAGGTAAACGCAAATATTATATTGATAAAGCCATAAAGAACCTTGAAACTGCAGTAAAACTGAACCCCAAAAACCTTGAAACTTACTATATGCTGTCGCGTATTTACGATTATACAGGCAACGCTGAAAAAGCGGAAGAATTAGAAAAAAAAGCAGAGTATATAGAAAAAGAATACAATGGCATTAAAAAATTTCCTGTAAAACAAAAGTAACCCATAAACTCCTGCAGAAGCATCAACTACCTGAGGTTATAAGTTTTTTTATTGTCATTCCCTGTACAAGAATTGAGAAGGCCACAACAATATATGTCATTGTTAATATGGTTTCACGGGCCCACTGGGAGCTGAGAATATTGCCTGTTATGGAAAGGGCCAAAGCAACAGAAATTCCGCCCCTTAATCCGCCCCATGTGATTATTAACACTGCACGAGGCGCATAATCTCTCCATTTTCTCAATATCCCCACCGGGAATCCCACACTGATAAACCTCGCCAGCAAAACAAGAGGTATGGCAATAAGACCCGCAATAATATGTATGCCTTTAAGAGTCAGCACCATAACCTCAAGGCCGATAAGGACAAAGAGAAGGGCATTCAGTATCTCATCAATGAGCCGCCAGAATGTATCAAGATGTTCCCTCGTTACATCCGACATTGCAAATTTTCTTCCTCTGTTGCCTATGAGAAGCCCCGCAATAACCATGGCAAGAGGGCCTGAAATATGCAAGGCCTGTGCCAAAGCGTACCCTCCGGCAACAACAGCAAGAGTTACAAGTATTTCCACTTCATAATAATCAATGCTCTTCAAAAAGATATATCCCATATAACCTATAAGAAATCCGAACAGGATCCCTCCTACGGCTTCAAACATAAATATTTTGAAAACATAACCGGCTCCGGGCGAAATGCCGCTGCTCTTTGCTGATTTTATGAATTCATAGATCACCATATAAACAACAACACTTATTCCATCGTTAAAAAGCGACTCTCCGGTAATTTTTATTTCAAGATCCTTTGGCGCTCTGGCTTTTTTCAGAATTCCCAGAACCGCAATAGGGTCCGTGGGCGAGATCAAAGCTCCAAAAAGAAAACAATATATTAAGCTAAGTCACAAGCCAAGGATATGGGATAAGGCAAAGATAAAATATCCCACAAGAGCAGTCGAAAGCAAAACCCCAAAAGTGGCAAATATACCTATTTCTATTTTATTGTCCAGAAGATCATTGATATTGACATGAAGAGCGCCGGCGAAAAGGAGAAAACCCAGGATCCCTTCCAGTAACACCTTCTGAAAAGGTATATTCCTCACAAAGTTTCCAATTTCGCCGACAAAAGGAATGTTAAAATATTTTAAAATAATAAATGCCAGTGAAACAGTGAGGGACATGAGCATCAACCCGATTGATCCCGGCAATTTTATAAACCTGTGATTAATATAACTGAAAAAAGCGGTTAATGTTATTAGAATAGCAATTATGCTGAATATTGACATCTCTATATTTTTATAGTTAATTCAGGTAAATAAATTTTAACTCACAAAATATAAATTGCTGTTTAATGTCAAGAATTTATGATCAGGAAAATATATTGTCCCACATTTGAGATATATTCTCACTCTTTAGTTTAACCTTTTTGTTAACTAAACCGGGCCATTCTCCGTAAAAATCAAAGGTCCTGATAATTAACCGGTTGCAGAGTATTTTAAATTTCTCTAAAATATTTATTTCTTTATTTTTATATGATATATTCTTTTGAGCCCTG
>JAJRXZ010000072.1 GCA_024276015.1 Spirochaetota bacterium | reverse complement strand
CACTCTGTCTTTTTCTCTTTCAAGAGTTGTATCTATACCGGTTACAAAACCTCTATATTCATTTATAGGTTTAACTGGAATAAGTTCAATTCGTTCTCCAATTTGAATCACCTGCAATTTTTGACCTGCCTTAATGTTCAACTTTGTTCTTATCTCTTTAGAAATAACGATCTGATATTTTGATGATATTGTTACAGTACCCATATTGTCCGCATGTGTTTATTATTCTGTAATACAACAATAGATAATATAAATGTAAAGCGCCCCTTTTTTATTTTAATAATATACTGCTCACCCCACAACCTCCACCATGCCGAACCCCTGGGAATTTCTGGAGCCCAGACCCGCATCAACGGCAAAGTTCAAAATATCCGGTTCCCCTTCCAGTTTAAAATATCCCATCCACCCCTTTATCAGGGTTTTATTCTCGCCTCCTCCAAAGTATCTTATCTTCTCGTTTCTGCTGCCCCTAAATAAGGGCTCCATACTGATATTATATTGACACTCCTCTTTGTAAAAGGCCTTCCACTTCTTTTTTAAATTGGCATTGACAAGCTCGCTGAAATCTTTATCAAAGGGCGTATAATAGTGGGTTCGCTTTTTCCCGTTTTCCAGTGTAAATGTTGAATGAACTTCAATCGGTGTGACAGCTTTCACCTTAACAGAATTCTCCGCAATAGCTCTCGGTTTCAATATGTTAATTGAACTTACAGTCAGCCTGTTATTGCCAAGCATTACAAATTCGCCGGAAATCAAGTTTTCAGCAAGCTGCTTCAGTATCCATTCCACAGGGGAAGATATTAAAAGGCTCACCTGCCCGGGATATTCAAAGGTTTTATTTTTTTTATCATATCTGCCCCTTTCCAGAATTGACGAGAACGTAAAGAGCTTAAATGCTCTGTTTTCATGGAGAAAGCCCTGTTCATGAAGCCACTCTGAATCTTCCGGTTTCAAATGATCATAGATAAGTCCCTGAATATATTCATTATATCCCACCGGAAGGTTAACTTTTTTTTCAGTTAAGAATTCGACTTTTAAACGCATTTGATATTCCCGCTTCTGTTTTCAAGGCATGATAATTTCAGACATCTTTAAGACAATAACACATTTGTCAAAATTTATCAAGCTTCCATGTAATGAACGCTACACAGAGTGTAATGAACTGCAGTATTACTGAGTACGTTTTTGAAAGACAGCAAATTTAATTCAATTCTCTATATCATAAAAATTTTATCTATTTTTTATTATCTATACATAAAATTTTTATTGACTTAAATGATACATTTACCTATGATTATGAGACATAATTACATAGATAATAAAACTGTTGGGCGGAGACTTTTTTGAAAAAAACTATAATGGCTATCGGGGGAGGCATTCTGCAGCTGCCCGTAATTCTGACCGCAAAAAAAATGGGCTATCAGGTAATTGTTACCGATTATAATCCCGACTCTGTGGGGATGAAGGATGCGGATATTCCTATAATCATGAGCACAAAGGATATTGAGGGGTCCGTGAGGGTGGCCAGATCTCAGAATGAAATTACGCCTATCAGCGCTGTTATTACTGTGGGAACCGATGCCTCCATGACAGTTGCCGCTGTTGCAAACGCATTAAACCTTCCGGGAATAAAATTCGAAGACGCCGAAGCTGCCACAAATAAGATCAAAATGAGAATGCGCCTCAAAGAACATGGAGTCCCATGTCCCGATTTTCTGCCGGTATGGTCTCTTTCGGACGCGAAGAAAGCGTGTAAAATATTAAAATTCCCTCTGGTCATTAAGCCTTCGGATAATATGGGCGCAAGAGGAGTAATAAGAATTGATAATTTCAATCAGATTTCCGATGCATTTCACTTTTCAAAAAGCGCATCCCCAAGCGGGGAGCTTATAATAGAGGAATATATGGAAGGCCCGGAACTGTCCATTGATGCCATCATTTACAATAATGAAATAACAATAACAGGTATTGCCGACCGAATAATTGAACATCCTCCCTACTTTATAGAGACCGGGCACAATATGCCCTCCACCCTGCCGAAAAAAATTATTCGGACCGCAGCGGAAATAATGGAAATGGGCATTAAAGCTCTGGGAATAAATATCGGAGCAGCCAAGGGCGATATCAAAATCACAAAAGACGGGGCCATGGTGGGCGAAATTGCCGCAAGGCTCTCGGGCGGATTTATGTCCGCATATACATATCCTCTTTCAACAGGAGTGGATCTTATGAAAGCAGTAATTGAAGTTGCTTCAGGACAGGAACCGGGCAACCTTGAACCTGTGATGAACAGGGTTGCCATAGAAAGAGCTATTATCCCTAAACCGGGGATTGTAAATAAGATCAACGGACTGGAGGACGCTCTTAAAATACCCGGAATTGAAGAGATCTTTTTAAATGTAAAACCGGGAGATAAAGTTACCTTCCCAAAATCGAATGTGGATAAAGCGGGACATATAATTGCAGTTGGCAAAACGCTTAAACAGGCTGAAGAGACCATTGAAAAATGCCTCAGAGTTTTAGAAATTGAAATTGTTGAAGAACCTGTTCTTTCTATGGAAGCAATAAGTATTGCTGCAAGAGAAAAATTTAAAAAGATCTGTTATGTGTGCAAAAATTGCGACGGCAAAGACTGTCCCACCGGGATCCCCGGTATGGGCGCAGCAGGAACCGGCGCTTCATTCAGAAGAAATATTGAATCTTTAAAAAGATATAAGATCAATACCAAACTTATACACGAGGTAACCGAACCGGAAACAGGTTCTAATTTTCTCGGAATAAATCTATCGCTTCCGGTAATGGCCGCTCCAATAACAGGAACCGTTACAAACATGGGCGGAGCCATTGACGAGCTGGATTACAACATGGAAGTTGTAAAAGGATGTATTGATGCGGGCACAATTGCTTTTGTGGGAGACGGCGCGTCTCCGGAAAAATATAAGATCGGGCTGAAGGCTCTTTCCAGATTCAAAGGAAGAGGCGTTCCGGTTTTCAAGCCAAGAAGCAATAACAACGAAATTATTAAAAGAATAAAAGCGGCTGAAAAGGCCGGAGCGATCGCAGTTGGGATAGATATAGACGCTGCAGTATTAAAAACCATGGCTTTAAAAAACCAGCCCGTGGGGCCTAAAAATATTAAAGATCTTAAGAAGATCATTTCATCTACCAAGCTCCCTGTAATTCTGAAAGGAATAATGAGCCCCCATGACGCCCTGATGGCTGCTGATGCGGGCGTTTACGGAATAATCGTTTCAAATCATGGCGGCAGAGTGCTGGATGAGATGCCGGGAGCAATGGACGTACTGGAAGAAATTGCGGATAAAGTCAAAAACCGCATAACAATAATGGTTGACGGCGGTTTCAGAAACGGTGTTGATATTGTAAAAGCGCTTGCGGTTGGAGCGGATTTTGTTCTTATCGGCAGGCCCATAGCCATCTCCGCTGTGGGTAAGGGAGCCGAGGGAACGGCCTTTTATCTTAACAAGATCAGAGAAGAGCTGAAAAAATCGATGATCCTAACGGGATCACAAACAATAGAGAGTATTAACAGAGACACTGTCACAAGGATTGATCTGTGATCATGCTGTCAATGCGCTAATACTTCCTGAATACTCCGGAAAGTTTTCCAAGAATAGTAACATTGTCGGTAATAATGGGTTCATAGGCATCGTTCTCAGGGATCAGGTGCACCTTGTTGCCCGCTTTTTTAAATCTCTTAAGCGTTGCTTCCTCTTCAATTAATGCGGCAACAATTTCGCCATTATTTGCCGATTCCTGTTTCTTAATAATTGCTATATCGCCGTCAAATATTCCGCCCTCTGCCATTGAATCGCCTTTCACATGCAGAGCAAAAAATGTTCCGCTGCCAAACATACTCTTTGGAAAGCTGAGATATTCTTCAATATTTTCATCCGCAATAATGGGAGCGCCCGCGGCGATCCTTCCCACCAGGGGAATATTTACTGCGTCAATTGAATCGCATTCCTCTTCAACTATATTAATTGCTCTGGATTTATTTTTTTCAGTTTTTATAAATCCTTTTTTTTCAATAGCCTTTACATGATCATAGGCGCCCTTTACTGTAATGTTAAACCTGTCTCCGATCTCTCTTACAGTAGGGGGATATCCCGTTGTGTTTATTCTGTCCTTGATATATTCGTATATATTCTCCTGTTTTTCCGTAAGCCTCTTCTTTTTGGTCATACTTTTTGCTCCGATCTGATATGTTTATAGGGAATCGTCAATATCTATACATAATATTAGCATACAAGAGTTTATGTGTCAAGATATTTAATTTATTACTTGATATTTTATATAAAAAAAATTCTTTTTTCCTATGGATATCAGCAAATGTTATAAAATATTGAATGTGTCCGAAACATCCACCAATGAAGATATATCCAGATCCTATAAAAAATTAGCCGTTAAATATCATCCTGACAAAAACCGAAACCGAATTGAATGGGCAAATAATGCAATGAAAGATCTGAACATTGCCTATGCCAGCATAATGAGCTTCAGATTTCAAGAAGAAAACAGTATCCCCAAAGAAAATAAAGCGGAAAAAACCGGCAAACCCGCATCCGTTCAGAAGAGAAGAAAAAAAAGCGGGCCCTATAATTATTATAAAGAACAAAATTATGACGATCTTCTGATCAAAAAATTCATTAAACTCAGGGAATCGGCAAAGGATTCTCTCTACAGATTTTTTCAATATAATTTATACAACTTTCATATAAGAGAAAAACCGGTCAACATGGGAATTTTCAACAGAATTGTTTTTAATCTCAGAAGAGTCTTTCATTCCATTAACAGACTTCTTGCCGAAACAGAGGATAAGGAATTACTTGAACATTTCATTATATTCAAAGAGATGATATTTAACTTCTACAAAGCCTCGGAATGCCTTAATATTATCGACTCATACAGCAATCAGGTCGATGTTGACGCATATAGAATGTACAGATTCGGAGATGAAGCCCTGCACGAGGCCGGTAAAGAGATATTTTACAGCAGGCACAACAGGGGGCATTTCAATAAGCATCATACATCGTCAAATATAATAAAATCTATTCGGATATTTAAGAAAACCCTTGTTGTTTATCCCGGATCCACATGGACAATCGAGACTAAGATCAAACTTGAATACGCTCTTTCGCTTAACAGATACCTTGGGCTCTTCTTTAACGAATAAACTTATCAGAAATTTATCCCGACGCGTGAAGATGGATCATTTCATTTTCAACATAGTATAACATATCATTGCGAAGATTTTGCAGTTCCTCATGTTTCTGTTCTCTGAGGTACCTGAATTCGATGATCTTACAGCATTTGTAAACAAACTCAAGCATCATTGAATAGTTAAACAGAGGCGGGCCTCCTTCCTCCAATCTCTTATTGTCAATAAATTCTTTTACTTCCAGAAAAGACCCGCGAATATTTTTCATACCGTCAAACACTGCAACAGTGATCTTTTTCTCTCTCAGTTTATTCTTTAATGAATCAACAATAAAACTATATCTGAAAAGCTTTCCGTCTTTCTCATTATAGTAGTATTTAATAAACTTCAGATTTTTTTTCACCCTGTTTTTAAATCTGTATCCGGCAAAGGCGATCCTTTTCAGTTTCTCTGCATTTAACAGGCCATCTTGACTCTCTTTTTCCATGTACTCTTTAAGTGAGAACTCGTTCAGCCTCAAACCTGTCACGTTAGACGATTTTGAAAAGAATCCGTCTATAAAGGCTTTCAGCTTTATATATCCTTCCACTTCGGCTTTAACTTTTTTATACTCTTTTAATATATCAATTACATCGGTACAGAATTCTTTGAAATTATTTTCAAAATCCATGTTTATATTTTTATAAAATTTAAAATATGTTATCATAAGATAATAAAAATCGCTTACGGATCTTTTAGCAAGGCTTAACAGGAGGTGTTTAAAATTCATAATATTGCCTCCGATCTCCAGTATCAGGCTTTCTGCCGAATCAATAGCTTCGTCAATTTTTTCATCGGGAATAGGTCTGAAATTGAGACATGAGATAAAGATATGTTCTATTGTTGTGAAGTAGTAAACAAAGAGGCTTTCGAATCGTAATTCCCACGATTTAAAGTTTTTTATATCCGAAAGTCTCTTTTTCGTATTTTCCGTTATTTCAGCCGGGGAATCAAACTTTTGTCTATCATAGTCCTCCCAACTATCCGGTATTTTCCCAATTCTTTTGAGCATCTCTTCATCATGCTTTCTTAAAACATGACGATAGTAGTCCATCTTTGACCGGAGATATTTTTGATATAACAGATCTTCCCTGAATTCTTCGGGATCACTGTTTTTTATCGATTCTGAATTTGTATTGTTTCTGAAATCCAATAGTACCCGCCATGGCATGATCAAAATTTGAACATTTCAGCATAAAAACATTTCTTGCTAAAGATCCTGCCTATCTAATGTCTATAATTTAACAATGCTTTAAGGGATATCCAATTATATTCTTAATATTTCAAGTTATTTTTATTATACTAATAAAATAATAAAACCGATAAGTAAATAAATACAGTGAAATTCCAATACCATGTTTTTCAAATGAAAAAAATAATCTTTACTATAATCATTATTTTGTCAATGCCATTCAGTTCTTATTCCGAAGATTATCAGTATCAGTATTTTAAAAATAAAAAAAAATACACGCCATTCTCCGATTATATTCCGAAGGTACGACTCCACTATAAAACCGTTCCTCACTATCTTGAAGATTATTACGAACTATATCTGATGAAACAGTATTATAATGAAAATTCACTTCGGAAAAATATTGAAAGATTAAAGAGAGCTTTACAATCCAAATTCAGACATCCCTCAAAAGCTCTTGTAAAAATCGAATCTGAAAAAGAATACTTAAAATACAGAAATCTGATGTTTATGCATATAAATATTCTGATCATGCGGAATTATTTAAAAATAGCGTCAAGATATGACAAACGAAGGATCCATTTCTACAATGTTGATTTTGCCAAAGAGATAAATGAGAGCCTTGATATAGCCGTGAAATTATACCGGAAGGCTGTTCCTTACTGGAGAAAAGCCGTTAAATATGCAGAAAATGCAAGCAGAATAAAGATAACAACCGATCTTGGATTTATTGAATCGGAAAGATTTGCTATTATTCAAAAAGAGCTTGATTTCGGCAGAATAATCGACTCACACCTTAGAAAAGTTGACCGAAAAAAGAAAAAACTTGCCGCTATGTTTGCTGCATCAAAATAATATTAATATATTCAACTCTGAAAATTTTTGTTTGTCAAAGATAAGCATTCCCGCCGATATTTTTTATAGTGAATATTTGCAGCAGAATCTGCAGCGCAAAGAAGGGCTGTAAAATGTTTTACAGCCCTTCTTCAGTGCCAACTCAGCAGCTATTATCTGATTCTCAATTTTCTTTTAACAGCTTTTCTGACTCTTAATTTTTCCAACATATCGGCCATATGCGAACCGTCGTCGGCAACTTCATACGAACCTTCCCAGTGCTGCCAGTCCTGACCCTGCATAAAGGCTCCCATCCTCCAGATCCTTCCTTCGTGATGCCATATCTCATGCCAGAGATTGTCAACCTGGCTTTTTCCGTTGAACATAATATCTTTATCAAGTTTCTCTCTTTTTATAGGATCGTAATATTTTAATTTTATAGCAAGAACAACAGCGTTATAAACATCGATCAGAGCATCGGCTTTATCAAGATCTCCTTCTGCCCAGCTTCTGCTGTGGCACTGGGTGCATACTTTAAGCATATCCTCCCTCTTTTCCTTTGACGATCGGAGAGCTTCACCTCCGAGAGCATCCAACCTTGTTTTGCCGCGGGACCACCATTTCCCCGGGCCTACATAGGCCTTATAAACTTCGGGAGCATACTTTTTAGCTATTGCAAAAGGATTGGGCAGGCCCGTTTTAACGGATTTTATGGCCCCTTTCCTCAGGCCGTGGATCTTCTCATATCTTGCGGCAATACTTCTCTTTATGGGAAATTTTTTCTTTCCCGAAAGATATTCTTTATCGGTAGTCCAGGAAAACATCGGCTCAAGTTCCCATTTCAGCCTTGCGCTTACATTATGGGTTGTCTTAACAGCGCCGCCGAAACCGCTCATATGGCATGCCGCGCAGGTTGGCGCATCAATATCTTTGGGTCCCCACTTGCCTGCCGGCGTGTCCCATTTCCAGTTTTCGCCGTCAGAGGCAAACAAATTCCCATGTTTACTCTCTTCATATATTTCCCTTTGAGGATGGTCGGGCCCCAGATGGCACTGACCGCATGTTTCAGGTTTCCGCGCCTGTTCCAGACTGAACCTGTGTCTTGTATGACAAGTGGAACATGAACCTACGCTTCCGTCCGGATTAAATCTGCCCATGCCTACATTCGGCCAGTTGATCAGTTTTCCGTTTTTCCCAACTTTGATCACAGTGCCGTGACAGTCCAGACAGCCCGCTTCTGCGCTCTCCCTTGAGAAATTAGTCTTATAATTAGCAGTTCTCCCCAGCGTGGTATTTTTATACCTTTTTTCAACCTCTCTCACTCCATATGCGGAAAGGGAGAAGAATCCCGATTCGTCATGGAGACTGTCTTTAAACTCCTGCACCTCCTTTGAATGACACTTGCCGCAGTGCTTGGGAGTCACCACCGCAGTGACCCTGAACCCGTTATGCTCAAAACCGGAAGGGTCGCTCTTTTCAGCTTCGTGGCATGAATAGCATGCTACTTCATTTTTGCTGTGACTGCTCGATCTGTACTGTTTAACAATGCCCGGAGTCTCTGCATCATGACATTCAATGCAGGCATCGTTTCCGGACCTTGATTTTATATAATCGGAAGCCATAACAACGAAAAAGACCGACAAAGCCGAAATTATTATAATACTTATTTTTTTCACCGGTAAACCTCCATTAATTGATAGTCTTTATATGATCACCCATTATAGTTAGGATTGCTAACCATGTCAATAAAAAAATTTATCCGGAAAAAATAAAATCTGACTTTTTTGAAAATATTTATTTTAAATCCCCGCATACTGTTTCGGAAGAGAGATCATCTATTCATGGAATATTGCGCTGCATTAATTATAACTACATCTATTCAATTAATCAACAGTAAATTGTACTAAAAAACAAAAAGTTCTTGCAGCCTGAAATATCCCATAGAGAAATATGTTAAGGAGAAGATCCGGTATGAAGACTAATGAAGTTTTTAAGACCATTTTAAACAGAAGGTCAATAAGAAAATATATTAACAGGGAGATCCCTGACAGCATAATTGAATCTATCCTGGATGCAGCAAGATGGGCTCCCTCGGGACTTAACAATCAGCCCTGGCGATTTTCAGTAATTAAAGATGCTCATATAAAAGAAAAACTATCCTCTCTAACAAAATACGGTAAAATAATTAAAAATTCCGGCACGTGTATAGCTGTTTTTTACAATATACCTTCAGGTTATAACCGCGATAAAGACCTGATGAGTATTGGAGCATCAATTCAGAATATCCTGCTGGCTTCGGAATCGCTGGGGATAGGAGCTGTCTGGCTCGGTGAAATATTAAACAGAAAAGAAGAGGTAAATTCTCTTCTGGAAATTGAGAAAGATAACGAACTTGCTGCTGTGATCGCTCTCGGATATCCCGATGAAACCCCTTCCAAAAACCGCAAAAGCCTTGAATCCTTAATGTTAAAAAAATTCGGGAAAACATAGAATTATGAAAAAATTCATAATATTGCTTCTTCTTTTTTATCCTCTTTCAAAAACATATTCCGATTCCAAAATATCTTTCAAACCGTATATAAATCAGATCAGTAAAACATCAAAAAACATTTATTCCATCAATATAAACATAAAATATAAAGGAGTGATGAAGGAATTTTTTCAGGATTCAAAAGTATTGATCTTCCATGAAAAATATTTAATATCAGGGAAATTAAAAGACCGCAGAATAACCGAATATAATATCCTCTACTCTCAGATCAATTACGATCTAAACAATGACAGCGATTTTAATGATAGTTATACACTGATAAAAAAAACAAAAGAATTCTACATAGATAAAATAAAAATAAAAGCCATAATATCAAAATACCTCTACAATAATTTTACGATTTTTAATTACTACGATAACAACGGATTGTTGCTTTACAAAATTAATGCTGCCGCAAATCCATTTGCTGTATATTCGATAAATTATAACAGCAGGACTATGACAATCGGATTGGGCACTGAAAAAGACCCTGTCAAAATAATCGAATTTCCAAATCCTAATATACAGATCCTGATCATCAGGACAGTTGAAGATATTTCCGGCAGCCCTAAATACGTCATTCTGAACGAAAAAAACCGTATCACATTTTCAAATGAAAAATTTTTCGCCGACCAGGCCGGCGACTGGGTTTCAATTGTGTGGGCTGTAAAACAGATTGACATTAACAACAGCAAATTATCAAAAATAACTTTTCAGGTAAAAGGCATTAAACCTCCCTTTGCCGTTATTGCCTTTGCCAACATCTCGCTTGTAAAGGGAATAAGACTTCGGTCGTCGCCTTCTTTGAAAATATATCAAAAAGAACAATAAATGAAACTATTACCGGTTACAATTCTTTTTAACTTTATCTTTTATTTTTCACTCTTCCAGATAATGATCTCATTATTTTTTTTAAACATAAAGATCTCAAAATACATTATAATAACAAATATCTTATTGGCCATTATTTTATCGCCTCTGCTCTATTTCGCTGATAACAGCGCTGTACCGACCGGTCTGCATATTATCACTGCAGCGGGCTTATCAGTTATCCCTTTTTTTTATTCACTACTCATATTCATACACTATGAGATCTCCGGGAAAAGGACATTAAGCATCATTTCTTTCATATCTTTGATCTCTCTTGTATGCACCTTCCTGCTCTACGATCACAATTACATGGTAATTCTGCTGTTTCATATTTCCGTATCGATGGCTCTATTCGTTATACTGTTTAAAAATACTCAACTATTCGGCAGAAAACTTCTCCAATTTTTTCTTTTAATGAATACGGGATACCTCCTGTTTAATATAAATGCTCATTGGAATAGAACAGTGACACTTATACTTTGCGTTCCGGCATTGATAATATTCTTTATAATTCTTTTGGACCACAGGATTAAATTCAAAACCTTTGTGAAGCAACAGCTTGCTGTCAGCGAGATAAATAAAAAACTGCACCACCGCTTAACAAGACAGAAACAAACCAATGAACAGTATAAAAGAATAATAAAAGAAAAGGAACTTGAGCTTCTTCAAACGTCTAGGCATGCAAGCCTTGCTGAAATTACAACAGGCATTGCCCATGAATTAACCCAGCCCCTTACCGGTATCAGAGGGCTGGCTCAGAACCTGATCGACGATATTAATTACGAGGAATTTGACAATATGCAGGCCGTTTCGGACCTTTTAAAAATATGCTCTCTTGTTGATAAATCTACAACAATAATAAATCATGTAAGGAATTTTTCTAAAAAAAGCGGATTTTCATTAAGATTAATAGATATAAACAAAACAATTCTCAATGCAATAGATCTGATAAATTTGCAGTTAAAAGAAAACTATATTGATATAGTATTCCTCCTCAATGAAAATATACCGAAAATACTGGGTGATAATGTTTCTCTGGAACAACTAATTGTAAATATCATTCTCAATGCAAAAGATGCAATTATTGAAAAACAGAAAAAAATACCCCGCCATAACGGTGAAATAAAAATAACTACGGATTTCTCAGATAATTCAATAAAGATCGCCATCGAAGATAACGGAACAGGTATCTCTGAGGAATTAGTACCAAAAATATGGTCGCCTTTCTTTTCCACAAAGAAAAGAACTCACGGTACGGGTATAGGCCTCTCTATCAGCAGAAAAATTTTAAGAGCTCACAACGCCGATGCGGATATAATTACAAACAGCAGCGGCACAAAATTCATATTTACATTTCCCGTATATGAAAACCATCACAACAGAGAAACTTCATATTAAAAAAATAACCTCGGATCAATACAAACATTATTTTACTCAAAAAAAAACCCGAACTTATAAGTTCGGGTTTTTTATAATATGGTCAAGCCTCACGACTGATTAGTACTGGTCAGCTGAACACATTACTGCGCTTACACTTCCAGCCTATCAACCTTGTAGTCTTCAAGGAGTCTTCAGTGGCCGAAGCCATGGGAAATCTAATCTTGGAGTTGGCTTCCCGCTTAGATGCTTTCAGCGGTTATCCATTCCGAACATAGCTACCCAGCAGTGCCGCTGGCGCGACAACTGGTACACCAGAGGTTCGTCCATCCCGGTCCTCTCGTACTAGGGACAGATCTCCTCAAATTTCCAACGCCTGCAGAGGATAGGGACCGAACTGTCTCACGACGTTCTGAACCCAGCTCGCGTTCCGCTTTAATCGGCGAACAGCCGAACCCTTGGGACCTTCTCCAGCCCCAGGATGCGAAGAGCCGACATCGAGGTGCCAAACAGTGCCGTCGATATGAACTCTTGGGCACTATAAGCCTGTTATCCCCGGCGTACCTTTTATCCGTTGAGCGATGGCCCTTCCACTCGGGACCACCGGATCACTAACCCCTACTTTCGTACCTGCTCGACTTGTTGGTCTCGCAGTCAAGCTCCCTTAT
>JAJRXZ010000004.1 GCA_024276015.1 Spirochaetota bacterium | reverse complement strand
TTTTTTTACCTCAGAGGTCAAATTTCCTTTCCGGTGTTTTTTATCCCCAGAGGTATACCGAGGGCTGGCGGGAACATCCTTTATCTCTACAGACAGTAAATCCTCTGCAATATGAATTATTTTATTTTTTAGTTCCCGCCAGCCCTCCTCTCCTCAGAGGTTATTGCCCCAGAGGCAAATTATACTTGACAATCCACAGCGAAATGACCGGATAAAATAAAATAAATAAAAAACTACATATAAATGAGCATAATTGACAATTTTTCCGTAATACAGAAAAATATTGCAGAAAGTGCAAAACTTTCTTGCAGAAATCCGAACGAGATCCAAATTATAGCTGTCAGCAAAAATTTTTCCTCTGAGACCATACAGGAAGCTGTAAACCTGGGAATCAAAATTTTCGGTGAAAACAGAGTTCAGGAAACAAAAAAGAAATTTCCTTTAATAACCGGCGCTTATTCGCTTCACATGATCGGGCATCTGCAGTCAAACAAAGCAAAAGACGCTGTAAAACTATTTGAAGTAATCCATTCCATAGATAAAATCGAAACTGCTGAGAAAGTTAACAGAGAAGCGGCAAAAATCAACAAAAAACAGAAAATTCTGATCCAGATCAATTCATCAGGGGAAAAAACAAAAAGCGGAATTTTTCCGGAAAATACGCTTAACATTATAGAAGCTGTTGCCGATATGCAGAATATGGAGATTCTCGGCCTGATGACCATGGCTCCATTTACAGATGATGAAGATACGATAAGAAGATCTTTCAGGTTGACCAGAGAACTTCTGAATAGTGTAAATTTGAAACTGGGACTGAACTTAAAAGAGCTTTCCATGGGAATGTCTTCCGATTATAGAATAGCAATTGAAGAAGGAGCAACCATGGTCAGAATCGGAACCGCCATTTTCGGTAAGAGGAACTATCAATGAATACATTGGATAACAAAAAAATCTGCTGCATCGGCGCAGGTAATATGGGCAGCGCAATTATTTCAGGTTTATCGAATAAAATTTTAATTGACAATTTATTCATTATAGATAATAATAAGCAGAAGCAAGATGAAATAAAAAACAGATATAAAATTAAAACCGGCGCCTCCACAGAGGAGCTTGTTGGCTTGGCTGATATTGTTATAGTAGCCGTTAAGCCAGCGGATATACCGGCGCTTCTTGATGATTTATCTAAAATACAAAGAGAGAAAATAATCGTCTCCATAGCTGCGGGTATTAAAATTGCATTTATAGAAAATAAAATCGGTTCTGACAAAAAAATTGTTCGTGTAATGCCCAACACACCGGCTCTCATTGGCGATGGGATGGCTGTATTATCGCCAAACAAAAACGTTGATGAGATATCCCTTATTTCTGTCAGAGAGATTTTTTCATGTCTCGGGAAAGTACTTGTAATGCCCGAAGAATATATGGATGCAGTAACAGGCCTTTCCGGCAGCGGTCCGGCCTATGTTTTTACATTCATCCAGGCTTTAACAGACGGGGGCGTAAAAATGGGTATACCGAGGGATAAAGCTCTCGTCCTGTCTGCCCAGACTGTTCTGGGAGCGGCGAAGATGGTATTAGAGGGCAATGAAGGGCCCATTGACCTAAGAGGGAGAGTTACTTCACCGGGGGGAACTACAATTGAGGCTCTTCACATACTGGAGAGAGCCGGCTTCTCCGGAATAATTATGGACGCTGTTGAAGCAGCGGCAAAAAAGTCCAAGGAACTGGGGTAACACTATGGTAAACAGAATCCCAATTACAAAATACCAGATGAAAAAAATAGTATTCTATTCAAAAATCGGAATTATCTCTTTCATTGCTGTTTTCCTTCTCGGTAATATTATTGCAATTGCAGTTAAAGACAGCGTCAAAGTTGATAGAAATTCATATACTTTAAAAGAGGGTTTCCCTCTTTTTACATCAGAGAAAGCATATATACAGTTACTTAAAAATTATCCCTACGATCCCGGAGTCTCCTTTACAATCCACAAGATAAAGAAAAACGAATCCTACTGGGATATTACCAGAAAATATAATGTCACTATCGATACAATTATAGCCGCAAATCCCTTTATTGAGACGCTGCGGGCAGAAGAAGGAACCGAAATCGTTATACCTTCGGAAAAGGGAATGCTTTTTGCCTTTGACGATATACTTGATGTATGGAGAATGTCGGAGAAGATCAAATTTACAGGTAAGATCAGGGGCAATTACAAGCCGGAATTTTTCAGAATTTTTTCAACAGACGATATACGTTTTGTCTTTTTCAAAGGCGCCGAACCGGGCATACTGAACAATTCCATCGGAAGGTTATACAGTTATAAAAAGATGTTCCGCCTTCCGGTCAACGGCACCTTCTCATCTCTCTTTGGAAACAGGATAGACCCTTTTCATCACGGCATTGCTTTCCATGACGGAATAGACATACTTGCAAAATACGGCACGCCCATTTATCCTGCAAAAAACGGGATAGTATCATTTACAGGCTGGCGCGACGGACTCGGCAAAACCATAACAGTAATTCACGACAACGGTTATGTGACCATTTATGGGCACTGTTCCAAAATCCTTGTGAAAAAAGGCGACCGGGTCACAGAAAAGGACATGATCGGCCTTGTGGGATCAACCGGGAGGTCAACAGGTCCTCACCTGCACTTTGTTATTATGAGACACGGCGAGACCATCAACCCAATCCTCTTTATCTGGTAAGCGGCCGGGGCATCAGGGTCAAAGCTCAACAACTTTTATCCTATCTTTAAACAGGTCGGCAAAAGGCGTATCTCCATATTCGTAAGGATACCCCAAAGGCACGCAATAAGCTTCAACGCCCGAAGGCATTTTTTGGGACTTCCAAAAATGAGTATGCCCGAAAAAAGCGATTCTCCTCAAATTGCGGGGGAGCCTGTCCAGAAAATTTCCAATATTAGTATTGCCTATAAACGCGCCGAAGTAATCCCACACAGGATCGTTCCTGAAGTTTATAAAATCGGTATAGGGCACTATATGGCTTACAAAAACCACGGATTCAACTGCACTGTCAGAGCATATATACTGCTCGCTGCCGTTTTTAAAACCGAGCAGTTTAAGGTCGGTTTCCATTTCATTTAACAACTGTCCCGCAACAGATCTATCGTCCATATTAAATCTGGCATATTCAATATCCATCCATCTTACATCTTCAGGATTCTCTTTCTTTTTATAATCATCGTAAGAATATAAATTATCCCATTTCGGATTGGCAGTGGAATAATCATACCAGCCCATTGAACCGAAAAAAGCGGTATTTTCAATTTTTAAAGGATTACCCGGCAGATAGTGCCAATCTAATTCATTGCAGACCGCAGGGATGGCATTTCTGTATTTTATCCAGGATCCGTCCTCTGCCTTGCCGTTAACCCATACATCATGGTTGCCCGGTACAAATATTCTGTGTTCTATTTGGGCTCTGTTTACAGCCTGAAAGAATCTGATAATACCTTCCAACGATTCGGCAGTATCGCCCGGTACAATAAAAACATCCGGTTTCAACTCTTTAAGATATTGAGCAAGATCTTCTGCAAAATATCTGTTGCCGTTTTTTCTGTTTACATCGTAATGGATATCAGCCAGCGCACATATTTTCATAACGTATTAAGATCTTCCATAAATCAGATTTTGAAATTTTCGTTGGATTTTAATCCTTCTTCCGCTTTTCTGAGATCAACAGCGTCATCCACTTCATACCATCCGAAACCGGAGAGATCGCAGATAAGGGGCAAATGGGGCCGATCTTCGGCAATTATCTGCAAAATATTTTCTACTACGGCCTTTTCGCCAAAACGGCTGACCGCTTCACCGGCCGCATCGCGGTAGAGACCGTTCATTGACGAATCCACATAAGTCATGCCTATGTATCCGCAGTCAAAATATTCCAATCCTTTGCTGATCTTGCTGATGCTCTTTCCATCTTCGGCAAGTTTAACCTTCATGTCATCGCTTGTTAAATTTCTGTCAAAATCGCACATTGCCGTGATCGCTTTGAATGACTGTTTCATCTTTTCGAACATAACACGCGGATAAATATGGTCAACGTTTGTGACAAGAAACGAATCATTATCAAATTCTCTCAGCGCTGTGAGGAGCGTAAATATATTGCCCTTTAAATATTCCTTATTCTGAATGACCCTCACACCCCGAATGCCCCTCTTGAGAATATGGTCTCTCAAATCCTCAAAGCAGAAGCCTCCGATAACAAGCATCTCGTCAAAGAATTGAGCGTCAAGAAAATCGAAGAGATGATCAATGAGCTTTCTCTCATTAACAGGGACCATCCCCTTTGTTCTTGCCTTTGTGATTTCACCGAGTCTGCTTCCTGTTCCGGCTGCAAGTATTACCGCTCTCATAGTTCCAATATCTCCTTAATAGAATTAACCGTCACAATATCGGGCCTGATCTTAAGAAAATCATCACGCTGAAATGTTCCGCATATACCGATAAAACGGAGACCGTTATCAAAGGCTTTTTCTGCGTCTTTCAGGGAATCTCCCACAAAGGTAAGATCGCTTTTGTTCAGGGAAAACTTTTTCATAACAAATTCGAAATGGTCTTTCCCCTTTGCAAAACCTTCCCGAAATCCCAGGACTATGTCAAAATCAAGGTTCTCCTTCTCAACAAAACGGTCAATGAGCTCCTGAAAATTATTGGAGGCCACACCCGCAATATGGCCGTCCTTCCTTAAGCTGTTTATTGTTTCTCTCACTTCCGGGGAAAAAGAGGAACGAAAAAATCCTTCCTTCTTATTTTCCTCGAACATTTCAGCCTTTTCCCTGTTAGTCGGATCATCGGGCAGAATGATCTCAAGCTGCTGAAAAAAAGGGACACCCGAAGTTTCAAGATATTTCTTTCTTGCCTCTTTAAACGATATCTCCGGATGGAAACGGTTTATCACTTCTGCAGCAATGTCGGCAAAGCCCTGCATTGTGTCAACAAGAGTTCCGTCAAAATCAAAAAGATACGCTTTGGTTCTCTTCATATTTTCTCGATGAATATAATAATGATGCAGAATAAAATTATCATCAATTAAGTCAAGGATAAAGCGGTTTCTCTAAGAAAACAGATCATCTCTTAAACATCCGTCTTAAAATCGGCACCTTAAGTTTAATAACGCTTTCAGGGCATAACTCCTGACAGCAGTAACATCTGATGCAGTTGTCATAATTGTAAACAGGGACCTTCCCTTTATCGCCCTTAAACCAGTCCACCGCTTTAGGATCTACAGGACACATATTTACGCATACCCCGCACTTAACGCATCTGTCTTCAAGGATATACGGTTTCGGGACAAATCTGTTGTTAATGAATCTGGAAAAGCCCTTAGCCTTATATGTTCTAAGAGGGGATCTCTTTATGTCAAAACCGTCATCTTTGAAAGAATCCAAATCATCACCCACAATCTCTATCTCGCTTTCAAGGTAAGTGCCCATACCGTACTCCATGCCGAATTTTGTTGTGGGCACAAATTCAGGATCAAGACCGATGAGCCTGCATACAGTTGCATCAAGTGCAACCGGGTCTTCGGAGAAAAGAAGCATATTCATCTGCCTTGGTTTCCCGCCTCTGGGTCCATTCCCTTCCATTGCATGAATACCATCCATAACATAGAGCCTTGGATTTACAAAGCTGTTCAGGTCCACAAGCATTTTTGCAAAATTATATGGATCGGGAATTTTAACATGGTATTCGCCCTTTAACATCCCGGGCACGCAGCCGAACTGATTTTTTATTGCGCCCGTAAATCTTTCAAAAGCATGGGATTTGAGTTTCGGCAGGCTGATGACTGCATCGTTATCCAAAAGGGCTTTTGCAACTATAAATTTTCTGTTCTGTTTCCCCTTCTCAAAATAAATGTCTGCACCGTTTTTAAAATCAGCTTCTTCAATTCCCAGCCTGCCCGCAACTTCGGCAAGGCCCGCTTTTTTTGCCGCTCCTGCCATACTCCCGAATGCCGGAGAATCGCCATAGGAAATTTTTGCGCCGGTTGTTAAAAATAACTCTGCAACTGCTCCGAATACTGACGGGTGAGTTGTCACGCACTTTTCAGGAGGATCGGCCACAAGGAGGTTAGGCTTAAGAACTATCTTTTCATCTTTTTTTGCAAAACGGTTTATTCCTCCCAAAAGGCCAATGCCTCTCTTTACGGCCTCTTTTACATCTTCATAATTATATGTTCCGCATCTTATAAGAGCAACCTTTGACATGATCTTCTCCGATCTGATTTAATAAAAAGATGCTTCAATAGATTGTTAATAAAATCAAGGATTTTTTTACCAAATGCTCAAAGCAAATATGCTTGACATTTACAAATGTATCAAGTTTATTAAAACAATATCAGCTGCTAATTTCGAGAAGGATGCCAAGTTATCCGCCCTTCGTCAAAACAGTTGAACAAGTAGTACAAATTGATATGAGCAAACCTCTGTAAAAGGAAATTATATGAAAACCAAAAATGCCGTCACCGATAAAAACGTACAATTATTTAACATAAAAAAATTCGAAAATATATCAGCCGGTCTGCTTAATCCGTTTAAGCTTAAACTGTTTTTCCTGACAAAACTTCCTCTGGCATTAATTGCCGGCCTGCGCATAAAAAGCATAACAGACCAAAAATGCGAAGTGACAGTTCCATACGGCTGGAAAACTTCGAACCCCTTTAAATCAACATATTTTGCAGCTCAGAGCATGGCAGCGGAACTATCAACGGGCGCCCTTGTCATTGCTGCTATAAAATCAACACCGGGCTCAATTGCTATGCTTATAACCGGCTTAAATGCCGACTTTATAAAAAAAGCAACCTCCCTTACTGTATTTACATGCAGCGATGGAGAGAAGATTATTGACGCTGTTAATAAAGCGGCAGCAACTGGCAAAGCCGTAACATTTGATGCAAGCACAACAGGCAAAATGCCCGACGGCACTGTTGTTTCCAAATTTACTTTTACATGGTCCGTCAGAAAAAGAAATAAGATTAAAACTTGAATTTCAAATAATACCAATCAGCCCGATGAGTTCGAAACTGCCTATCCTTGTAATAATTCCTCACGGAGGTTATAACATACCCGATGAACTTTCCGATTATGCAGTTGTTGATAAATTTGAACTCTTCATGAATGCCGACACCTGCGCCAATGAAATTTATGACTTTAGCGACAGAGTCTCAGCCTATATGAATACTTATATATCTCGGCTCTTTATTGATCTGGACCGGAACTTTACGGACCTTCCCCCTTCTAATCCGGACGGCGTAATAAAAAAAAAGACCATGAATAAAAGAAATGTTTTTCCTGAAAAAATTTTTCCTGATGAAATAGCAATATCAAATATTCTTAACAGGTACTACTTTCCTTTTCATGACACTATTGAAAAAATTATGACTACCGGCCAAATCAAACTCATTCTGGAATGTCATACAATGCCTGCAATAGGCCCGGCAATCTCTTCCGATCCCGGTTCTCCCAGGCCAATATTTTCAATAGAAAACATGATCTCTTCCAAGGATAGAATAGTATCAACCTGCAGCGATAATCTTGCATCCGATTTAATAAACCGCCTAAAAAAATCATTTACCCGCGAGAGTGAAACTGTAACCGGAAAGATAAAGCTGAACCACAGGAAAATTAAAGGGCACATCCTTGAAAAGTATGGAACTAAAAAAATACCCATGCTCAGGATATCGCTTTCACGTTCGCTTTTTCTTAATGAAAGATATTTCAGTTACGATTATATGAGAGTTGACGAATTGAGGATACGCCGCATTAGATTAAGTATATGGGAAGCAGTTGAAAAGTTTTTTAAAAAAAATTTTTGAATAAAAACAACGGAACTATCGGCGTGAAAACCGGCTAAAATTTCCCTATAAAAGCTCTTCAAAAGATAGAATAAACCTCCCCTTTAAAATTTCCTTACAATCCGATCCATAGAAATTTTACACGGTTATAAAAAATAACTTGACTTGCCTATCAGAGAAATTTAACTCTTGCCTGAGTTGAGCCGGTGTTATTTTTCACTGGTTTATTTTTGGCTGACAGAAACAGAACAGGCACAGGCTCATGGTGAATTGCTTATTTACAGAGCAAAACGTTTCTTTGTACTAAGCAATTATCTTAATAATTAAGAAAAATACTAAGCAGGATCAATAAAAAGTTACTATGAAATTACATCAAATAAACTTCCCAAAAAAAATAGTCATGGGCGAATGCTGGGCCCGCGACGGACTTCAGAATGAAGCAAAGGTTGTTTCTCTTGAACATAAGGTTGAGATGATCACAGGAATGGTGGAAGCAGGTTTTACAAAAATTGAAGCTACAAGTTTTGCCCATCCTAAATACCTCCCTCAGTTTGCCGATGCGGAAGAATTGCTGAGGAGGATCCCCCGCAGGGATAATGTAGACTACAGAGGCATCTGCACCACAGTTAAAGCTGTTGAAAGAGCAATTGCATCAAAGAAAGAGGGCTTCGGAGTGGACGAGATCGTCCTCGTTATTTCCACAAGCGAAGCTCATAACCTGGCCAATGTGGGAATGAACCACGATGAAAACAAACGCCTCGCGGAAAAGATGATCCGCCTGGCCCTTGATTCGGGCCATAAAGTTTTCGGATGGGCTCTCACATCTTTCGGCTGCCCCATTAAAGGAGACGTTGCTCCCGAAGACGCAATTGCCCTGGGCAAATGGTGGAAAAATGCCGGCGCTACTATCATAGGATTCGGAGACACTACGGGCTCGTCAAATCCGGTACAGGTAAGCAGATTTTACGAATATGTCCTGTCCGAGGGATTTACAACCGAAGAGGTTGTAGTTCACTTTCACGATACGCGCGGCTGGGGAGTGGCAAACTCCTTAACCGCCCTTACATACGGATTTATACACTTCGATTCTTCTCTCGGAGCAATCGGAGGCCAGCCAAAAACAGGCGCGGCAGATTATCACCGAGGGTACGCCGGCAATACCTGTACCGAAGATCTCGTTGGGATGTTTGAAGAGATGGGTGTTTCCACAGGTATTGATATTGACAAGATGATCGCTCTGGGGAAAAAATCCGAAGAAATTCTGGGACGGCAGCTCAGGTCAAATTTTATCAATGCAGGCCCCGTGCCCCATAAAGGTATAGAATACGACAAAGAAAAGGGGATCCTTAATAAATAAAACCTATTAATGAATAAACCGGTAAAACCGGTTTATTCATTAACCTCAAATATCAGAAGTTTTTCTCCTTCGTTTACCTGATCGCCAACGGCGTATTTCAGTTCCACCACTTTCCCGTCACCGGGGGCTTTTATTGTATGTTCCATTTTCATAGCTTCCATAGTCAATAAGGAGTCTCCTCTTTTTACTGCGTCTCCTTCCTTAACCATAACTTCAATAATCCTCCCGGGCATGGGAGCCGTCAGACTGCCGCCGGTATCGTCCTGCTCTTCAAACTGCGCAAAGGGATCTGTATGAATAAGACGATATCTCGCCCCCAATGTCATCAATATGATCTCAGCTCCGTTTCGGATAACACTGGCTTTTGTCAATGCCCCTCCGAGATCGGCATTGACAATACCTTCGCCATCCAGCCGTCCCCATACCGCCATTTCTCCTGACGGCAGTTCCAGTTGATATCCCTTCTCCCTGTAATGAACTTTTACAGTAACATCGGAATCACCGTCAATAAAAGATATCTCGTGAAAGCTCCGGCAGTTCAACCTCCACCCGTGGGTCATATTCCACGGGGAATAGGGATCGCCGGAATTATCGGAGTCCTCTCTATTCGGCGCTATGCTCAGCATAATATACAATGCGGCAAGAGCTAAAATCCGATCCGGAGCTTTCTGCCGCGCAGGAAAAAGTTCAGATTCATGCTGTTCAATAAAACCGGTATCATAACCGCCGGAACTGAAAAGCGGATGTTCCGTTACTCTCCGCAGGAATTCTACGTTGGTTGTTACTCCGGCCGCATGATATTCCCCGAGAGCTCTGTGAAGCCTCCGAACAGCGGAACTTCTGTCAACATCCCATACTATAAGTTTTGCGATCATGGGGTCATACTCCATGCTCACTTCATCCCCTTCTCTGATTCCAGTATCAATACGAACATTCCCGCTTTCCTTCGGTGTACTGAGATAAAAGAGTTTTCCTGTTGAAGGAAGAAAACTATTCGAAGGGTCCTCTGCGTAAATTCGCGCCTCAACAGCATGGCCGCTGATATGCAGGTCTTCCTGCCCGCAGGGAAGCTTCTCACCGCAAGCCACACGCAATTGCCACTCTACAAGGTCAACTGAAGTGATCATTTCAGTAACGGGGTGTTCCACCTGAAGTCGCGTGTTCATTTCCATAAAATAGAAATTGCCGCTTTCATCAAGAAGAAACTCCACTGTACCGGCTCCTGTATAAGCTCTTGCCTTTGCAGCATCAACCGCGGCAGCCCCCATCTTTTCCCTCAACTTTTGAGTCATTCCGGGCGCCGGAGCCTCCTCAATGATCTTCTGATGACGGCGCTGGATGGAACAATCTCTCTCAAAAAGATAGACTGCATTACCGTGATTATCCGCAAAAACCTGAATTTCAACGTGACGCGGTCCGGATATATATTTTTCGAGGAGTACACTCTCGTCACCAAACGAAGCCATTGCCTCTCGTCTCGCAGCAGTGAGAGCGCTGCTGAAATCATTTTCTTTCATTACAATGCGCATTCCCTTACCGCCGCCGCCCATTACGGCTTTGATCATCAAAGGATAACCTGTTTTTTCCGCTTCTTTCCGAAGAAGTTCCGGCTCTTGGTTCTCGCCGTGATAGCCCGGGATCAGGGGAACGCCCGCTTTCTCCATTATTTTTTTTGCAGCGCTCTTGGATCCCATTGCGCGAATAGCCTGTGCCGGAGGGCCTATAAAGATAAGCCCGGCTTTTTTGCAGGCCTCTGCAAAGTCTGCATTTTCCGACATAAAACCGTATCCGGGATGCACTGCTTCTGCTCCGCTCTTCAGGGCAGCCTCTATAAGAAGATCGGCTCTGAGATAACTTTCCCTTGCCGGAGAAGGTCCTATATGGCAGGCCTCGTCAGCAAGCTCAGCATGCATTGAAGAGGCATCAGCATCGGAATAAACGGCAACTGTTCCGATTCCAAGTCTTTTTGCAGTACGAATAATGCGGCAGGCGATTTCACCTCGGTTGGCAATTAATATTTTTTCGAACATATTGCTATCCTCTGATCCAATTGGGTTTGCGTTTTTCCAGAAATGCCGAAAGGCCTTCCCTTCCCTCGTGAGACGCACGCACTTCTGCAATCCAGTGAGCCGTTCTGTTGATCATATTCTCGTCGATATTGCCGCGCGAAACCGAGGCGATCAGTTTTTTAGCCTCACCGATCGCTTCGGGCCCGTTCTGAAGAAGAATATGACAGATCTTTTCAACAGCAGAATTTAATTCATCTTCCTCTACAACTTCATTTACCAGTCCCAGCCTGTATGCTTCCTCTGCGCTGAAACGCTCTCCTGTAAGAAAATAACGCCTTGCGGCACGGCTGCCAATTGCATCCGCAACATAGGGGGAGATCACAGAAGGAATGAGCCCCAGCTTAACTTCCGAAAGGGAAAAACTTGCCCGCGTGCTTGCAATTACAATATCGCAGCATGCAACAAGACCAACTCCGCCGCCGAATGCCGCTCCCTGCACCGCTGCAATTACAGGCTTTGACAGCCCGTTAAGAGTTTTCATCAAGTGCGCAAGTTTTTTTGCATCTTCAAGATTTTCCTCAAGGGAATAACCGGCCATACGCTTCATCCAGTTCAGATCGGCTCCTGCAGAAAAATTCTTGCCCTTTGCAGCCAGCACAACAACGCGTATATTCGAGTCCCTATCTAACCGCTTTAATTCATCGGTCAGCAGAGCTATAAGGGAATCGTCAAAGGCATTGTGCATAGCAGGCCTATTTAAAGTTACGGTTGCCCTGCCCTTCTCATCAACATCAATCATTATGGTTTTTTCATTCATAATATTACATCCTGAATATACCGAATTTTGTCTTTTCTATTGGGGCATTTAATGATGCCGAAATTCCAAGACCCAGCACCATCCTTGTATCGGCAGGGTCTATTATTCCGTCATCCCACAGTCTGGCGCTGGCATAGTAAGGATGTCCCTGAGTTTCGTACTGCTCTCTTATCGGTTTCTTAAAGGCTTCCTCTTCTTCTTTTGACCAGGTCTCCCCTCTGAATTCCATACTGTCGCGCTTTACCTGCGCCAGAACGTTTGCCGCCTGCTCGCCGCCCATTACGGATATACGGGCATTAGGCCACATCCAGAGGAACCTGGGGCTGTATCCCCTGCCGCACATACCGTAGTTGCCGGCGCCGAAACTGCCGCCTATAATTACGGTAAATCTTGGCACCCGTGAACAGGCCACTGCAGTAACCAGTTTAGCACCGTCTTTGGCAATTCCTCCGGCTTCATATTTGCTTCCGACCATGAAGCCCGATATATTTTGAAGAAAAATAAGAGGGATGCCCCTCTGTGAGCATATCTGCACGAAATGAGCCCCCTTAATTGCCGATTCGGAAAATAATATGCCGTTGTTTGCCAGGATCCCCACAGGATATCCGAAAATATGGGCAAAGCCGCACACCATTGTTTCTCCATAGAGTTTTTTGAATTCATCAAACATGCTTCCGTCAACAATACGGGCAATAACCTCCCGCACATCATAGGGTTTTCGTATATCCGCAGGCACAACTCCGTAAAGTTCAGTCGGGTCATAAAGCGGTTCCATAGGTTTACGGATCTCCAGATCGGGACGTTTAACTCTGTTGAGGCTCTTCACGATCCGCCTTGTAATGCCAAGAGCATGTACGTCATTCAGGGCATAATGGTCTGTTACTCCGGAGATACGACAGTGTACATCTGCTCCGCCCAGATCCTCTGCGCTGACAACTTCGCCTGTTGCAGCCTTAACAAGGGGCGGGCCTCCAAGAAAGATGGTTCCCTGATTTTTTACAATAATGCTTTCATCGGCCATTGCAGGAACATAGGCGCCGCCTGCAGTACAGGAACCCATAACTACCGCTATCTGAGGGATCTCCTTTGCCGACATATTTGCCTGATTGTAAAAGATCCGCCCGAAATGTTTGGAGTCCGGAAAAACTTCATCCTGCTCAGGAAGATTGGCTCCGCCCGAATCTACCAGATATATACATGGCAGATGATTTTCCTCGGCAATTTCCTGAGCCCGCAGGTGTTTTTTAACAGTCAGAGGGAAATAGGAACCTCCCTTTACAGTAGCGTCATTTGCAATTATTACGCACTCCTGCCCCGCCACACGTCCTATACCGGTAATTATCCCCGCAGCCGGCACTTCGTTGTTATACATCCCCCATGCCGCAAATTGCGACAGCTCAAGAAAAGGAGCGCCCGCATCGAGAAGCCGGCGGATCCGCTCCCTTGGCAGGAGCTTGTTTCTGCCTGTATGCTTTGCCCGCGCCTTTTCATTGCCGCCCTGAATTATAAGCGAAACCTTCTGTTTCAGATCCGCAACAAGAGCAGTCATTGCATCACTGTTGCTTTTATATTCGGGCGAATTTCTGTTTATAGAACTTTTAAGTATCATATTTAATTGCTCCTTAAATTGAGCTGGAAAATACTGTTTTTCAGTTAAAATCAATTGACACTTAAGTAAATATTTATATATGTGAATATTTACTTAAGCTAAATATTTGGTCATTGTAAAGTTATATTGCGTAATTTTCCAAGCATTTTTTAATATTAATTATATAAAATATTTTAATTTTTCACAAATATAATTATCGTCGAATAATCAAATACTATTTACTGATACTGTTCTTTGCATACATTAAAAGTATTTATTGCGAAACTAAACAGAAAAAAACTTGATCTCTTATAAATTTAATCTCAACTGTTGAATACTATGGTATTATTTTGATAATTCAGTAATAGAAAACTATGAAAGAACAGAAAACAAATGCCGCAAAAATTCTTATAATTGAAAAAAAGAAAAATATTGCAAAAGATATTAAGAATAATCTCAATAAGCTCGGTTATGAAGTAACAGCGCTTTTAGACTCTGTTGACGAATGTATCAGAGAGATATTTAAAAACAAACCCGACCTGATAATGCTGGATACCGACCTGAACAGAGTTACAAATAATATCTCTTTTTCTGATACTATTAAGGAAGATTTCAAAATACCCATTATCTATCTTATCGAATACCCTGAAATATCCGTATTGAAAAAAGATAAAATTACCGAACCCTATGAATATCTGGTAAAACCTATAAATCTTAAAAATCTTTACAGCGCCATTGAAATCACGCTGTACAGGGAGAGAATAGACCGGAAACTGAGAGAAAGTGAAGGGATTTACCGTACGATCTTTGAAAACACCGGGAATGCAACAATTTTTATCGAAGAAGATACAACAATATCACTGGTTAACAGAGAATTTGAGCTGCTGTCAGCCTACAGCAGAGATGAAATTGAAGGCAAAAAAAGCTGGACCGAATTTATTGCAGAAGAAGACCTGGAAAAAATGCTCGAATATCATAAACTGAGAAGAATTGATCCCGCTGCCGCTCCCAGAAACTATGAGTTCAGATTTATTGACAGATACGGCATAATCAAAGAGATATATATGACAGCCGATATGATCCCCGGCACTAAAAAGAGCGTTGCTTCATTTATGAACATATCCGAACAGAAACGCCTTGAAAGCGAGATAATCAGAGTAAGCGAACAGGAGAGACAGCAGATAGGGAATGACCTTCACGACGGGCTGGGGCCTCACCTTGTGGGAATTAAATTTATGACAAATATACTGAAAAAGAAACTTGAAGCAAAACAATTGATGAGCGAGGCAAAAGACCTGGAGGAAATAAATGAGCATATCACACAAGCCATTAACCACACAAGGCAGCTTGTTAAAGGGTTGAGTCCCGTTGATATCGACGCGGACGGCCTGATCTTTGCTCTTGACGAACTGCTCAATAATGTTGAAAGACTCTACGGAATAAAATGCAATTTTGAACATATCAAATCTGTTTCAATTAAAGAGAACATAGTGGCAATACACCTCTTCCTCATAGCGCAGGAGGCGGTTAACAACTCCATAAAGCACAGTAAAGCAAAAAATATTACCGTAGAGCTCAACGAGGTAAACGGAGAAATAACATTAAGAGTCAGAGACGACGGGATCGGTATTGAAAAGCTTCTTGACAGGAGGAAAGGCATGGGAATAAATATAATGAAATACAGGGCCCGTATTATCAACTCATCTCTTAATATCGGTCAAAATGATACAGGCGGTACCAGTGTAACCTGTATTCTGAAAAAAAATTAATTCAGAGAAATTATATTGCTTAAAATAATAAAACTGTAAATTATCTTTTTATACAAATCATTAATCTACATAAATATAAACAAATGGGATTTATTAATGATTTCAGCAAAAAACATAACCAAAATATTCATTGTGGAAGACCACCCTATTTTCAGGAAAGGCCTGGCACAGTTGATCAATAATGAAAAGGACCTCACTGTATGCGGAGAAGCGGAAGATACATTCAATGCATTCAAAGGATTTGAGGAAAAAAAACCGGATCTCGTGATCATTGATATTACGCTGAAAGACAGAAGCGGCATAGACCTTATAAAGGACTCCAGAATAAAATTTCCCAATATGCCCATTATTGTCTTATCAATGCACGATGAAAAGATATATGCCGAAAGAACATTGAAAGCCGGAGCCAAAGGTTATGTAATGAAACAGGAGGCTCCGGAAACAATAATCAAAGCAATTCACCATGTTCTTAAAGGGAATATATATGTGAGCGACCAGATAGCCACAAGAATTTTCAGCATGATGCTGGACGGCAAATCCAGAATCGACAGCTCTCCTGTGGATCTTTTAACGGACAGAGAACTTGAAGTCTTTGAACTCATAGGACAGGGACTGGGAACAAGACAGGTTGCCTATAAATTAAATATAAGCATAAAAACAGTTGAAAATCACAGAGTTCATATCAAAGAAAAATTGAGCCTGAAAAGCGCCATTGAGCTTGTGCAAAGAGCAACGCTGTGGGTTCAAAAAGACCAGAAATAAAAGATCAAGGATTTTACCATCCCTTAACAAAAAATTTTGAAAAAAAGCATATTAACAGTATATTGATATTCTATGGACAAAATAAAAACAAAGAACAGTGCCATTAAATCTCTTTTTGAACCGGAAAGCATTGCAGTTATCGGCGCATCAAAAAACCGGGAGAAAATAGGTCACATAATTTTAAAAAATATAATAGAGGGCGCTTTTAAAGGCAAAGTTTATCCGGTAAATCCGGCAGGAGGCGAGATCTCGGGCAGAAAAGCATATAAAAATATTCTGGATATTAAAGGCGCTGTTGATGTTGCTTCAATTGCTATTCCGGCGCAATATGTAACGTAAGCGGTTCAAAACTGCGCAGATAAAGGAGTAAAGCATGTCCAGATTATAACTTCCGGATTCTCCGAAATCGGGCGCCTTGAAGAAGAGAGAAAGATCGTATCCATAGCGAGATCCGCAGGAATGAGGATTCTGGGGCCCAATATTTTCGGGCTCTACTCGTCGTCATCATCGCTGAACTCGACCTTCTCAGCATCAAAGATCATGCCGGGCAATGTTGCCATACTCACACAGAGCGGAGCCCTGGGGATTGCCATGATAGGTAAAACCGCTGTTGATAACATAGGGCTTTCTGCAATAGTATCCATTGGAAATAAATCCGACCTTGACGAAGCCGAACTTCTTGAATATCTGACAGAACAGGACGAGACCAAAGTTATACTTATGTATATTGAAGGAGTAAAAAACGGGAAAGTTCTCATCGAAACGCTCAAAAGGGCAACTCTGAAAAAACCGGTAGTAGTTATCAAATCGGGAAGGTCAAAAAGAGGCGCCATGGCTGCTGCATCGCATACCGGATCCCTTGCCGGTTCAGACGCGGTTTTTGACGCTATCATGAAACAGTGCGGCGTTTTAAGGACAGACAGCATTGAAGAAGCTTTTAACTGGTGCAAATTTCTGTCCACAAGTCCCCGACCCAAAGGCAGCCGATGCGTAATTGTTACCAACGGCGGAGGAATTGGGGTTCTTGCCACAGACGCCTGTGAGAAGTATGGGATCGAACTATATGACGACCAGGAGATACTTAAAGAGGTTTTTGGACCTGCCACTCCATCCTTCGGATCAACAAAAAACCCCGTAGATATTACCGGGGGCGCAGTATCGGAGGACTACGTCCTGGCGCTTTCTGCGCCTGCTCTGAGCAAACATATGGACTCTACAATTGCTCTCTATTGCGAAACTGCAACATTCGATTCCCACAACCTCACTCCCATGATAAGAGATACCTGTAAAACACACTTTGACAGAGGGAAACCCATCAGCTATGCAATAGTAGGCGGCGCATCAGTTGAAAACTCAATTTTAACTCTTAAAAAAGAAAGTATTCCCGTTTACGGAGACGTAAGGGATGCAGTATCATCACTGGCTGCATCATACAAATATAAAAAATATATTGACGAATATTCGGATTCGGTTGACGAAGCCGATATATGCACCGAACCGATCAATTCAATAATTACCAATGCCCTTGCAGAGGGACGAAACTTCCTCTTTTCCAGCGAGGGGATAGAAATCGTCGGAAGTACAGGCATCAGCATACCTGCTGCCAAAATAGCGCATAACCTCGAGGAAGCGCTGGCCTTTGCCGGCGAAATAGGTTATCCTGTTGTTATGAAGATCGTTTCCAGAGATATCCTCCATAAGAGCGATGCCGGAGGCATAATTCTTAACATTGAAAAGGATGAAGAAGCCATCGATGCCTATGAAGCAATAATATACAATGCCAAATCCTACAAAAGCGACGCAAGAATTGACGGAATTGAAGTCAGTGAAATGGTTGACCCCGATGTTGAGCTTATTATCGGAGCAAGAAGAGACCCATCATTCGGGCCCATTGTAATGTGCGGCCTCGGAGGCATCTATGTTGAGATAATGAAGGATATTACTTTCAGAGGACTGCCTCTGAACAGGAAATAAGCGGCAAAAATGCTCAGCGAGATCAAATCATATCCCCTTCTTCTCGGCGCCAGAGGAAGTAAAAGAAAAGATATTGAAGGCGTTGTTGACACAATCATCAAAGTAAGTACAATAATACAAAAATGCCCCGAAATAAGGGATATTGAAATCAATCCGGTAATGGTATATGAAAAGAAAAAGGGATTAAAGGCTATTGATGTAAGGATACTTATTACAAACCAATAAGGAGACAAACAGATGAAAAGGATAGTAGTTGGATCAGTAAAAGGCAATGCCGGCAAAACAAGTATCATTGCCGGTATAATAATGTCCCTTATGAATAAAAACTGTTCATATATAAAGCCTGTGGGCGACCGGCTGATCCGCAAAGGCAAAATAAATTTTGATTCCGATTCAAGGCTTATAACAGATATTACCAACTCAGGCGCCAAACCGGAAGAACTGTCCCTCGGATTTGACCACTGTAAATTAAAATACAAATATAATAACGATAATATCAAAAACGAACTGATACGAATGGCTGAAAAGGCCGGATCGGGGAAGGACATATTATTCATTGAGGGAGGGAGAACCCTCTCATACGGAGCTTCGGTTTTATTGGATCCCTTCTCGCTTTCTGTTAACCTCGATGCGGAGCTTATTATTGTTGTCAGCGGAAATGAAGATATGATCATTGACGAACTGACATATATGAACAAATATATGAACCGTAAAACCGGTGCGATCAGCGGAGTAATAATAAACAGGGTGAATTATCCTGATGATTTTAAAAAGTCATGTTTTGAAGAAATAAAAGAACTCGGTTTTAAAATTCTCGGCGTAATTCCCTTCAGAGACGAATTAAACAACTTTACGGTAAGATTTCTAACGGAAAGAATTAACGCAAATATTATTGCCGGCGAAAAAGGCCTCAACAAAGTGGTAAAAAACATACTTGTTGGCGCAATGTCATCCGGCGAAATGCTGAGGCATATACTTTTTCGCAGAGAAAAAAAACTTATCATAACAAGCGGCGACAGGAGCGATATTATTTTAACCGCTCTTGAAAGCGACACATCGGCAATTGTCCTTTCAAATGATATTCTGCCTCCTGCAAACATCATATCAATGGCATCGGAAAAGGATATCCCCCTGATGACAGTGAAGGGAGATACATTTCAGGTTGCAAAACAGATTGACGACATGGAACCTCTTCTTTCAATTGAGGATTAAGAAAATATAAAACTGCTGAAAGAGCTCGTGAGCGGGCATGTGAAAGTCAATGAAATCTTAAACCCGTAATTGCTTCTCTTTTTTCTGTACAAACTAAAAAATAATGGACAATAAAATTAAGCTAATTATAATTAGTTTAATTTTATAGTTTTTAGTCAACAAAATGCCTTTAAAATATAATACAGGAGTTATAAAATGAGTAATCTATTGGTTGATAAAAGGGATCAGGAATTTATTCTTTATGAAATGCTCAATATAGAAGAAGAACTGTGCAAAAGGGGCCCATACAGCGAATTTTCCAGAGACGAATTCGACATGACGCTTGATATCGCAGGGAGATTAGCCCAAGAGGAAATTTATCCCACAATGATGGAGGCAGACAGAGAAGGCTGCCGTCTGGAAAACGGCAAGGTTTTTGTGCCGAGATCATTTCATAAAATTAAAGAAAAATTCATTGAAGGAGGATGGAACCTGCTGTCAGTATCGCCTGAAGCAGGCGGACAGGGTTTCCCATACACAATGCATCTCGCAGTATGCGAATATTTTGTGCACAATTACGCATTTCACTCTTACATATTTCTCAGCGTGGGCGCCGCCCATCTGATCGAAAAATTCGGCAGCGATGAACAGAAAAAGAAATATATGGAAAAGATGTATACAGGTCTTTGGGGCGGCTCAATGGCTCTTACCGAACCTGATGCAGGGTCGGACGTGGGCAGCCTCAAAACAAAAGCCGTGAAACAGACTGACGGTTCCTACAAAATCACAGGATCGAAAATATTTATTACAGGAGCAGAATCCGATCTTTTTGAAAATATAATCAATCCGGTGCTGGCAAGAATTGAAGGCGATCCGGCCGGCACAAAGGGCATATCAATTTTTCTTGTCCCGAAGTTTATTGTTAATGAAGACGGTTCCATAGGAAAAAGGAACGATTATTCTATCAGCGGAATTGAACATAAAATGGGGCTCAGGGGAAGTTCAACCTGTTCTATTAATTTTGGCGATAACGGCGAATGCTACGGAGAACTTCTCGGAGAAGAACGCAAAGGCATGAAAGTAATGTTTCAGCTAATGAATGAGGCAAGAATTGATGTGGGTCTTCAGGGGATGGGAACAGCAGGCGCCGCTTACCTTCACGCGCTGAAATATGCTTCGGAAAGAAAACAGGGGACCAGTATTATGAACATGCAGAACCCCGAAGCTCCCAGAGTCGCTATCATTGAACATCCCGACGTAAGAAGGATGCTCCTCTGGATGAAATCAAACGTTGAAGGCATGAGAGCGCTCATCTATTTCAGCGGGATCTGCTTTGACAAAATACAGATACTGAATGAAGATCATGAAGAATATGAAAAATGGAAAGGCCTTTTGGAAATACTGACTCCTGTCTGCAAAGCTTATTGCAGCGACACCGGCTTCAGGGTAACCGAAACTGCGATGCAGGTCTATGGCGGATACGGATACTGCCAGGATTACCCTGTGGAACAGTTTATGAGAGACCTTAAAATTGCATCTATCTATGAAGGAACAAACGGAATTCAGGCACTTGACCTGGTTGGAAGGAAACTTGGTCAGAAAAAAGGGAAATACTTTATTACTCTCCTATCTGAGATGAACAAAACCGTAGCCCGATTTAAAGATATTAAAGAGATAAAAGACATTGCAGATGAAATGCAGACCTATATAAACCTTCTTGCGGAGACCGGCATCTTTTTTGCAAAATGCAGCGAAAAGGGTAAATTTCTTATTCCGATTTCAAATGCCTATCCCTTTATTACTATGCTGGGAAATATATGCCTGGCATGGCTCCTCTTCTGGCAGGCCGGGATCGCATCGCAGAAACTTGCCTCAATCTACGAATCCAATAGAATAGATCCCGGAGATAAAGAAAGGGTAAATAATTTCATTGCAGACAACAGAGAAGCGGCATTTTACAGCGGTAAACTGTACAGCGCAAGATATTACATAAAAAATGTTCTGCCTCTGTCCGAATCATTTGCAAAAGCAATAAAAAGCGAAGACCTTTCAGTTATAAATATAAATAACAGCAGCTTCTCTGCTTAAGAAAACCTCCTTATTATCCGGGAGTTATAAAATTAACTTCCGGATAACACCTGTCTGCCGCACTAAATTATACGAACAATTCAGTATTTGTTCCTTAAAATAAGTTAAAACACCTTGACTACATGAAAATATAAAGCAATCAGTTTACCATTGAGAAGGGCTGGCCTGTTGCCTGAATAACGCTGTTCCAGAACAACGAATGCGGATTAATTTTCTTCCTTCTGGAAATCGCAAGCTCAATAGGAACGTGCGTAAAAATATTATTCCACTGCCCCACGATCATATCTGTCTTGCCTGCCATTGCGGCATGAACTGCAAACTGGCCCAGCATTGCGCAATAGATTGAATCATTGGGTGTTGCCGCCGTGCTTCTGATATTATAACTGGGGTCTATATATTTCAGGTTAATTTCAATTCCTTCTTTTTTAAAATATTCTTTTATTTTATTCTTTAAGAATATGCCGATATCCCGAAGGATGACATTTCCTGAAGCATCTACTTCAGGTTTTCTTTGGCCGCCTGCAACAAGATCCTGCCCGGCTCCTTCGGCAACACAGATAACGGCATGGCTGCGCCTTAAAATTCTTTTCTTAAGATGGTTTAGAAAACCTCTTTCGCCTTCAAGATCAAAGGGAACCTCCGGTATAAGAAGAAAATTAACGTCATTCATGGCAAGAGCGGCATTGGCGGCTATAAATCCGGAATGCCTTCCCATAAGTTTTACCAACCCTATACCGTTAGGCGCTCCATTTGCTTCAACATGGGCGGAACTTATTGATTCAACAGCTTTTGAAAATGCCGTTTCAAAACCGAATGATTTCTGAATAAAACTGATATCGTTATCTATGGTCTTGGGCACTCCCACAACCGCTAAATCTACCCCCCTTTTTAAGGCAATGGACGCAATTTCATGAGCTCCCCTTAAAGTGCCGTCGCCGCCGATCGTATACAAAATGTTTATTTTCATTTCTACAAGCGTATCTACAAGTTTTTCCATATCATCGGTTCCGCCCCGCGAAGAACCGAGAATAGTGCCGCCTTTTTTGTGGATATCATTCACATTTTCAGGAGACAACTCCAGAGGATCATATCCCTTTGCAGCATCCAGTCCGTTATATCCGTATCTTATTCCGGTAATCGATCTTATCCCGTATATATAATAAGACTCCATCACAATGGATCTTATAACATCGTTAAGACCGGGGCACAATCCTCCGCATGTTACCAGAGCAATTTTCGTATTTACAGGATCAAAAAATATCTTCTCTCTGGCTCCGGCCAGTTCAAAGGATTTTTCGCTCCGGTTTTCCCCGTCTGCGCAGGAATCGGTAAAAATATCAAAAAACATTCTTCTGTCATCATTTACAAAAACTCTGCCGGAGGCAGTAATTTTTTTCAAGGGAGATTCGATTTTACACTCTCCAAGTTTTTTGACTTTAAAATCCATTCTATACTCCAATCTTTTTAAACATCAGAAATCATAAACAGATTTCATCAGTATTCCCGGATTATTTTCAAGAAATTTCAGTATGTCATCTTTTTTCATAGCATAGAGGGATAAGGGTTTTTTATGTGAAAAAGTATATACTGCAGGCTCGCCTCTGTATATCTTCTGCATGGAACCGATCGGGTCGCTTTTTTTCAAAGTTGCAATATTGCTTCCGTTTTTTGCAACTTCAACTTCGCCGTTTCTGATGATATATATGTATTCAAGTTTTTCTCCTTCTCTGATAATTTCGCCGGGCTCATTCAGTTCAACAGGAATAAAAATCGATTCAAGCCATGTTTTCTGTGAAGAGGTACAGTGCTGAAAAAATTTGCTGCTGGACAGCAAATTCCATGTTTCACTGCATCTGATTTTGGAAAGCCTCATCAGCGTTTTTTCAAACTCGGTCCCAACAATAAAATTGAGGAATTTATCCCTTGTTATTGTATAAACAACAATATCGGTCTCAGCGTATATATCGGCCGCTCTTTTCTGACCTGTAATCAATGCCACCTCTCCGAAATAATCATAGGCTCCGTAAATCTTCTTCATTTCAAGTCCGCCGGTATCAACGGAAATATTACCCGATAGGATCATATAGAATTTATCGCCGATTGTCCCTTTTTTTACAATAAGATCGCCTTTTTTATATCTTTCCTCTTCTATAATATCTATAAACTCCTGAGCTTTGCTGATGGGCAGGTCTTCAAAAAAATCAAGATTTTTTAACAGTCCCAAAATCTGATATGCCTCTTCAAACCTGGGGGGGGTAGTATCAAAATAGAGAGTATTTTCTATTCCGAAAGTTGCAAGAGTAAGATCGGTTTTATCGGGAAAATCATTTTTCGCAATATGATAAACTACAATCTTCTTTTGAAGATCTTTGGGCAGAGAATTAAGAAATTTTATAGGAGTATGAAGAGGAGGCACTCCGGATTCATGATAGATCACTTTAGAATCCCATGGGAAGTTCAACAACTCTTTATACCTCTCTTCGCTTATTACCTTCTCTTCAAGCATCTTTTTATGCAGCTCGGGGTCATTGTTATGATCGGAAGTATAAACAAATGATTGATCCTGAAAGTCCATCCTGAACCCCATTGTGGGGATTGAATGTAAAGTATAAAACATATTAAACCTTCCGCCATTAATAAACACGGGTTCGCCGATAGTAATCGGATGGAAGTGAAACAGTTTCATAAGATATGACGGATCAATACCGGAAAGGGAAGAATATTTTCTTATAAAGCTGTTAAGAACGGTCCTTGTGGAATATATTGTGATCTTTCCTTCTTCGAGAATTTTTTGGAATGTCCCGGCATCATGGTCCGCGTGACAGTGAGTAAGAATAATACTGTCAATCAATTTCGGGTTGACATTTGAATCTTCAAGCCATTCGGTTGAATTTACAGGAGGATCAACCATTACGCCCTGATGATTAAGCCAGATTATAAATCCGGATGTATTTGCCGTAGGATCAAAACCGTGGCTGGGGCCAAGGCATGTAACGCCGAAAAGAGGAGGCTTATAAGGTTCGGGCAGTCTTTCGCCGATTTCATAGGTCGGTTTATACTCAATTTTACCGGGAACGTGCGAAATCACCTTATTATTCTCAGATATGGTAAAATTATTATTCTCATCAATTCTGATAGTTATTCCTTTAAACGTAAATTTATTATCATGAAAAATACCAACAGCAATAAGATCGGATAATTTAAGATTATTTCTGAAATAGGACATCTCCTTTTTTATATCATAAACCCCCGGATCTAAAGACCAGTGCAAATCCATTGATAGATCGATCTCTCCGGGACCGAATAGAGATTCCTGCAGAACTTTCTTTAAACGGACATACTGGTCTTGGGTACATATAATATAAGTTTTCTTTTTATTGATAAAAAAATTATAATAAATGGGGAATTCAATTTCGGCAACGCTTATTCCTTTAATCCAGTTAAAAAGTTCATTCGATAAAACAAATATCTCGGGAACGCCCTTGGGCATAAACATTGTATCCTTTATTGTTTCGGGCGGCGACCCGATCTGAATATAACCGATTGACGTATCTATCAGGTATCCGCCTCTGGGGAGAAGAACAACATTATCGCTTAGCTTTTCCATATATTACTTATTTATTGTTCCGGTAAAAAAGATTAAGAATCTTCAGGTTTTAGTTTTTTTTTGAATATTACATCCTTTAACAACAATTTGTCAAATATATTATTATTTCTGCAAACAATAATTCAATTTCTTAAAATTTATCACATTTGTTTGGTAGTTTTCCGAAAATATTACTATAAACATAAAAAACAATTGAAATTATTATATTTGAACCATTATTAAATAACCTATTACTTTGCTGCTCCGGTGGAGAATATGAACAAACCTGTTAATCAAAATAAAGAAAAAAAACTTCTTCAGGCTTATAGATTACTATTTTCTCAGGAAAACAATTTTAATATAAACAGTATTAATGATCTGCACTTGTCAAAAATAAAAGCGGCATACAGGGCAAAAGCGCTGGAAACTCATCCCGACAGGTCCAAACATCTGGGAATTAATGAAAAAATTTTAGCAAAAAGATTTCGTGAACTCACTTCGGCGTATCAGAGCCTTTATCAATATATAGAACAAAAAAGATCCGAGGTATACAGAAACATAAAAAGAAATTCCGGTTCAAATAAAAAAACTTATACTAAATCACAATGGAAAGAATACTCAAAGAACTATAAAAAGAAACAGGAAAAAACTTCCGCAGAGAGGAACAGCAGCAATTATTCTTATTATAATAACAGTTCATATTCATATAAAAATAAATCATCATCTTCAACATCGGGCAGCAGCCGAAACAGAACAAAACATAATTCATTTATCCCCAAAAATATCCCAAAAAATTTCGAATTACTTTTCGGACAATACCTTTATTATTCCGGATATATAACTTTCAGAATGCTTCTTGATGCAATATTCTGGCAGAGGAATCAGAGAGATCCCTATGGAAAGATCGCACAAAAATGGAATCTCATCGGCACAAAAGACATCATCAATATTCTGCGAAATAGAAATCCCTTTGAAAAATTCGGCGAATGCGCAGTAAGGCTTGGGTACATTAGTATATTTCAGCATAATGCAATTATTGCCAAACAGCAGAATATTCAATCTCATATTGGAGAGTATTTTGTGCAAGAAAAAATTCTCAGCAGAGAGGATTTGGAAGAGCTCCTGAAAAATCACAGAATTCACAATCACAGTATACGCGTAAAAAATTGATAGTAAACCCTTTTATTGCCGGCCGTTAAAATCAGACCATCATTTTTTATTTTATTCAGAGATTGACCTGCTCCTTTTCAAGCTCATAAATTCTTTCAACGTCTTTTCTGCACATTGTCCGGAACAGCATCCGATCCTAACCTCTGTTAATTCTCTCAAGCTCGTCCCATGTTAAAATCTTATCAACATCAATTAATATAATAAGATCACCGTTATTTCTGCCTATGCCGCTTATATAATCGGAATCAATCTTTGCGCTGAAATGCGGAGTATCCTGAATGCTCCCCTCCGGGAGCCCTATTACGTCGGAAACCGTATCCACTATCATGCCTATAAGTTTGTCCATTACTTCCACAATCAGTATTACCGTTATATCATCATATTCACGTTCATCCATATTAAACTTCAATCTCATATCAACAACCGGTATCACACGCCCTCTGAGATCTATAACGCCCTTCATATAATTCATGCTGTTTGGAACATACGTGATCTTAGTCATGCCTACGATCTCATATACTTTTAAAACGTCAACGCCGTAAATCTCATCGTCTATGGTAAATGTTACATACTGATTCGATTCATTTATGTTCAGACTACGGTAAATATCTTTGTTAGTTGTGTTGTTCATTTCATTGCACCTGAAAATTGTTTAATTATATCAAAACTCTTCGAAACCTTCTTCAGATAATACCTTCTTTATATCAGGAGATTCATCAGCTAAGAACAGATCCTCCTTCTTCGAACCGTTACTCCTGACATTTTCAGCAATTTTTGCTCCACCTGTTCTATACTGTCCCATATTATTAACCTCACTTTTTGCCGAATCGTTTATCATTCTTTTTTCAGAAACACTTCTCTTTTCCAATAGATCTCTTTCATCCCGAAGCTCCTTTACTGATACGAATGCTCCCGATTCTCTCTTCTCTTTTAATGAGCCGATCTTAAAAACTTCCGTCAGTCGGATCAATTCTTTAGATTGATTGGCCATCTCCTCGCTTGCAGAAGCGGTTTCTTCCACAAGAGAAGCGTTCTGCTGTGTCATGCTGTCCATTTCCGTAACAGCAATTGTAAGCTGTTCAATACCCTGAAGCTGCTCCCGGCTTGCCGCTGTTATTTCCGAAACAATTCTGCTTACTTCTTTAACTGCATTAATAATATCCTTTAAAGATCTTCCGCTCTGATTAACAAGCTCGGAACCATTCTCTATTTTTTTTACCGTATCTTTTATAAGACCTTCGATCTCTCTGGCAGCATTGCCCGATCTCTGAGCAAGATTTCTGATCTCTCCGGCTACTACTGCAAAACCGCGGCCTGCTTCTCCTGCCCTTGCGGCCTCAACAGCAGCGTTAAGCGCAAGGAGATTCGTCTGAAAAGATATCTCATTAATAACTCCGGTTATATCATATATTTTTGCACTTACTTCATTTATCTCTTCAATGCCTTTAACAGCGTCATCTGATATCCTTCCCCCCTGTTCTGCGAGTCTGAAAGATCTCTCTGCAAGTTCATTTGCCTTAATCGCATTATCGGTATTAAGCCTTACTGTGGCTCCTGTCTCTTCCACAGTTGAGGCAATTTCTTCCAGCGACGATGCCTGTTCCGATACTCTGCCGGACAGATCCTGATTGCCGGATGCAATCTGTTTAATTGCATAAGAGAGATTTTGAGAGCTCTTAACTACATTAAGAATCAATCTTTCAAGTTTAATCGAAGCTTCGTTCAATGCTCTGCCAAGCTGTCCCAGTTCGTCATCCTGATCGATGTTTATTCTCGCTGTAAAATTTCCGGCAGAAAGGTTCTTTGCATAATCAAGTCCCTGCTGTATGGGATTTACAATCCCCTTCCTGATAACCGAACTGATGAGAATGCTGATTATTATTGAAGCAATTACGAAAGCAAAAATAATAATTGCCGAAGCATCAGATCTTAATTTCACTCTTTTTTCAATCAAATGTATTTTATTCGTATATTTATCCGTTAGATATTTTGCATGTTTCACAACAGAGTCAATATCCTCCTGATATTCTTTAATTGAATCACTTGCGCCTTTCGTAGTTTTGATCTTGCCGCTATTGATCTGTCTATATACGTCCAAAAACCCTTTCCTGTAATTTTCTAACAGCATGCTCAAATTATTTATATACAGAACCTCGTCTTTAAAGGATTCGGATGCAATCCTTTTCATCTCCTCAATCTTTATCATACTCTCCTTATACTGGTCTTCCCAGTTATCCAGATAGAATTCGGCTTTTGCGCCCGGCATAATGTTAATAAACATGTCCTTCTCATATTGTCTCATGCCGTAAATATGAGCTCGTAAACCGGCAGAATATTCGGCAAATTTTGCATCGGTATTGAGCATTGCAATAGTGTTTTCCGTGATAGAATAATTACTGTAATAACTCACCGCTCCCATTGCAGCCATCAATATTATTATAATTGAGAAGGCGGATAAAAGCCTGGTCCTGATTGTAAAATCGTTTATTCTTTTCATTACTTACCTCATTCGTAAAGTGTCGGTTATTAAAGAAAGACGGTTCAATATATATCGAAAAGCATCGATTTTGTCCTTCTGCAAAGGGCAAAATCCTGATCAAATTATATACCGATTCGTTTAATATGGAAATTTTCAATGATGATCGGTATAATATATTTATAATTATTCTCTTCAATATAAGTCAAGGAAATATGCCCAAACAGAACATAGAGAACCGGTAAATTATCTGTCAGCAATAATTCTATTAATCGCCGACAACAACCTCGATCTGGTAACGGGTTTGTCAATATACTCCATTCCCTTCTTATTGAAATTTTCGGCTTTATGGTCTTCAAATTGCCTGGACCGCACCGACGAAAATATAACGGGTATTAGGTGTTTTTTCTTAATTATTTCATACGTTTCAAATCCGTTGATCTTCCCGCTTAAAAATATATCCATGATTATCATATCGGGCCTGTTTTCATTAATAAATGCAGCAGCATCTTCACCGCAATCAAATATTTTCAACACGTCAAAACCTTCTGAAATAAGAATCTTTTTTATATATTCCGCGGTAACATTTTCATCTTCGACAATTATAACTCTTATTTTGCTTTTCACTTGGGCCGAAGCTGCTCCATTACGTGAACTCATACAGCTGTAATCGGAATGATTTCCGGAAGGAAATTTAATTACAAACTCGGTTCCATTACGGGTTTTTATATCAAGCGAAGCTCTCAGTTGAGTCACCAGTGCATCTACAAGGTGAAGGCCCAGAGATTTACTTTCTTCTATATTAAAATCTTCGGGGAGACCTATACCGTTATCAACAACAGTCAAGATAAAATCCCCGCTCTCTTTAACGAACTTGATCTTTAAAGAACCATGTTCCTTACCGGAAAATGCGTATTTTAATGAATTTGACACAAGTTCATTTATTATTAATGCGCATGGAATGGCATTGTCAATACTGATAAATATATTTTCAGCTTCAATGGAAATATTAATTCTATCCTTGTCTCTCCTGTATGTATTGAACAACTCACCCGTCAGATCTTTTATATATTTGCCAAAATCAATTTCTGAGAAATTTTCCGACTGATAAAGCATCTCATGAACCAACGCCATTGAAAATACTCTTTTCTGGCTTTCAATGAAAAGCTTTCGATACTGATCATCTAAAACGTAATTAGCCTGGAGATCAAGAAGGCTGGAAATAACCTGCATGTTATTCTTAACTCTGTGATGTATTTCCTTCAGCATTATTTCTTTCTCTTTCAGAGAAGATATAATCCTGGTTTCTGCAAGCTTTCTGCTTGTAATATCCCTGCTTATAGACAAAACAACATCTTTGTCCTGAAGTCTGAACATATGAGAATTAATTTCAACCGGGATCCTGTTTTTATCCTTTGCAACATAGATCAATTCGTCAGAGGAGAAACCCTCCTTCAAAAGCCTGTCAGCAATTTCATGAAGCTTTTCTCCGGATGATTCGTCGAAAAGATCGCCGGGAGTTAAGGCCAGCAGTTCTTCCTTGCTGTAGCCTGACATGCTGCTTGCTACGGAATTGACCTCAATACATTCCCCAAATGTTCCGTCATCATTTAACCGCCAAAGATAGATCGCATCAATTGCATTATTAAAAAGTTTTCTGTATTTTTCTTCGCTTATCCTTAAAGCTTCATTTGTTTTGATCTTGCTCAATGCCTGGCAGCAATATGATGAAAGAATTGCCCCTATCTCTTTATCCTGCTCAACAAAAGGAGGGTCGGTCTTATTGTGAAGTGAGATCAGGGCTGCAACACTATTTTTTACATCAAGTAACGGAAAAGCAAGGAATGAATTATGGCTATATCCTTTCCAGCCGCTTGTCTTAATATATTTATATTTATCTATGTCTTGTATTAAAAGAGGCTCTTTTTCCATTATTAATTTGTTAAACACCGACTCCCCATGAGAATGCAAAGATACTGACTCCGGAGCATGACCCGGGTCCAGAGAACTTACAAGGTTAAACACTCCCTTTTCAAAGAGATAAACCGAACCTCCCTGTGCAGACATCAATATGGCATACTCCTCAAGAAGGCTCTTCAGAAATTCTCTCAATTCAGTATGGCGGGATATTTCTCTTGTAGTTTCAACAATCCTTCTGAGACGTTCATTAATTTGCAGCAGTTCGCTGTTTGCCCGATTCAGCTCAGCGGTTCTTCTTTGTACCTTCTCTTCAAGTTCCTCCTGATACAGCTTATTATCTTTGATCAGTCTGGAACGTTCAATATTCCTCTTCACCGAATGATGCAGAAACTCCAGTCCCCTTATCGGTTTTATAATATAATCCCATGCGCCGAGACGCAGAGCTTCCACAACATCATTTATATCCCCGGTGCCTGAAATCACGATCACAGGAGTATTTTCAGAATATTCTTTAATATATTTCAGTATTTTAAGACCGTGCACTTCAGGTATATGAAGATCAAGCAGTACAATATCCGGTTTACTCTCATCAAAAAGCTCGATACCCCTGTTCCCCTGAGTGGCAGTTAAAACGCTGAATCCGTAATCTTCAAAAAAAGCCGAAAGCAGCTCACAAAAATACTCCTCATCATCAATAATAAGCAAAAGAGGGGAATCCATGGATGCCATTATATTACTTTCCCTTTAAAATGTTGCCAACTGCATTAACAATTGATTTCAGATCAATCTGCGGCTTTAAAAATATAGACATTCTCATAATATATATAATTTTTCTATGGTCAACCATTTAATTTTATAATTATTCCTTGCTTAAATAACTATTATGTTCTTTAATAATATATTTCGATTGATGATCAAAAAATCAGCTATCAATGACAAAGTATGAAACGCTTTGACGAATTAAAATCAACAATATTAAAAATTAATAACCGCAGCTATAAAGCATACAAAAACATTAAAGATACTTACCGTGATGAATTCTTTACACTGTATATTGACCATGTTCAGGGGGACCCCTTTGCAACTCCCAGCCGGATCAGAGTCAGAGTTTCACAGAAACTGTCTAAATTCCCCGAAGAGACATTCTCTTCAAAAAGCAGTATAGATAAAATCAAACAGCTCTATACCGATTTGGGAATATCGTCAATTCTTGTAATGGGAGGTTCGGGCGACTATTTTGAAGTTGCCCACCGTGTAATATGCATGACCCAATATATTCCAGACGAAAATATTAAATTATACTTTTTTTGCTGTTTACTAAAACCTTACATTACATTATATTGATTACTATGGATAATAAATTCTGCGACAGAAACGGTAATCTCATAGATTATTACAGCATTTTAAATGTACCCTATAACGCGGGAAAAGATGAAATAAATTCTGCCTTCAGAACTCTCATTAAACGTTATCACCCTGACACTTCCGAAGAAAGCCCGGATAATGCTATTGAACTGATCGAATCTTTAATAACAGGCCACAGAATTCTTTCCGACAGTAATTCGAGAGAGGAATATGACAACCAGCTATTTAAAAAAATAATGGTAAACAGCAAAAAAGAAATACTGCCTGTAATACCGGGCAGCAGAATAAAATACTCAACATCATTAAAGAGAATGCTCAAGGCTCGGCTGCTCAGGAAAAAAATGAAAAGAGATGAAATACTCAATAATATCGGACAGGATATTGAAATATTAATTACCGAGGAGGAAGCTCAGACAGGGGCAATTGCCTTTATCGAACTGCCTGCGAGAATGCACTGCCCCATCTGTTACGGCAGGGATTCACAGTGTCATGTATGTAAAGGTATCGGAAGGATCCACACCACATCGAAATTACGCGTAATTATTCCTGAGAAAAGCAGACACGGAACATTTTTGGAATATGACCTGCTGAAAATAAAAAACAGCAAATTGATCACGTTCCGGGCAAAGAATATAAGAATAAAGATATCTCATATTAAGAAGGGGCAGGCATTATAAAAGATCGTCCGATTTCCGGCCGAAAATATCGGCTTCAGAGATCACATCTGCACCCCTATCACCCGCCCCGTTTGAAGTGGTGAAACGCCTTAACAGCAAAAATGCAGCGCTCCCGGCAGCAATATTTGCAATTGCCCCTGCTGCGAAAATACCTTTAATACCTGTCATCTTTGATCCGATCAAAGCCAGAGGGATATAAAGTACAAACATCTGCAGAATGGACAGCGCCGCAGAGGGCAGAGGTTTATTCAGCGCATTCAATGCAGATCCTGACAATCTCAGGACACCCTGAAATCCGTAGCTGACAGAGAGAATGATCAAATAGAGCGACGTTAAATTTACAATTTCAACATTGTCATTAAAAATACCGGCTATCCGGTCCGACATAAACAGAAAAAGAAAAAAAAGCGCCACCCCCCAGATCAAAGAAAAAAACTGACTTATGCGAATCCCCCTGTTGATCCTTCCGATCTTTTCAGCGCCCCAGTTCTGACCCACAAAGGGAGCAAGAACAGAAGAGAGAGCCATAATAACAGCCATTGCAAACATCTCAACCTTTGATCCTACTCCAAAGGCAGCCACAGCATTTTTTCCATACTGCGATATGAGACGGGTAATAATACCGATCGAAAGAGGTATTATAAGATTTGTACCGGCTGCGGGGAGACCTATATACAATATCTTTTTCCATGAGCCCATAACATCCTTTATTTCAGGTTTTGCAAAGGTAACCATTTTATCCCTTCTATAGAGTACATAAAATGCAACTATCATGGTTACGGCTCTTGCAATAACCGTTGCTATAGCGGCTCCTTTCAGTTCCAGCCTCGGGAAAGGGCCCGGCCCGAATATCAGCAGAGGATCGAGAGTAATATTTACAACAATTGCTGTAAACATTATTAATGCGGGAGTCTTAGTATCCCCGGTTGCCCTGATGGCATTATTCCCTACCATTGGAATAATTACAAAGGGCATACCAAGATACCATATAGACATATACTCTTCAATCAGCGGCAAAACTTCAGAAGTTGCTCCCATCAGCCTGAAAAGCGGCCTGATGGTTAACAGACCGGCCAGAAGAAATATTGCCGATAGAATAATTGAAAGAATTATTGAATCTGTTGTCAAACGCTGAACCTTATAGTTATTCCCTTCGCCGATAGCCCTGGATATTACCGACGATGTTCCTATTCCCAGTCCCATTGTAATACTGCCGATCAAAAAAATCACTGGAAATGTAAAACTGATTGCAGCAAGTTCATCCGCACCGAGACGTCCCACAAAATATGTATCAACAAGATTAAATAATACCATGCCTATAATTCCAACAATCATGGGCAGTGACATATAAAAAAGAGTTTTGCCTATTTTGCCTTCAACCAGAAGAGCTCTGTTTTGTTTAGCCATATTGAATAAAAGAAATAAAATGATTGTACCGGATCTCGGGCACATTTGACAGGAAGTATATGACTTTCTATCTTAATAATCCACATTTCTCAAATTGTTTAATTTTTCAATTCTTTTTTATTGTTTTAAATAATGCATACTAATTTAAAATTTAATTGAATAAAATATTCTTAAATATTATCTTTGAATAAAAATATAGATCTATTTTCTTTTTTAGTGCCGGATATATTTTTTTATATGTTATAATAAATAAACGCAATTGTTAAAATTGTTAATTGGAGGAGCAATTATGAAAAATAGAAAAAATCTAAAACTTACTTTTGTTATAGCGTTAATATTTTTCTGCCAAGCAGCTCACAGCAAAGACCTTCCATTCACCAGAGATATTGACCATGACGGTTTTCCTGACGACCTTGAGATCCGGACCGGATATAACCACAGATTAAACGAAGCTCTTGTCAAAAGCAACAGAGGCGGAAAGTGCGGCATGATAAAAACAGATTTGCTGAAGCTTGCAAAACCGCACAATATTTTATTGATCCTCGACGGTTCCGGAAGCATGAAAACCGCGCTGGGAAGCGGCACAAGAATGGGACTTGCAAAAAAAATCCTGAAAAAATATATAGACTCCCTGCCTCAATCTATCAGACTCGGATTCGTCCTTTATGGAAAAGCATCCTGCGGAGAGGACAGCATCGAATTAATTGCACCTATAGGAAAATCCAACAGAAGCAGAATCAATAGTAAAATCGACGCAATTAGACCCGGAGGGCTTACGCCCATTGCAATGACCCTTAACAGATCATACGAATACTTCAAAGGAATTGAAAATGAAAATAACACACTCATCCTGATAAGCGACGGAATGGAGAGCTGCGGAGGGAATCCTGTAAAAGCAATTATTGACCTGAAAGTAAGCCTTATAAATCCCGATGTTTTTGTCATAGGCCTTGGAGTTGACAGAAGAACAAGAAGGCAATTGTCACAGATCGCTTCTTCGTCAGGAGGAACTTATTCCGACGTTAAGAACGAAAAAGATCTGGTTAAAGCGTTCTCAGGATTCTTTAACAAGCTGAGCGGATTTTATAAGGATATACTCTGCATTGTAAGCCAGTATAATGCTTACCTTACATACGAAACACAGCAGTATAATAAAAGCAAATCCTTTCTTTTGCGAAAAAAGCTCATGGCTTCCGGAAATTTGAAAAAAATTCTTGAGGACTTGGAACAGAAACTGGACAGAAATCACAAGGAGAGAGTCAAAGTGAAAGACCTTCTGATCCGGATGGTTAAGAATAAAACCGCTGAAATAGAAGAAGCAACAAGAAGGTTCGTCACTCGGTAATAGGATCAAACCATGCCTTGTTAGGCGGTTTTAAATCCATCTTGTCTTGATGGAGATACTGATCCGCATTGTGGCAGTTATATGCGCAATATGCGGGATACTGATCAAGATCGGGGATCAGATCCGGCAGCTTCCCGTAAGACCCCCAGAAGCCGTCCACTCTCGCATATCCGATCTCGTCGTAAACCGCACCGTTCGGATTATCGGAGCCGTGTACATCGTGGCAGTTAACGCAGGATAAGTTTTTGCCGAATTCAAATATTCTGTGGCAATTATCGCAAAGTTCTCCTCTTTTGAAATATTCACCCGCACCCGTATCAGGAGCAGGGATCTCGTTGCCTCTGAAATTCGTATAAAACCTCATGTGGTACCAGTGAAGGTTCATACTGTTTTTAGTAGCTGTCAGATGCACAGGCGAATCATTGATCCCGTAAGCGTCGCCATCCATCAGACCGGTCGATATATTCAGTTTTGTTAAAGAATAATTGTCAATATCGGTTGTCATAATATGTCCTGAGTTGTCATAAGCAACACCAAGAGATCTGCCGTTCATCTGATATGTGTCAATCACCGTATCGGAAGAAATATCAATTTTGGACACGCCGTTATAACTGTTGAGAGCTACCCATAAATACTGGCCGTCATAGGTCATATCTATGGGATGATCGCCCGCATAAATATCAGCCAGCACGGAATCGGATGAGGGATCAATTTTTGTGATAGATCCGCCTCCTGTGTTTGCAACCCATATATATCCGTCATAGTATCTTACGGAATAAGGACTCGATCCAACCGAAACAGTATTAACAGTTAATCCGTCGAGAGGATCTATTTTCATGACCTCATTGCCGCTGGCCAGCCAGATATACTGTCCGTCGTAAGCCATACCCATGAGACTTTTCGGCGAAAAATCATAAGTGTTTAAAGTACTGTTTGTTGCGGGATCTAACTGCAGAAGCCTGCCGTTTGCAGTAAGCCATATTGAGGCATTGGCATATATAATGCTATACTGCCCGGATTGAGCTATTGCAACATTTGTAACACTGTTATCATCCGCTTTTATTTTAGTGACGATGCTGCTGCTGCCCTGATTTGTAACCCATACATAATTATTGTCACTGTCATAGGCAAAGCCGTTCACCACACCGGGACTTGAATCAGCCGCTATTACCGCTAATATCTCTCCTGTGGATTTATCTAATTTTAATACTTTATCGTCATAGGTCAATCCCACCCATATATAACCGCCTGCATTAATTATGCCCTGAGGCATTCCTCCAAGATAAATCGACCCTGCATTGTGATCTGCAAAGTGAGTTACAACGCGTGAAATATAATAAGGAGGATTAAATTCCTTATTGGCATCTCCGGGCCTGCTTTTCATATTGCCGTATCTCATATCGAGAATTCCGTCTTCTTTTACGCCGAGAATATCCTCTTTTGTAACGCCGGGATAAGAAGAATGGCAGTTAAAACAGAGTGAAAACCATGACTCGTCATAGATCTGAGACATTGCCGAATAATCAAACTGTGCCGCTGAAATAACCTCATTTACCGATCCGTGAGCATTGATATTTCCGTTACTTCCATGGCATCCGGTACCTGGCGCGCCGCTGCCCATACATGTAAGCCTGCTCCCGGTTGTTCTCATTTTTACATTTACATTCTGAAAATCCGCAGGATCGGTATTAGTTGATCCGTGGCCGTATTTTTTTTGCCAGCTTGCGCTGATCCTTGCTGCATAGGAATAAGGGGGGATGCCCAGCAGATCCGATCCTGATTTTTCGCCGAAAGGATCCAGCGGTGATCCGACAGATGCAAAAGTCACAGATGCGCCGTTTGGATCGTGACAGCTTAAACAAAAATCCTCAAGCGTTGAAGGAATTGAAGGATCATATACAATACCTGTACCGTCATCGGCATTATTAAGGATAACGGTTCCGCCCATATGGGAAGAAAGATCATGGCATACTTTGCACTGCTCATCAGAAGGATCTGCACTGCCGGTAATATGATGAGACTTTATTCCGGGATTAGCCCCAAAATCTCCGCCTGTTCCAAGAATCTGCCTCCTTGAGTTTATTACAGAAGCGTGGCACGTATCACATGAGGGCAGAGACCATGAAGCGGTCCCGTACCATTCCGGAACTGATGTCCCATGGCATGCAAGAGAAGAACACATGCCCTTACCCTCTCCTGTATCGCCAATCCACTGCCCTGCAGGATTTGTTGAATCGAAAAAGGTCATCATAACAGAGGGATCACCCGTATCCAGAAGGCCGTTCCTGTGTTCAGGGGCATCTCCGTAATTCTTATGACATTTTTCACAATCATAATTGAGGCTGCCTGCATGTTTTATGTGCTTTCCCGAATTCCCGGAACCATTGATAGTTAAGGGATCATAGGTCGTTCCGGGCGCGTGACATGACAGGCACGAATATGATCCTGTGGAATACCAGTCAAGCGTGCCGTGGCAATCCATAAGACTGCATGAAGTATTTTCATTATCCCATTGAGCCCAAGGATTGGATGCATCAAAAATAACAACAGGGTTCTTTTCGGCCCTGCCGTATATTCCATTAATATGCATGGCATTCGACATATAATCGTTATGGCACGAATTGCATGATATATTCTGATCTTGCACATGAGATATATGCTTGCCGCTCTCCTTTTCGCCATTGGTTGATACAGGATCAATTGTACTCCCCCCAGTATGACATTCGGTACAACCGGCTGTATCGCCATACCAGCTTATGGAAGAAGGAGCTCCGCCGTGACAGTCAATATTAGAACAGGCGTCCGATGAATTGTCCCATATTGTGGAACCGTTCAGTTTATCAAAATATACAATAACTGTATCTCCGGAAAGATCCAGTTTCCCATTCTTGTGTTGAGGTCTGTTGAGATAATCATTATGGCAATTCTCACATATTAAGCCTCTGTTTAAGTGCCGGGTATGTTTACCGCTTGCCGGAGGGTACTGCTTTAACAGCGTTGATGGATGGCACTGGGAAGCGGAACATTCGGATATTTGCGTATCGGGGTAATCCCTCAGATCACTGCATTTGGGAAAAGCAAAGAACAGAAACATCATTATGAAGAGGGGCGGTCTGGAATAAGGAGATAGGTGCTCTAACATAAATGACTCCTGACAAAAATCCGATTTTTCACCCAATTAGATTTATCAATCCCTTTTATCATATATATATCAAAAAATATCGATTTTGTCCCTTTGCAAAGGGTAAAATCCTGATCAGATCATATACCGATTCATTTAATATAATATCTTCAATTATGATCGGTATAATGACCTGAATATTACAGCAATTATAATTTACATAATTCTTATTATCAAGTAAATAAGCATTAATACGTAGTTTCTTTTATTATTTTAAAGAACAAATTCCTTCTACTACCCTCTCATTGAAACCGGAACATCATAAAATAAATATATTTTTTATTGACAATTGAGAGATATAAATCACATGTTCAGATAACTGTGTAATATAGTGTACAGGTTCCCATTATGGGATTAAAAGTGAAACCCGTGAAATTCGGGTGCGGGCCCGCCGCTGTAATCGGGAACGAACGCTGCAGAATGCCACTGTAAGTCATTATCAAGTCTTATGGGAAGGCGCAGCAAGTAGAGTGATCCGTAAGCCAGAAGACCTGCCTGTACATTGAGCCCTGCCCCGTCGTGTAAAGGGGAAGGGATTTGTTTCGGAGATAAAAAAGGGAATCCCCGAACCGGTTGAAGGTTCGGGGATTTTTTTATTATTCGGAAAATTATAAATTGAACAATAACAATACAGAATGGGCAAAATAGTATTCATTACAGGCGGAGCAAGAAGCGGGAAAAGCACCTTTGCCGAAAGTATGTTAAATGCGCATGATAATGTCGTATATATTGCAACTGCCATACCCTTTGACGAAGAGATGAAAGAGAGAATAAAAATACACAGATCAAGAAGAAACAGTAACTGGCAGACATTTGAGTCCTACAAAAACATCGCTTCTATTATCTCGAAGGCTGATGAAAATACAGGTTATATTTTATTAGACTGCTTAACCATTATGATCTCAAACCTCATGATCATTGAGAATGGCATGGAAGAGGAAAACATAAATTCCGAATCCGCAAAAAAAACCGAAAAAATAATAGAATCGGAAATACAGAATATCATTATATCTGCAAAAAAGTTTAAAGGGAAAACTATAATTGTTTCCAATGAAGTGGGCATGAGCATTGTTCCTGCAGCACCGCTGGGCAGATACTTCAGAGATGTTGCAGGCAGGTCCAACCAGACGGTTGCGCAAAGCGCCGACGAAGTTTATCTGATGATTTCCGGTATTCCGGTAAAGATCAAAGGGTAAACCAAAGGAGCGAATTACATGATAAGAAGCTTTCTGTTACAGCTGCAGTTCTTCACAAGGATCCCGGTACCGGTCAAAATAGAATTTGACGACACCCATTTTGCAAAGGGGATTATTTTTGCGCCGGTAATCGGTTTTATCATCGGAGTTATGTTATGCGTAATTTTTCTTCTGTTCAATAAAACGGGCGCAGGCGCTCTTTCCGCTCTCTCAGTGGTAATTGCCGAAATTTTGATCAGCGGGGGTCTCCACATGGACGGCCTTGCAGATACATTTGACGGAATCCCCAGCAACAGGCCGGCAGACGAAATTTTAAAAATTATGAAAGACTCAAGAATAGGCACAAACGGAACGCTGGCGCTCATTTTAACGATTTTAGCAAAAACAATGCTTATAATGTCCCTCAATATTAGTTCAAATTTATATATAATAATTTTAATGCCTGCGGTATCACGAATGAGTATCTCCTGGAGTTCCGGCATTTCCAGCTATGCAGGTAAGAAAAAAGGCCTTGGCACTGCCTATATAAACAATACCGGGATCAGAGAAATAATAATATCCACTGCCCTTACAGCGGCAGCAGGTACTGCCATGCTGGGAATTAGGGGGCCTCTTTTAATTATCCCTGCAATCATTTTCACTCTCTTATTCACAACTTACGTAAAGAAAAAAATAGGCGGAACAACAGGAGATATTCTCGGCGCTGTTATTGAAATGTCAGAAATTGTCTTTCTCCTTTCAGCACATTTAATAAAACCGATGAGGGGATCATAACATGAAGGAACTGCTATTGATCAGGCACGGCGAAACCGACTACAACAGACACGGGAGATTCCTCGGCATAAGGGACATCGGCCTTAACAATGAAGGGAGAAATCAGGCTCTTAATTTAAAGAACAAACTGGAAGGCGAAGAAATAGACTATGTAATTTCCAGCGATCTTCTCAGATGCAGAGAAACTGCTGAAATCATCAACTTCGGTCAGGAGATTTATCATACAAAAAATTTAAGGGAGATGAATTTCGGACGCTGGGAAGGCCTGACCTGGGAGGAGATCAGAGAAAGCTACGGCCCGGAATTTAAAGATTGGAGAAAGGACTGGATAAATTTTAAAATTACCGAAGGCGAGAGCTTTTACGATATGAGCAGAAAAGTTATTGCCGAGATCGATACCATTCTTGAAAGCCGCTATAACAGAATAGCAGTTGTCTCTCACGGAGGCTGCATCAGAACGATTCTCGGATACTATTTACTCGAATCTATTGAGAAATCATGGCGCTTTCAGATCGATAACGGAACAATAGCCCGCCTCTGCTTCAGCAGAGATTATACATATTTAAAAACATTAAATGAAAAATAATTACTGGAGAGATTATGGACAAGCTAAACAAAACAATCGAATCAATAGGCTCATTACATGAGGATGTTATGGATAAAGCGCAGGAGAGGCTGAACAATCTGCTGAAACCTCCCGGCAGTCTTGGGAAACTGGAATCAATTGCAAAACAGCTTTCAGGAATTACAGGTGAAATATTCAACAGAGTCCATAAAAAAGCAATTATCGCGATGTGCGCCGATAACGGAGTTGTTGAGGAGAATATCAGTTCTTTCCCTAAAGACGTAAGTTATCTGGTAGCCCAAACAATGGCAACGGGAATATCGGGAGTTGCCGTTCTTGCCAGACATGCCGGTTCAGAACTGGTAGTTGTTGATATGGGCCTTGATAAGGACATTGCCATAGCGGGAATAATTAATAAAAAAATCAGATATGGAACGTCAAACATAGCAAAAGGACCTGCCATGACAGCGGACGAGGCTGTGCAGGCAATAGAAACAGGAATTGAAATTACTGAAAAAGCAATAGATAGCGGAGTTAACCTTCTTGGAACCGGCGAAGTTGGGATCGGAAACACAACAACCAGCAGTGCTGTGCTTCACGCTTTTACAGGCGAAAATCCGGACAAACTGACCGGAAGGGGCGCAGGCCTTGACGACGAGGGGCTTGAACGCAAAAAAGAGATTGTAAAAACCGCAGTCAAGATAAATAAGCCGGACCCTGACAATGCAATTGACGTTCTGTCCAAAGTGGGAGGATTTGACATTGCGGGCCTTACGGGATGTTTCCTTGCAGCAGCGGCGCGAAGAGTACCCATAGTAATTGACGGGTTTATTTCCGGAGCTGCCGCAGTTGCGGCAGTAAAGATCAACCCCAAAGCAAAATTCTTTATGATGGGATCTCATGTCAGTGAAGAACCGGGCGCTAAAATAATTATGAAAATACTGGGCATTGAACCAATGCTGAAAATGAATATGCGGCTGGGAGAAGGCACTGGCTGTGCGCTTGCCTTTAACATTGTTGAAGCTGCAACTGAAATGATGAACCGTATGGGAACATTTGCCGATATAGGAATGTAGCTCTGTGACCAGGAATATTATGATCCAGGGAACCGCCTCTTCAGTTGGCAAAAGCATTATAACTGCAGGACTCTGCAGAATATTCTGCAGCGACGGATATGCGGTGGCTCCATTCAAATCTCAGAATATGTCGCTGAACTCTTTTGTTACATCCGAGGGACATGAGATGGGACGGGCTCAGGTTGTACAGGCTCAGGCCTGCAGGCTCCGGCCCTCCTCCCTGATGAACCCCATTCTGTTAAAACCCACAGGCCATAGAAATGCTCAGGTTGTACTTAATGGGATTGTCTATAAAAACATGACCGCTGCCGGGTACCATGAATATAAGAGCAAAGCAAAAACAATCGTAACTGAGGCCTATAAAAGTCTTGCAGAAAAATTTGATATAATTGTTATTGAGGGAGCCGGAAGCCCCGCTGAAATAAATTTGAGAGATAATGATATTGTCAATATGGGTATGGCTGAGATTGCAGATTCGCCGGTTATTCTGGTATCCGATATTGACAGAGGCGGAGTTTTTGCATCAATTGCAGGAACTATGCTTCTTTTAAATGACCGCGAAAGAGAGAGAGTTAAGGGAGTCATCATAAACAAGTTCAGAGGCGATATTGAGCTATTAAAGCCCGGTTTAACTATGCTCGAAGATATAATCAAGATCCCGGTACTCGGTGTTGTTCCATATATCGATATCAATCTTGAAGACGAAGACAGCGTAACCGAGAGATTCAATCCAAGGGAGGGAAAGGGCGATATTGAAATTGATATCATCAGGCTGCCTCACATTTCAAATTTTACCGATTTTGACGTTTTCAGGCTTTTTGAAGATGTTAAGTTTAAATTTATTGAAAAAGCCGAAGATATTGAAAATCCCGACATAATAATAATCCCGGGGACAAAGAATACAATTGAAGACCTTAGGGTAATTAAGGAAAACGGAATTGCAGATAAAATCATTGGACACCATAATCTGAACAAACTGATAATCGGTATATGCGGAGGATATCAGATGATGGGCAGGTCAATAAGGGATCCTCACCGCGTTGAAAGCTCAGTTGGACAGATCAGCGGGCTGGGCTTTATAGAAATGGACACCATACTTGAAAAGAAAAAATTAACGGAACAGGTAAAAGGTTCTGTTGAAATGAATTCCGGGATTTTAAAGGGCCTCATTGGAGCTGAGATCAAGGGATACGAAATCCACATGGGGATCAGCAGGGGCAGCATTGAAAACAGGTGCTTTATCAGAATAAACAACAGAATCAGCGGAATTGCACACGAGAATATTATGGGCACATATATACACGGCATTTTTGACAACCAGAAATTTACAAGGGGGCTCCTGAACAACATAAGGGCCCAAAAAGGCCTTGAACCTGTAAAGAAGTTCACATCTGTTAACGAAGAGAAGGAGAAGGAATTCAACAGGTTGGCACACACTTTGAGAAAGTCAATTGATATTGACAAAATATATAAAATAATGGATCAAGCCGGTGCTGCCAGCTCTTAAAATAACAGCGGGATTCGTTCTTGATATCATATTGGGAGACCCTTACGGTTTTCCCCACCCGGTTAAACTTATGGGAAAGCTGATCTTATTCCTTGAAAAAAAACTGATAAAAATGGGTTCTCAAAAGACTGCGGGAATTATACTGGTTCTTATTGTAACTTCCTCTTCATATATAACTGCTCATTTGATCTCATCCCTGTCTCTAATTCTGGAAATCCTGTTAATATATACAATCCTTGCCGTAAAGTCGCTTTCAGTTGAAGCAAGAAGAGTTTACACTTTATTAGAAAACAATAAAATCGACGAAGCCAAAAAACACTTAAGTACCCTTGTCAGCAGGGATACGGACAAACTGGACGAGGAAGAAATTCTGAAAGCAACAATTGAAACGGTTGCCGAAAATGTTGTGGACGCCGTTGTCTCCCCCATCTTCTATTTATTTATCGGAGGCGCGCCCCTTGCAATGACATATAAAGCTGTCAGCACAATAGATTCAATGATCGGATATAAAAACGATAAATATATTAATTTCGGTATGGCAGGAGCAAAACTGGACGATATAATGAATTTTTTACCGGCAAGAATAAGCGCCTTTTTTCTCATCCCTGCGGCCGCCTTTTTCTGCGGTATGGATCATAAAAACAGCCTAAAGACCGCTCGCAGAGACAGGCTGAATCACTCAAGTCCCAATTCGGCGCATCCCGAAGCCGCCTTTGCAGGAGCGCTCAATTGCAGGCTTGGCGGTGATGCCGTATATTTCGGAAACACCGTAAAAAAACCGGTAATAGGCCGCTCCGAAACAACTTTGATTAAAAATGACATCTTAAGAAGCATAAAGCTGACGTATGCAACGGCAATAACAGCGTTAATAACGGGCTTAACTATTTCCTTTACAATAAACAGTGTACTATAAATAAAAAAGATGGATACCCACGGCGGCAACATTTATAGAATCGAAAGAGATTATAACATAAAAAAAGAAGATATACTCGACTTCAGCTCAAATATTAATCCTCTGGGTCTGCCTCCGGAACTAAAACAGACGCTAATAAAAAACATCGATAAAATCAAAAACTACCCTGATCCCGATTATGCGGATTTGACTCAAAATATTGCCCGCTATAATAATATTGATCCCGAAACTATTGTTCCCGGAAACGGAGCTGCAGAACTTATATACCTTCTTCCAAGGGTATTTAAGCCGCAAAGGGCGCTGATCATTGCGCCGTGCTTTTCAGAATACGCTCTCTCACTAAAACATACCGGCACAGAAATAAATTATTTCAAATTAAACGAAGAAGATTTCAAAATAAACCTTAAAAAAATTCTAAAAGAAATATCTAAAAACTACGATTTAATTTACATCTGCAGCCCCAATAATCCAACAGGAACCTTTACAAATATAAATATAGTTCAGGAACTCTTATTCTGTGCCCAAAATAAAAATACCCTTTTTATTATTGATGAATCATTTATCGAATTCATTGAAGGCTGGAGAGAAAGGTCTTCAATGAAACTTGCACCTGCCTATCATAACCTTTTTATAATCAGATCCTTTACAAAATTTTTTGCAATACCGGGACTGAGGCTGGGTTACTGCATAAACTTTAACAGAGAATTTATCAGGAAGATAAAATCGATAAAAGAGCCATGGACAGTAAACATTCTTGCCGACTTATCCTCAAAAATCCTCCTTAACAACAGCGTATATGCTGAAAATTCGCTTGCACTGATAAAAAAAGAGAAACAATTCTTGATCGGCAGCCTGAAAAAAATAGAACAGCTCAAAACATACGATTCGGAAACAAATTTTATTCTTGTGAAAATATTATGCGGAACAAAATCGTACGAACTGAAAGAGAAATTGCTGAAACAAAATATTCTGATCAGGGATGCGTCAAATTTCGCATATCTTGACGATTCATTTATCCGGCTCGCAGTAAAGGACAGGAAGAGCAACCGCATGTTGATCCATTGTATAAAGAAAATCTTTACAAGGACGCCTTAACCGGCTTAATAATCACTCCAGAAGTGGAATCATTACTAAATATAATAATTGATTTATGAGACCCTAATTTTTAATATGGCTGATCATGAGAACCGTAATAATATATTCAAGCAACACCGGCAATACAAAGAAAGTCGCAATGGCTATAAAAGAAGTATTGCCCCGAGGCACAGAGATCTATTCCATTGAAAAAGCTCCTGACCCTGATAATTATGATCTCATATTAATGGGCTACTGGGTCGACAAAGGAAACGCCGACATAAAGACAAGAGGCTATATAAACAAAATTTCCGCAAAAACAATAGGGCTTTTCGGGACTCTCGGCGCAAACCCGACATCTGATCACGCGCTGATCGTTAAAAAAAGAGTGGAACAGCCCATAGAAAAGAAGAATCGGCTCATTTTCCATCTCCTTTGTCAGGGTAAAATATACGAAGAGGCTCTGAATAAATATAATAAAATGCTTGAAGAAGATCCTTCAAATGCCGGGACAAAAGCATATATAGAGAATTTTTATAAAGCGCTCAACCGCCCTGATAAAAAAGATCTCGAGTATATAAAAAATGAAGTCAGAAAAAAATTAAATAATATGGATTTATTGCAGACATAATCGATCAAGCAGTTAAAGCAAATTACGCTCATGCTGCTGCAAATTAATATGAACTCTAAAAATAATGACATACTGGATTTACTTATCAAAGTTACGGAAATCGATAATGCATCAGACCTGATTTCAGAATTTCAATCAATTATACAATCCGAATTCAGTAATTCCAGGTTAACAATTTACGAAATATACAAATCAAGAGATAATAACAAAAATACTGAGAATATTTATTACGGGATAAATTCTCTGAACAGAGAAAAAAAACCGATCATATTAAATAACAGAAATGAATTTATTAAATGTATAAAAACAAAAAAAATTGTAAAAAGAATCTGCTCTGATAACAACCGAAAGACGATCATCCACCCTATCTTCGAAGGAGGGCAAATAACTTATATAGTATCCTTTGAAGCCGGTTCAACTAACAGAGAAGATGAAGAATTTCTGAGAAAAATTGTTAAAATTTTTAATAACCAGCTCTTTTTGATCAATAGCAAGAATAAAGATTTTCTTACAGGGCTTTTTAACAGGGATGCATATAACAGGACAATCAATATAATATTCTCATCACCATCGGATCTGAACTTCTCTTCCGAACAGAGAACTCTCATCCTGATCGATATCGATCACTTTAAGACGATCAATGATAATTACGGACACCTCATGGGAGATGAAATCCTTGTCCTATTTTCCAGACTATTAAAATCATCATTCAGGCAGAACGACCTGATCTTCAGATACGGCGGAGAAGAATTTTTGCTCATTTTAAATAATGACATCGAACAGACTCGTCAAATTATGGAAAGGTTCAGAAGTAAAGTTGAATCATACAAATTCCCACGCGTCAAAAGAGTAACTATCAGCGCAGGTTATGTTTCAATTAATCCGGCGGACAATCCTCTTATTCTTGTGGATAAAGCAGACAGAGCATTATACTATGCAAAGACGAAGGGACGCAACCGTATCTTCTCCTATGAATCTCTAATTGAGGACAGCCTGATCAAACCTGTAACAGAAAATTACGGAGCAATAGAGATCTGGGATTAACTATTCCCTGTCTGAATGCTATACCGGGATGAGATCATATTCAGGATTCCCGAATCCCAGTTCCGCGGCATAATCGATCTGAAATCTGTAAGGAATATTGTGCCCCATTTCAGAGAATTTTTTCCCCGAAGTTTTTTCTACTAAATCAAGCGAAGCAGAATCGGCAGCAACCGCGTCATTTGAAACAACTATGCCGATATCGGGACATATCTTTTCATACTTATCCATACAATCGCAATCCTTCGAAATTCTGGTTAAAAAGTTTATATATATATTTTTACCTTCATTTGCCTTATGAACGCCCCAGGCATGTTCAACAATTTTTTTCTGTAAATCTTCATAAGTAGCTTTCCAGTTAAAAGCTACCGCATAAAATCTGCAAACCGCAAGGCATTCGCCGCAGCCTATACATTTATCCTTATCGATAAAAGCACTGTCTTCATTCATGGTTATTGCATCGGCAGGGCACCACTTAATACACATTTCACATTTGGTGCAATCACCGGGCTTGATTTTCGGCTTGGCTGTTGAATGCTGAATCAGTTTTCCTTTTCTGCTCGAGCAGCCCATTCCCATATTTTTTAAAGCGGCTCCGAATCCGGCAATCATATGCCCGGTAAAATGAGATATCATTATCATTGCCTGCACCTTGCCGATAAGAGAAGCAATATTAACAGCACTGTATAATTTGCCCGGGATTTTAATTTCATATTCTTCATCGCCGTAAAGCCCGTCCGCAAGTATAATGGGCATACCCGTTTCATTAAAACCGAATCCCTGTTTGTTTGCATGTTCTATGTGGACCACTGCGTTACTTCTGTTCCCTTTATACAGTGTTGATGTTTCAGTAAGAAAAGGCATCCCTTTTTGCTCTTTTACAAGTTCCCCGATCATTTTTAAAAACAGAGGGCGCACATATCCGGATATGCTCTTCTCCCCGAAATGACTTTTAACTGCAACCATATCGTTTTCATCTATAAAGTTTAATATCTTCTGAGAAACCAGAAATTCCTTTAATTTCTTACACCTTAGATCATCACTTTCCTTTTCATCGGTTTTTATAAAGAAGACTTTTTCTTTCATTGCTTTTATCCTCCGGCAGAAAAACATTTTAATATCAAATTAAAACAGATGTCTGCTTACTTCAATAAAGATTTTCAAAAACACAAAATTTTAAAACATTTTATATATCTATCCGCTCATTGTATACATACAATAATAAAAAATCCAATAAAAAATTCGGATAAATAAAAAGGTTGAAAAATTGTAATTATGTTGACTAAATATAATTTAATATTTCCATAACCAATATAAAAGGAAATTCAGAATGAAATTTACCAAAAGAAATATATTTATATCATTGCTGCCTCTTTTATTAAACCATATCTTATGCTCAAATAAAACTGTTGATGTCTCCGGAATTTATGTTCATTACCGGAACTTGCTGAAATACTATACATTAACAATAAAAAAAATTGATACTAACATGTATGAGCTGAAATTTGAAGGCGTACCGCTTGAGAACTATAATACTACCGAATGGTCTTATAAATGTTTCGGAATGTTAAGTTCGGGCAGAATAAACTGCGGCAATTTTGATCTTAATTTTTCATTTAATTATAACACAGTTCAGGTAAGCTATTCTGAAAATGAAAGACAAACATTTATACATCACAACAGGGACACGGAAGAAAATCTGACCATTTATAATAAAACAGGAAATCAGGGAAAGGATAAATGACAACCGGAAAGCGCAAATTCTTTTTAATACTTTCGTTTATATGTATACTATTACAGGGAGGCCTTAAAAATCATCTGGCCGGAGAAGCAAAAATATCCGCGCAAAAAAAGACAATGGGAATTGTATTGATCAGGAATTCTTCTGTAAGAATTGACCCTTTCTTTTTTTCTGCAAGAATAACACTTCTTAAAAAAGGGGAAACCGTTGAGATCATAGACAGATCCGCTGAAAAAAGCTGGATAGGTAAATCCAGGGACTATTGGTATAAGATTAAAATTAAAAACGGGATTACCGGATGGATATTCGGTACCAATATAAAGATCTTAACAACGGATAATTCAGTGAAAATCAAAAAATTCGTTACCGATTTTTTTAAAGGCGAAACAGAAAATATGATGAAAGAGCTTTCCGGAAAATGGTGGAGTATTAACAGATTCGGAGATTTTACCAGACACGGTATTGAATTCAACAGCAAAGGTCTGTATAAATCATACATAAAATCGCAAAACCCCAAAATATATGAAGGGCACTACCGCATCGATTTCCATAACAATATGCTTCTCTTTGAGGACGGCACAACTTTCGGCGAAAAGCTTAAATTTATAAAAAGAGGTTCCTCTTATGTCCTGAAAAAAGAACTTAAAGCGGGCGAACTTGTTTTTAAAAAAATCTCAATTCAAAACACTATTGATAAAAACAAAAAATGAAAGTCAGGCTAAATAAATATTTAGCGTCCTGCGGGCTGGGTTCAAGAAGAAAAGTTGAAGAGTATATTCTTTCCGGAAAGATAAAAATTAACAACAAAACCTCAAAAAAACTTGCTCTCTTTATTGATCCTGAAATTGATCTGGTAGAGTATAATAATAAAAGAATAAAACCTGCAGTAAATTTTCACTACATTATATTGAATAAACCGAAAGGATACATAACAACTCTCAGCGATGAACTGGGCAGACCCACTGTAATGGATCTAATACCGGAAAAATTCAGAAAAGAAGGGATCTTTCCTGTGGGAAGACTGGACATGGATACTGAAGGTCTGCTGCTCCTTACAAATGACGGAACACTGGCAAATAGATTAAGCCACCCCAGATACTCAATAGATAAAAAATATCTTGTTGAAATTAACAGGCCTCTTGAAGAAGGGGATCTTAAAAAAATTACCAAAGGAATTTTCCTCCCTCAAATCGGGTCAAGAACGGGAAAAGCCGGAATTGAGATAATAAATGATCCCGGAACAAAAATATTAATAACGCTTCGGGAAGGAAAGAAAAGACAAATCAGATATACATTCATAAAGCTCGGATACAAAATAAAATACCTGAAGAGAATAGGCTATGCTTCATTAAGCGTCAGAGGAATAAAAAGAGGCTCTTTCAGGCTTCTAAAAGAAAATGAAATAAAAATATTAAAAAAACAATTTCAGGAGTAAAAATAACTTTGGTTTCCCAACTTCGTACAGCAATGGCTCAGATAAACTTTATGGTTGGCGCAATCGAGGAGAATGCAGAAAGAATAATTGCAGTCACTGAAAAATGCCGCAATGAATTATCCGCTCATCTTGTTATCTTTCCTGAACTTGCTCTTACGGGATATCCTCCCGAAGATCTCCTGCTGAGACCCGAACTCTATATGAGAGTCGAATCGGCTATCAATAAGATAAAAGCTTATACGGATAAAATAACAGTAATTGCCGGTTTTCCGGAAAAAACAGCGCAGGGAACATTTAACAGCGCTGCTGTTATAAGCCGAGGAGAAATAGTTTCAATATATAGAAAGCATAAACTTCCAAATTACAGTGTCTTTGATGAAAAGAGATATTTTATCTCATCCGCAGAACCGGCTGTGATCAATATCAACAATATTCCGGTGGGATTAACAATATGCGAAGATGCCTGGTATCCCGAGCCCATACGGAAGGCATGCAGCGCCGGCGCAAAAATAATTATCAATATAAATGCTTCGCCCTATCATACAGCGAAAAATACAGAACGGGAAGAAATGCTGAAAAGAAGAGTAAATGAATGCAAAACTCCTGTTCTGTATGTTAATATGATAGGCGGACAGGATGAGCTGGTTTTTGACGGCGCTTCCTTCGCATTAAACAGCAAAGGAGAGATCACTCACCGCGGGCACTCATTCAAAGAAGACTTGATAGCGGTGGATTTTCACAGAACCAAACACGGGATTGAACCTCTTAAAGGCCATTGCGAAAAAAAAGCTCCTCTGATCAAAAACATCTACAATGCGCTGGTTCTCGGAGTTCGAGATTACATCAATAAAAACAGATTCAGCGGCGCTGTTATCGGACTTTCCGGCGGCATAGATTCCGCTTTAACTCTGGCAATTGCCGCTGATGCTATAGGCAGTAAAAATGTCGAAGCCGTATCAATGCCGTCAAGGTACACGGCAGATATGAGCATCGAAGACGCAAAAATAATGTCTCAGAAACTCGGAGTCGATTTTTCCGTTATTCCTATCGAATCTGCCTTCAAGAGTTTTCTTGAAACATTAAAAGACCAATTCAAGGAATATGACGAGGATACAACCGAAGAAAATATTCAGGCCAGGTGCAGAGGAGTAATTCTTATGGCCATATCCAATAAAAAGGGTAAAATAGTTTTAACAACCGGCAATAAGAGCGAAATGGCTGTGGGCTATGCAACATTGTACGGAGACATGGCCGGAGGCTTCTGCGTATTGAAGGATGTATCCAAAACCCTTGTTTATAAACTTTCCCGTTATAGAAATTCGATTTCAAGGGTGATCCCCGGAAGAATAATCAGCCGACCCCCTTCGGCAGAACTTGCGCCGAATCAGAAGGACGAAGACAGCCTGCCCCCCTACGATATTCTGGACCCGATTCTTGAGATGTATATTGAGCAGGATAAGTGTATAAAAGAGATAGTTAATGCAGGTTACAGTGAAAATGTTGTTAAAGATATTGCAAAGATGGTTGACCGCAACGAATACAAACGCCGGCAGGCTCCGCCCGGCGTAAGGATAACAGAAAGAGCCTTCGGCCGTGACAGACGCTATCCCATTACTTCCCGATTCGGCAGATATAAATAAAATTCTTTTTATTCAGACAATACGGGACTATTCGAACTCCTGCATGATCCAGATACCGCAGGGGCATGTATCCGAACAGAATCCGCAGGCGATACATTTGTCATCATCCGATCTATATTCATACTGCCCGTCACTTAGGTCGATCCTGCTTATTGCAGCAGTGGGACAGATGTCAACACACAAACCGCAGTCGCGGCATGAACCGCAGCTGAGACACCTGTCTGCCTCGCCGTCCTCAGACAGCGTATTATTATCGGGGCAGTAATGCTCAACAGTTAAAGCGCTCTGCTGAATTACAGGGATCTTAAATGATTTCCACTCTCTGCCGTTTAATGAACTTATAACATACTCGGCGGCTCTTTTACCGCTGCCGAGAGCGTCGGTTACAAGCCCCGGTTTTTCCACATCGCCTATTGCAAGGATCTTACTATCCGATGTGTTTCCCGCCTCGCCGGTTTTAATCAATCCTTTTATTGTTTCAACAGTCTCCGGCAGAAAATCGAGAGCCGGAACATCTCCTATAGAAATTATCACCGTATCAGCCGGGATAAAACCGCCGTCGGCAAGGAGTACCCCTTCATCCGTTACTTCTTTAGTCACAGCGGGCCAGCGGAATTTGGCTCCAAGCCTCTCTGCCGCTTCTCTCTCCTTGCCGAAGGAAAGAGGTTTCTGTATATCAATCAATGTTACATCATCCGCTCCAAGGCGGTATGCCTCACAGGCAACATCGCATCCCACATTACCGGCTCCTATAACAACTACCTTTTTACCAACTTTCATGGGATTGTCAGATTTGGCAGACTTCAGGAAATCAAGGCCTGCAATTACCCTCTCCGAACCGGGGAAGGGGATCCTGCGAGGTTCATGCGCCCCAACCGCGACAATCACATAATCAAAATTATTTTTTAACTCTTCTATTTTATCCTTTGTCATATTCACGCCGTAATTAACATGAATACCGGGTAATTTCAATAATCTTTCAAGCTCTGCATCCCAGACAGCCCTTGGCAGCCTTTCCCAGGGAATGACCTGCGCCATTTTTCCGCCCAGCTTATTATCCTTCTCAAAGATATGAGCTTCAACTCCTGCAAGAGCAAGCTGCCATGCAGCGCTTAAGCCTGCAGGTCCTCCGCCCACAATTGCCGCCTTTTTACCGGTGGGCGGCTTAAGTTCAGGAGCCTCTGCATTCTGAACAGAACGCCCCAGAAGGGCAATATCAATGCTTTTGTCAACACGCTGTCTCGAACAGTTGGACATACAGAGATTGGGGCAGATGGAACCGCAAACCGATGCAGGGAAAGGAGTATGATTCAGGGTCAGCCGGTAAGCTTGGTCCAGCTTGCCCTCTCTGATAAGTCTGAGACGATCAACAGTGGGTATATGCGCAGGACAATAATATGTACAGGGCGCAGCAGACTGCCTGTTTGCCCAGAAGGGCACTTTCCGCCTTAAATCGCCCGATTCAATTAAACCGATAGGTTCACGGTCAAGTCCCGGCGCAAGATCACGAAGCGGGTCGCCTCCGAAAGCCTTCTCCCATACTTTTATCCTGAACTCCTCAATGGTCATGGTCCCGCTGCGCCTCAGTGATTTTTCCTGAGGGGGAATGGCTTCAAGAACTTTCCACTCTTCACGAACCGTTAACTCCTCTAAAAGATCGCTTCGTTCAATGGTTTCAAGATATTGGGGCATCTGTGAAACAAGCCACTGCCACTGCTCGTCATTCGGTTCTGAAAGGCGTACATCATTTCCGGAGTATGTATTGTCGGTTTTTCCGCGGTAGAATATTGTTCCGCCTACCATTCCAACGCAGGGGCGGTATCCCAGAATATTATCCGGATTTTTCGGGTTAATTCCGCACACAACGGCAATTCCACCGCAGTTGAATTCTGCAAAGGTATCCCCTACGGAACCGAGAACCCATAGTTCGGGCCTTTTATAATCGGGATTCCACTTAGTCATTGTGAGGCCTCTGGAACCGATTGAACCGCGCACCATCACCCTGCCCTGGGCAGTAGCATTACAAACTCCGTTGGTTGCATCTCCAAGAATAACAATATCCGCTCCGATATTGAGATATCCCACATCGTCGGAGGCCTGCCCTTCACAGATAATTGTTGTGCCGGGCTGGCCCATACATCCCAGCCGCTGGCCCACAGGACCTTTCACTCTTATAAAAACAGAGCCCGATTCATGCCTGAGACGTCCGCCAACATTGTGCTGCCCCTTGGTCCAGAGTATCAGCCTGTTGGATCTCTTCAAGGCATCCTGCACCATATCTTCATAATCTTTGGAACTGATACGTTTGCCCTTGTCATCAACCCCTTTAATTGTTATATAATCTTCGGTTATGCCCTTCACTTATCTGTCTCCTCTCTTTATAAACCCTTTTATCAAACAGCATACTGAAACATCTTAACATATATAATTTATTTTCAACTTATCCGCCGCTGCCTTATCGTTTATCCCAATAGCATCGCTCATACCGATAGGAAGACTCTGAGACCTTCCAAGCGGCGCCATGATCTTCTTCATCTCCGTTCTGATTGCCTGGAAGACATCGACTACTCTCTGAGCTACCTGATCCGGATCAAGACGTCTGTAGAGCTTCGGATTTTGGCTCGTTATACCTTTGGGGCAAATGCCCAAGTTGCATACATTGCATCTGTTCCTTTCACTTCCAAGGCAGCCTGCTATAGACTGCATCACATATTTGCCGATATGAACGCCGCTTGCGCCAAGCATGATCAGAGCCATACCGTTTTGCGTTACATTTCCGTTCTTGCCCACTCCGCCTGCGGCAAAGAGGGGGATCTCATTCTGTTTTCCCTGAGCAGCAAGATCAAGATAACACTCTCTGAGATTTGAAGCTATGGGATAACCCATTGCATCCATACTTACATTATAGGCTGCTCCGGTTCCTCCGTCTACTCCGTCTATCAACAGAGCCGAAGCATAGGGATTTCTGACAAGATTATTAAGTACCGATTTTGCAGAATTGGAACCGGATATTTTGGGATATACAGGCACTCTGAACCCCCATGCCATTGACAGAGACTGGATCATTTTCATAACACTCTCCTCTATGGAATAGAGCGTCTGATGTACCGGAGGCGAAGGCAGATCAACGGATTGCGGAACGCCCCTGAGACGGGCAATGAGTTTACTCACCTTATACCACATTAAAAGTCCGCCGTCGCCCGGTTTTGCGCCCTGCCCGTACTTTATTTCAATTGCCGCAGGGTCGCACTGCATATCGGGAATAGCCCTGATTATCTCGTCCCATCCGAAATAACCTGATGCGATCTGCAGTATAATATACTTAAGGAAGGGGCTTTTTAAAACCCACGGGGGACACCCTCCCTCGCCCGTTGCCATAACAACGGGAATGCCAAGCACCTCGTTGCAGTATGCAACGCCCTGCAGAAGGCCAAGCCACATATTGGGAGACATTGCGCCGAATGACATAGAGCCTATAATAAAGGGGAAAATCTCCCTTGTGGGGGGTATCCATTGGCCCTTTTCCTTCCTCTTCAGATATTCCTCAGGAGAGAGAATTCGTCCCAGAATTGTGTTTAGATAGAATTCATGCCTGCCGGCATCAAGCGCCGGGTCTGTAAGCATTGAGATCCTCGTAAAAATAATATTGTCCAGCAAAGATTCCCTGCTATTTCTTCTCCCGCCTCGTTTCCACGCATCGCCGCCCTGATGTATATGAAACTTGAGCCTGTCGTCATTTGAGTTTAAGACAGGAGTTATTGCCTCATTGGGGCAAACCATGGAACACATACCGCACCCGATGCATCTGTGCTCTACGTCAAGCCTCTGCCTTATGCCCGCAAATGTTCTGTAGGATGTTTTTCTGTCTTTATTATAAATATCGATCTGCGGGATTCTCTGTCGTCTGTAACCGAGATATATTGCGGAAGTGGGGCAAACCGAAGTGCATTTCCCGCACAGTGTGCATCTATCTTCAATATGATTGATTATCCATGGAAGATCAGTGTATGTCAGGCTACCCGGTGTTGAGGGTATGGATCGAATTGTGACCATATCTTATACTCCTTTCGGTCTGGGGATATTATTACCATGTTCTCTCGCATTGGCTGAAAATCGAGGGAACGGTCCCTTTCGGGAATCATTGCGTCAACGCCGCACATCTCGGAAGCCATTGCCCATTCGCCTTCTTTTCCGCCCACTGTACCGGGACGTAATTTCTTGTGGTCCATTACCATGAAACATGTTTCATCTTGTAAAGACCCTATAACACAATTGGGCCCGTCAATGATCAGCTTTCTGGTTACATCCCGCAAGCCTCTTAGAAAATCTCCCTGAGGATGATCTAACAGCTCCTCTGTTTTCAGCGGAGTGATAATGTGTTTATAAACTTCGAGCGGGAGTTTCAGCTTTTTAATAGTATAATGTAAAATATGCGTAAATACTTCACTGTCGCTCTGGTAGCCTATATAACCGGGAAATTGCACGCCCATAAGCCATTCTTTAATAGGAATAAAGGCTGTATTTTCACCATTTGTCATTGTGGAAACACCCTGAAGGAAAAAGGGATGGCATGCATACAGATTAATGCCCCAGTTTGTATTTTGCCTGCCCTGAGCCATTACCAGTCTTGCCTTTATTCTGTTATCAGACAGACCAAGGGAATCCCCAATGCCCAGAGGCCAGCCAACCTCTTTAATAATAACAACCTCGGGCCAGAAAGAAAAAAGCGTAAGGTCTCCATTATGATTCTCTCCATCCCTTCTTAATTCAAGGCGGGTCATCATTAATTCATGTTCGATCCTGTCTTTATCATAATCTTTCCATATTTCAGGAAAATTGTATATACGGAGAAGATATTTATATCTGTCAGGGGCTTCCACCTTTGAATGATCAACATTGAACTCATGATCATACTTTAAAGTAAACCCCTTCTCCTGCATAAATGAATCAAGGCGGTTTAAAGCTTCATGGGTATGGGCAATGCCTGAGAAAATAGGGTCTTTGGTCTGATAATTATAATCTAAAAATTCAAGACCGCGCAGAAGAAGACCAAGTCCGCTTCCGTCATACCCTTCCTGCATTGCTTCCATGGCTTCCAGAACGCTGTAAGGTGAAAATGGTGTTGATGATGTTTTTAAAGCTAATCGGCACATAATTTTACTTCTTTTTATTAAATTTATTATAGTAATTTATATCAAAAAGCCTATATTTTATCCCTTGGCAAAGGGCAAAATCCTGCTTAAATCATATACCGATTCATTTAATATGGAAATTCTCAATAACGATCGGTATAGTCCAATCAAAACAGAAGGAAGTCTCATCCATAGATATTTGCTGTAAAATTATTTCTCTACAGGCGTAAACTTCTCCATTCTATTCATCCTATAAGTCAATCTGAAAAAAACAGTGGAAATAGCAATATTTTTTTTATAATATCCTATGCAATTAACATAAATTTAATATAAATATTATTTGGCAAACATATTTTTTAAATATATTGGTTTTTACATAAAAATTATATAGAGCAGGTTCGGCAAAACAATTAATAACTCCAGTTAGGCGATTTTCACCCGTTTTTTCTGCATTATGTTAACGAATAAAATTCGCAAATTTGCTCATCATATTATATAAAAAACGCCTAAGTCGAGTTAATAATTGATTCCATATAACTGTTAACAGCCTATGCATATTTGCCGGTCATTTAAAACATGTTACGCTTAAAAAGCATATCCGATGGAAAACAGGAAACCGCCCGGGCGAAGAGAATCAAGGGTTTCCTTTGATTGAGGATGCAATTCATTTCCCGATTCAACAATATAGGTGTATTCTTGACTGCTCAGAGCAAAGGAATAACCCATTTCAAGATAGATCTTATTTCTGCCGGCCGGAAGTGAATACAAAAAAGATACATTCATTGCAGTAACCGGTTTAAGCTCAATTAAAACAGGATCTTTGTCAACAATACCTGCTGCGCCGATTGTTCTCAGTTTCATCTCCCGTTCAACAGTTCCGCCATTATAGGAAAGTCCCATTGCAAAGGCAATACCATAGGGAAACCGGTTGTAGGCCCTGAAACCGGCGCCTAATCTGTATCCCCAGTACCCCATACCTGCGCCTGCATTTATACTGAAATGATCATTCAGGCTGATATCTATTCTCGACCCGGTACCGACATAACCGTTCCACCCCAATTCCAGCTCTATAAAGTAATGGTCATTGATGGGATTATCTTCACCAATACCGCCGCCTGCAAGAGGCAGAGCAAATAGAGAAATCTTAAAAACAACAATTATAACAGCAATAAAAAGATTTTTCAATTTATCAACTCTAAGCCCTTATATAATTTCACGCAGCATCTCTATAAACAAAAATATTCAGATTGTCTTTATTGTAAAAATAATTTTTGATGTTTTTATTGTATTTGATTTCGGAGTCAAGAAAATAACCGAATTTTAACTCTTGATCAGCGTGATGCCATTTTATTTTAAAAATTTTCCCGCAATTCCAATATAAGACATGGAAAAACAGACTATAAAAATAACTATTACTGCAAGAAAACCTGCAACAAGAATATAATTCAATAAACCCGGTTTTTCCATTAATAGACTGTGGGGTTTTCTGTCAAATTTATGAAATCGGGGAGAATTTTTATCAAGCCGACCCGATTTATACTCTAATATTATATTTCTTGAATAATGTCTGACCCACTGGGGAATTGTCCCGGCATTAAGGTATAATAAAAAGTTCTCTTCAAGAAACTTAATTTCACCCTCCTCACCGAACCATGCTTCATAGGATAGCTGAAAAATCTCAAATTCCCCAATATCGAGCTTTCCCGAAGCATCAACTACAACATCCTCGCAACTTTTCTCTCTAAAAAAAAATGATTTAAGAAAAGAATGCAGAAAATTCTTCAGATTTCTGCCCGGAAGTTTGTCTCTTCTATCCATACAACAGCTTCTTATTGCTATAACAGGAAATCCATTCTGCAATACACAGAGTAAAATAATTCCTGTAAAATTATCTTTTAATATAAGAAAATCTGCAAATTAGTTCAAAAAAAAATTAAAAAATCAGCTTAAAAGATGAATAAACAAACCGCTTCTCAATTTCGGTTCAAACCAGGTGGATTTGGGAGGCATAATGCCTTCTTCTGAAGCAACAGCCATTAATTCCTCAACAGAGGTAGGATAAAGAGAAAAAGCAACCCTGTATTGTCCCGAATCTACAAGTTTTTCCAGTTCATCAACACCTCTGATACCACCGATAAAATTTATTCTTTTATCAGTTCTGGGATCTTTAATTCCAAGCAGCGGTTCAAGAATATTCTTCTGAAGGATCCTCACATCAAGTTTATCCACAGTATCTCCTTCCATACTGCCGGTGTAGACCAGCGAATACCACCGGCCCTCAATATACATTGAAAAGGATCTCTTGCTTCCCGGAACTTTCACACCGTTCCGGTTAACAACAAATCTGCCGGAAATTTTCGATATAAAATCCTCGGTATTTAAGCCGCATAGATCCCTCACAACCCTATTGTATGGTAAGATCTTCAACTGATCATGAGGAAATATTACTGCAAGAAAACGGTTATACTCTTCCTTTCCTGTAAAATTTTTCTCCCTTTTTCTCCTCATTAGCCCCACATTGACCGCAGACGCCGCTCTGTGATGTCCGTCCGCAATAAAAAGAGTATTTTCTGCAAAACTTTCTTCAAAAGATTTGATCAGATCTTCATCATTTATTACTCTTACAATATGACGTATTCCGTCATCGGTTTCGAAATCGTATTCGGGCTCTTCAGCTTTGGCTCTTTCAAAGAGACCTTTTTTTGATCCGTCTTCACGATAGAGTAAAAATACAAGTCCCGTATTTGCATTCAGAATATCAAGGTGCCTTGTTCTGTCTCTCTCTTTGTCTTCTCTGGTCAATTCATGCTTCTTAACATTATTGTTTATATAATCATCAATATTTACACAGGCAACAAGTCCGGTCTGCTCACGCTCATTCATTATCTGGGTATATAGATATAATTTCGGTGTTTCATCCTTAATAAGTATTTTATCTCTTATAAACCTATGGAGATTTTCCTTTCCCTTTTGGTAAACGCTTTCATGATAGGGATCGGTATCATCGGACATAGAAATTTCAGGTCTCGTAATATGGAAGAAACTGTATTCATTGTTTTCAGCAATCTTTTTTGCTTCACTTCTGCTCACCACATCATAGGGCAATTCCGAAACATCTTTTGCCAGATCCTTCTTGGGTCGTAATCCTCTGAATGCACTTATATCAGCCATAATTCCTCTTTAATTATTGTCATATACCGATTCATTTAATATGGAAATTCTCAATAACGATCGGTATAATTCAACATATTTTAATAGCTATTTTTTTTCAACTAAAAATGATTATAAATTTGTGAAATATATCACACTTATTTAATGCAATTAATTATTCAACCTCTTTTTCCACACCTACGGGGTAAATTTCTTGACGTAATTTGTGATTTATTTCACAATTGTACCTATGATGAAAATCCATTTATCCGGAAATAAAAAATTGAAAAAAATCCCGCCGCCTTCTGTCAGAAGGTTGTGCAAAATATACAGCCTTCTGGATGAGATAGAAAAAACCGGCGATATCTCAATCTCTTCAAAAGAGATAGGCAGAAGGATCGGCGTCCCTTCCCATAGTATCCGCAAGGATATATCATATCTCAAAAAAGGGGGAGGGATCGGAGCAGGTTATGATATAAAAGAGCTTAAAAACCATATTAATTCCGCCTTCGGATTCGATGTTGTAAGAAATGCATGCATTGTGGGAATCGGTAAACTGGGAACAACTCTGCTGAATTATAAAGATCTGCTTACTCAGAATTTCAAAATAGTTGCAGGATTCGATTCAAGCATTAACAGACTGGAAACCGTTAAAACCGACATACCATTATACCCAACATATGAATTGCCTGAAATTATCAAGAGAGAAAAAATCGAACTGGCTGTTCTTACGGTACCGGGCCGATCCGCAAAAAAAATGGCAGACAATCTTATCAACTATGGCATAAAAGGGATTGTAAATTTTTCACCGATTGTTCTGAGTAACAGAGTGAAGGATGTTTTTATAACGAATTTCGATATTGCCGGCGAATTTCGATTCCTCTCGGCAATGTTCGCAGCAAATACATCAATTAAAAATCATAATGATCTATGATAGATTTTGCATAAAATAATAATTAACTACTAAGGAGTTTAACATGTCAAGGGTTTACAATTTTTCCGCGGGGCCCGCAGCTCTACCGGAAGAAGTTCTGAAAAAAGCCGCAGAGGAATTACCGGAGTACAGGGATACGGGAATGTCGGTGATGGAGATGAGTCACAGATCCGCCGAATTCATTGAAATATTCAATGAAACCGAATCGCTGCTCAGGGAGATCATGAACATCCCTGAAAATTATAAAGTCCTCTTTCTTCAGGGAGGAGCGTCAAGCCAGTTTGCAATGGTTCCCATGAATCTCTTTAATAAAAGCAAAAAGTGCGACCTGATACATACCGGAAACTGGACAAAAAAAGCCATCTCCGAAGCAAAACGCTACGGCAGGGTCAATATTGTTGCATCATCTGAAGACAGAAACTTTTCATACATACCCGAACTTGATAAAAGCAAATTTGACTCTGAAGCGGATTATTTTTACATTTGCACAAATAATACAATATACGGCACACGCTACAGAGAACTGCCCCATACCGGAGACGTACCCCTTGTTGCAGATATGTCGTCAAATATTCTTTCGGAACCTGTTGATCTAAATAGATTCGGAATTATTTTTGCAGGCGCTCAAAAAAATATAGGGCCTGCCGGTCTAACTATTGTAATAATCAGGGATGACCTGATCGGGAATGCCATGGATATAACTCCCACTATGTTTAATTACAAGACTCACGCTGACAATAACTCAATGTTCAATACCCCCCCCACATATTGCATATATATTGCGAAACTTGTCTTTGAAATGATAAAGAAAAAGGGAGGGCTCGCTGAAATTGAAAAAATCAATTCGTACAAAGCGGAACTTTTATACGATCACCTCGACAATTCAAAAATGTTCAAATCAACTGTTGAGAAAAAATACAGGTCTCTCATGAACATACCATTTATTACAGGTTCTGACGAACTTGACGCAAAATTTATTAAAGAGGCCGCTCAGGAAGGGTTAGTTACATTGAAAGGCCACAGATCCGTAGGAGGTATGAGAGCCAGTATATATAATGCAATGCCTGTTGAAGGCGTACAAAAACTTATTGAATTTATGAAAACCTTTGAAAAAGAGAACAGCTAAGTAGCTTAAGAATGTATAAAATTCAGAAATTAAATAAAATATCATCGGAAGGATTGAAATTATTTCCAACTGAGAAATATGAATATGCAACTGAGATAATTAATCCGGATGCTATAATTGTCAGAAGCACAGATATGCACAATATGGAACTGCCCCATTCATTGAAAGCAATTGCAAGAGCAGGCGCAGGGGTTAACAATATTCCTGTCGAAGCCTGCTCTGAAAAGGGAATTGTTGTGTTTAATACTCCAGGCGCAAATGCCAATGCCGTTAAGGAACTTGTTTTGCTGGGACTTTTAATATCATCAAGAAAGATATTCAGAGGAATTACATGGGCTAAATCCCTTGCAGGACAGGGTGATACAATCCCCAAACTAATTGAGAGCAATAAAGCAAATTTCAAAGGTCCGGAAATTAAAGGCAAAAAACTGGGCGTTGTGGGCCTTGGCGCCATTGGCGTAATGGTAGCAAACGATGCCCATGCACTGGGCATGGATGTTGCCGGATTTGACCCCTTTATTTCCGTTGAATCAGCATGGGGTCTTTCAAGAGCAATAAAAAAAGCTATCAGTCTTGATAGTATCCTTGCCGAATCGGACTATATCAGCCTGCATATCCCCCTTAATGACGAGACCAAAGGCATAATCAATAAGAACAAATTTAATATTATGAAAAAGGGGATACGCATACTCAATTTTGCAAGGGGGGGACTGGTAAACAACAAGGATCTCATTGCTGCAATAAATGAAGAAAAAGTTGCCATGTATGTTACGGATTTCCCTGAAGAGGAGCTTCTCAACATCGATAATGTTATCCCCATACCCCATCTCGGAGCATCAACACCGGAATCCGAAGAGAATTGCGCAAAAATGGCTGTTATGGAGATCATGGATTACCTGGAACATGGAAATATCTCAAATTCCGTAAACTTTCCTGACTGCGTTCTTCCCTACTCCGGGATGAAAAGAATAACAATTGCAAATAAAAATGTTCCCAATATGATCGGACAGATCTCAAATGTTCTTGCCGGACATAATATTAATATTGCCTATCTGCTCAATAAAAGCAAAGACAATTATGCATACAATATTATTGATATTGACGGAGATATTGACGAGGACACGGTAAATGAGCTGAAACAGATAAACGATATTATTATGGTACGTGTTATTTAGATTCATCAGAGGAGAAAATTTGCCTCCGAAGATAGGATTTATCCCGATTTCCTCTGCAAAAAAGCTCAAAAGCCTGGCCGCAGTTCATGTGCATCCGTGCACACCGCGGCACTTGAACATCCTGTTCGGCGCAGAACTTGCTCTTCATTTCAGGCTCAAACAGTCTTACCGGCAGAATGCCGGTAATGCCGATTTTGACATGGATGTTAAAAAATCGGCCTCGGCTTTTCGCTTCTTTTTGCAGAGGATTTACTGTCTGGAAAGAGAAAGGAGGTTCCCGCCAGCCCTCATGTATCATTATAATCATAAATTCACTTTTTTCTTATGATTTAAAACTTTCCTGTCGAAAAATAAATTATTACCGGGTTAATTATATATTAATAAATTTTAACTGCAAAATCTGACTGGGACAGGGGCAATATGATGCAAAATATTGATTTTTATAATGGGAAAAACATAAGGGAGAATCCTCACCAGATTAATAGAAATGACCCCGAATATTTCTCAAGAATGTCAAAATTTCATTATAAAGAAGAAGCAAGAAAGAAGAAACATGCAAGCAGAGTAATTTTTGTTATTGCAGCACTCTGCATAATATCTTTTACAACCGGAATTGTTATAGGAATAAAATTTGCCGGAGGATCAAACAGGAAAATTGTTGATGAAAAAACATTTAAAGCTGTTTCCGGAATAAGATCAAAAGTAACAAATATATTCAACAGAAATAAAAATGTTGAAAAATTCAAGAGCGCCTCTTTTCCGAAAGAAGAATACCCCTTTGTAATAAAGATCGGCAATGGATTCAGCAGCAATAAATCGCAAAAAATTGCAGACTTTCTCAGTAATAAAGGCCACACTGTAATCTTATCAAGAGACAGAGACCAATTCCAGATCTTTACCGGTCCCTATAAAAATCAGAAAGAAGCGGAAATAATATTAAAAAAATTCAGTGTCTATTCGAAAAACCTACTTGCATCAAATATTAAAATTTTAAAAAGGAAGTAAACAATCGTATCCCGGACTTTTTTACGATACAGCCTTTGCAAGGAGAGTTTTTGCAGCCCATTGGCGCAGCATCATACCCACCCGGTATTGATTACATAAACTATATTTAATATAATTTTATTATGAAACCAGAAATTATCGAACCGGACATAAGCGACGCATTATCAATTTATAGCATAATTAAAATTTACTCAGATGAAGAGATCATTCTGGAGAGGAGTATAGACGATATTACCGGATCAATCGATAAATTTCTGATTGCCAAAAGAGACAAGCAAACCATCGGGGTTATATCATTTTATGATTACGGGCCTAATTTAAAAGAGATCAGGTCGCTGAGCGTTATAAAAAGCGAATTGAGAAACGGGATCGGGTCATTGCTTCTGGAAGCATTAATAAAAAAAATTTCCGGTCTTGAAAATTCAAAAATCTTCACACTGACATATATTCCGGACTTTTTTAAAAAGAACGGTTTTCTGGAAGTCCCAAAAGATTCTCTGCCTGAAAAAATATGGAAAGACTGCAGTAAATGTAAAAATAAAGACAACTGCAAAGAGACCGCTCTGATGTATGATGGAAAATTTTTCGATTAATTTAACAATCTATACGCATCTCATATTATCTCTCTTGAGATTTTAACTCAACAAATTTAAAGCTGAAAATAATATCTCTGATTTTATCCTTAAATTTGGTGAATTTTTCTCCTGAAGAAATTGCTCTGACCATATACCCGAATTTCCCGTTAAAAAAATATCCTTCAAAACCGGATAAAAGAGGTTTCTCTTTTTTATAAAATCTGAGGATATAGCTATTCCGATCCTTTTTAACCTCCTCTCTCGATATATTTTCAAAACCGAGATTTGTGCGCCAGTTATTCACAACCCTCTTTATACTTTTCAGTGATACCGAATATCTTTCACTGTCCACGGCAAGGAGAAGATCGAATTTCGGATCAGTGCCCGAAGAAAGACTTAAGCTCTTTTTTAAATTTATACCTATCAGCAAGCCGTGATATCTGTAATAGGGTCTCTTCCTGAACCTTGACCTCAGAATAGCCGCAGTGCCGGGAATTTCTATTGAATAAAACATATTGTCGTTTATGACAACAGTGTTCCCGCTATTCTTAATAAGCATCAGAGAAGCCATTTCATTCAATCCGTTGAATCTGCCGCCTTCCCTTTTTTTAATATAATTTATTCTTTTGGCAGCTTCAGTCTGGGCTTTATAGACCCTGTTGTTACTGACAGGCAGAGCAAGAATCGATTTCAGCAGTATTAACCCTTCAACTTTATAATGCCCCTTTAATAATTGCTCTGCATGATTAAGATAATAATCGATTCCCTGCGGTGAAACGGGTTTGAAGTTAAATTCGGGTTTACCAGATGTGCGTATCTTACCGCTCCTGTCGATATAATATGTATTGCCGTCTCTGTCTCTGTAGAATTTCCATTCCGGCATTTGAGACATCAGAGGGGATGCAAATTGCAGCAATATGATGAGGCATGCAGAAGTTAAACAGGACCGAAACACTTTACCGTTACAGTACATTAATAAGAATTATTCCTGCAACAATAACCAGGCCAATCAGGATTGCCAGCATTAAGAGAAGCCTGCTGTCCCTTTTACTCTCCTTCTGTATCTCTTTAACACCGGCTTCAATCTGGATCTTGACATTCTCCTCTTCAACTATTTTTGCAAGAACTCCCTTTGCTATGAGCGTATAAAGTATATATCCGCTCTTCTCAAGAGGCACTTTTGCCTTAAGCCTTCCTTTTACGGGCCTAATTTCCCCTTCTTCATTCTTTGCATTGAGAACGTCAATCAGTTTTCTGGTTACCGGATCTTTCCCGGGTAAAATCACTTTGATCATTTCACCAATTTCAATATCATTAATATACTTCCCGGAAACCGGAGATACAATGATAGACCCGTTCACAATATAATTTGCTTCTTCTTCAATCTTTCTTATTCTTTTATCTTCTTCGGTTATAATTTCTTCAATATGCTCTTCCGGTTTTTCCTCTTCAGGGGCTTCTCTTTCAGGAACATCAATGGTTATACCTGCAAGCTCCATAGCGAGGGAGCTGGTCTTATTCAGATTGATCTGACATAGAACCGAAGGCACATTAAAATAATTCTGAAGCATACTGTTTATCTTTCTTATGAGACCGGCCAGATCTTCGTCCTGAACCTCGGCAAAAATATCCGTACTGATACTCGAGTCAAGGATGTGATCGCTTAACTGATCGGAATTAACAGTATCCGGTTCCTTTGAATAAAAGAGAGCGTCATTATAAAGCGATTTCCAATCGTCAAAGATCCTCACTTTGTCAAAAAGACCGGGATCATCTTTCAACAAAGTGAATACTTTTGCAATATATTCGTCAAATGTATTAACGCTGATAAAAAACATCCCGGACTGTCCCGTTTCTTCAACTGCAAACTTTCCGGCAACAACAATAACGTCAAGATACTGTCCCGAAGCCATGGCTTTGGCTTTGTTCATATCTCCGCCGGTATACTTAAGGGACAGATCAATCAATTTCGTTTTTTCGTTTAAAGAGTTATACTGTTCTGACATTTTATAATTCCTGGCTCTCAGCTAAACACTTTTCGATAATCTCGTACTTTTTCTGGGGGCTTAAGTTTAAAATTTTATTCACACCAATTAAGATTTTCTGTTTGTATTTAACCGGAGCTTCAAGAATATAAAACCCGCCCTCGCTAAGGCTATTAATGATCTCGACTTTTCCCGGGGGAATCTTTATGTTTAATAAGGGGCCTCTGATCCTTACGATCTGTTCAGGAAGAAGGAACTTCAGGGACAATTTATCAGCGCCAATTTCCAGCCGCCTTAATTCCCGGTAACTGCTGAATTTATCTTCAGGAACATTGGACCAATTCTTCGGATTATCGGTTAAAAAAAGGGCAATAAGCCCCTTCTCTTCGGACTCAAGGATCTTTATATATGTATGATTCGATTTGTAAGATGCTAACAATCCGAAGAGATATTCATCCTTTTTTTTCGATTTTACTTTCCTTGCAAGTCCTTTCATTTGTAATATTCAAATATAATTAAACTTAACCGGTCTTTTAACAATATGATCAAGAAATGATCACTTTTTATTGAAAAAAACTACAGATTTTAAACTTAGAGAGAGCTGAATAGATCTTTGCGATCTTTCTTTACAAGTTTAATTTTACATAAGAAGTCCATTGTTTCTTTCAGGATTCCCCTGTTTAAACCTGTAAAATCTTCAAGATCACTTAAAGCTCCCGATCTGTTCACCCTTAAATAATTGATAATATCCTTTTCAATATCATTAAGAGGTCCAATGAAAAAATTATTGTTCAAACAAATTTCTTCAGTAAGGACGGCGATCTTCTCATTGTTATAATTAAAATATGTATTCAATACAGAGTCAATATTAATTTCAATTGTTTTGGAAAGATTTTTAAGTTTAATATAAAAATCTTTGGAACTGTCAATAGACCTCTTTATAAGATTGATAATAAATTCATCAATAAAAGACGAATCCACAACCCTTATACCCTGAAAATCCAGAATTACTGTTTCGCCTCTATTAATATTTTCAATAATTTTTAAAGCCTTCTGATAGATCAAACGCCCGTTTAATCTTGCGATCAGATCCGATCTGTTTATTTCTAATTCTTCTGCAATTTTCTTTATATTAATATACATCTTCCCCCGCCCTTATCCGGACAGCGTTATTGATATCTGAGTACCTTCAAAATAACTCAGGTTATTTTTTAAGAACATATATGCCGAACCTTTGGTCTTCTTATGATATAAACCGGTTACGGAAGCGTTACCTGACCGTATAAAAATTGTTCCCTTTAATTTTTCCACAATTGCGTTAACCTGACAGAGTCCGTAACCGAATTTACGCTTACTTGAAATCGGAGTGGTGAGCACCATTTCAATTAACTTGGCGGACGAATCATACTTAATATCCGATCTTTCATCAAAACTTTTTTCAATACCGATACCGGAATCGGAAATTACAACCCTCAGTATATTCTCCCGGCCAAGCGAATAAGTCTGAATTGCAAGAAATCCCGAATCCAGACTGTGCTCAAAGATATTTTGGCATAATTCCGAAATAACAGTAACAAAGAGGTCAATTATAACATCGGACATCCAGTACTTAAGGATATGTCTGGCTCTCTTTCTGAACAACTCAATAATTTCCGAAATTACTTTAATGCTTTCCACCTCTTTATTGGGGATCTCGGTTATTTCTATTACACGAGAGCTGAAGGCGCTTCTTTTCAAAAAAAGTCTTTCATTTAATCTCTCAGGGATATCATACATCCCTGTTTTCAGAAAATCCATTCTGGCCAGATATTGATGAATATTTACCGGTATATTGATAATTCTGAGTTTCTCGCCGCGGCTTCTGAGAAAAATTCTGCCCAAAAGAAGCAGAGAAAGCATGGAATATGGTTCTATAAAGGTCACTCTCGAAAAATCGATCTCTTTTATTCTCTCAATTATTATATCCTTAATTCCCAGAATATCTTCAAAACTGTAGGGATCCCTCAATCTATTCCGTATGATCAATTTTCTGCTCTCTTCCTTTACTCTGTCCATACTTATTATATGCCTTAAATATTAAGATTCAGTAAAAATCCCTGTCATAATCATCGGTATAAGGGAATTAATTATTAATCTATAAAATGGGGTAATTTGAGATATTCCAAAAAGGCGGGATTACTGCTTTAATTTTCATAATAAAGAGAGGCTGCGTGAAAGACAGCCTCTCTTATTTCATGTTACAACTATTTTCTATATTGCTGATGTAATGCCTATATGCATCAGGTTATTACATCATTCCGGGCATTCCGCCGCCCATTCCTCCTCCCATTCCGGGAGGCATTCCCTTCTCTTCTTCGGGTTTGTCAGTAATTATTACCTCTGTTGTGGACATCATTCCTGCAACAGACGCTGCATTCTGAAGGGCAGACCTTACAACTTTGGCAGGGTCTATTATGCCGGCTTTCATCATATCAACCCATTCCATATTGCCTGCGTCAAAGCCAAGTTTATCCTTCTGCGATTTGGCTTTCTCAACAATAACAGACCCCTCCTGTCCTGCATTTAAAGCGATCTGCTTCATGGGAGCTTCCACGGCTCTTGCAACAATTTCGGCCCCGATCTTAAAATCGCCTTCAAGTTTTCCAGCCATTTCAAGTATTGACTTCTGAGCATGGATCAGCGCAAGTCCGCCGCCGGGCACAATGCCTTCTTCTACAGCGGACCGAGTAGCAGAAAGAGCATCCTCGACTCTGGCTTTCTTCTCTTTCAATTCGATCTCAGTAGGAGCTCCGACATTTATTACTGCAACGCCGCCGGCAAGTTTTGCTTTTCTTTCCTGAAGCTTTTCAATATCATAATCAGATGTAGATTCTTCAATCTGCTTCTGGATCATGTTTATCCTTCCCTGAACATCTTCTTTAGAACCTGCGCCTTCAATAATAGTAGTGGTCTCCTTATCAACAATGACTTTCTTTGCTGTTCCAAGCATATCTTCCGTAGCATTTTCGAGTTTCATGCCAAGATCTTCGGAAATGACCTGGCCGTTTGTCAGAACAGCAATATCCTCGAGCATCTCTTTTCTTCTGTCTCCGAAACCGGGAGCCTTAACAGCAACGCATGTAATTGTCTTTCTTAAAGTATTGACAACTATTGTTGCAAGAGCTTCGCCTTCAACCTCTTCGGAAATGATCAAGAGAGGCTTTCCTGCCTGAGCAACTTTTTCAAGGATCGGCAGAAGGTCCTTCATAGATGAGATCTTCTTATCATAAATAAGGATATAGACATTTTCCAGAATTGCCTGCATCGACTCTGTATCTGTTGCCATATATGGCGAAAGATAACCTCTGTCAAACTGCATTCCCTCAACCACTTCAAGACTGGTCTCTATGGATTTAGCTTCCTCAACGGTAATTACGCCGTCCTTGCCCACTTTATCCATTGCATCGGCAATAAGATCGCCAATAACCATATCATTGTTTGCGGAAATCGCTGCAACCTGCGCTATCTCCTTCTTATCTTTGATCTCTCTTGCTTCTGATGCAATAAAATCAACTGCAGCTTCGACTGCCTGGTCAATGCCTTTCTTCAAATTCATAGGATTTGCGCCTGCAGTAACATTTTTTAAACATTCCTGATAAATAGTAGCAGCAAGGATAGTTGCAGTTGTTGTACCGTCGCCGGCAACGTCGTTGGTTTTAGTTGCAACTTCTTTAACCATTTGAGCGCCCATATTCTCAAAGGGCTCTTCAAGTTCTATCTCTTTTGCAACTGTTACGCCGTCTTTTGTTACAGTAGGGGCGCCAAACTTTTTATCGATTACAACATTACGCCCTCTCGGTCCCAGAGTAACCTGAACCGCGTCGGCTAATTTACGCACGCCGTCAAAGATTGATCTTCTTGCTTCGTCGCTATACTGTAAAATTTTTGCCATTTTTTTCCTCTTTTTAATTTAATAAATATTATTCTTTTGATTACTTTTTAAAAACTATTCAACTACTGCAAGGACATCATTTTCTGATAAAAGCAGATATTCTGTGCCCTGATATTTTACCTCAGTGCCTGCGTATTTTCCGAAAAGAACTTTATCCCCCTCCTTTACTGTAAGCGGGATAATTTCTTTACCGTCTCTTCTGCCCTCGCCAACAGCTATTACCTTTGCGATTTGAGGTTTTTCTTTAGCTGTATCCGGTACTATAATTGAACCAACCTTTTCTTCTTCTTCGATTAGTTCTACAAGAATTCTGTCTCCAATTGGTTTAATAGCCACTTAGATCCTCCTAAATATTATTTTAATTTCATATTCTAAACTTCTATTGTAAAATAGAATTTCATTTGCTAATAAAATGGACTTACAATTTCACTCAGACAATTGATACCGATTAAATAGGATCAAAAATTCAAATTAATTTGTTAGCACTCATCTAATTGAGTGCTAACAATACATAAAAATATAATATGTTTTATTTTTTTGCAAGTCTGATTATTTCTGATTATAAGGGATTATAAAGGATTATAGCAAAATAAGGGCTATTATCAATTCTTTTTATATAAATCTAAATATTTTAAAATTTATCACTATTATTCCGGTAATCCGACTTTCCTCCGGTCTTTTTTATTAATCTTATATCCTGTATAATCATACTTTTATCCACTGCTTTACACATATCATAAACTGTCAGAGCAGCAACGGACACTGCTGCAAGAGCTTCCATTTCAGCTCCTGTTTTTCCTTCAAGATGTATCTCCGATTTAATATCAACCCCAACCCGCTTGTAGTTAATTTTCACTTCCACATCAACAAAAGTCAAATTTAAAGGATGGCACATAGGTATTAAATCGGAATTTTTTTTTGCAGCCATTATTCCGGCAATCTTTGCCGTTTCAAAAAGATCTCCCTTGGGCAGCAATTTTTTATCGATCAGATCCAGTGTATCATTCTTCATGCTGACAAATCCCGATGCTTCGGCAGTTCTGAAAGTAACATCCTTCCCGGATATATCAACCATCTTCGGGATACCCTCTTCCGAATAATGAGAAAAGCCGCTCATTGTCACCTCAAATAAATTCGCTGTAATTTTGACTTGAAAATTCAAAATACCAAAGCAACCGGAAATCTATATAAATAATCGATACTCCTCTATGTCAAGGGTAATATTAAAAGTTTTTCTAATCCACTTCTATTGCGGATTCAATTCTGCTTATTTTCATTACCGGAAAGCCTTAAATATATATTTTATCAGTCCGGCAGCAACATACAAAAAAGTGCAGAGAAAAACGGAAAACATTCCCCCCGAAATAAGAAGAAGTAAAATTATTGCAGATGCAGCTATTGAAGGGATCATGCCTTTTTTTAAAATATCGGCAAAAAGCTTATTATAATCAACTTTCGATACCATAAGAAAAGCTGTTACAATAAAAAGAGGAACAAAGAGGCTTACCGGCAGTATGTAGTTTATTCTGCCATAGAATAAAAGATATGCAAAAGGTATAGACGGAACCGCAGATATCACAATTCCGGCTGCCGGTGAAGGCAATCCGGTAAATCCGTTTTTCTTATTCCCAACATTAAATCTGGCAAGTCTGAACGTTGCGCAAATAGGGAAAAATACAGCGAGAAGCATCCCCATATTTATACCAAATGCTATATCAGGCAATTTATAAAGATATGCCTGATATGAAATAAAACCCGGTGCAATACCGTAGGAAACTCCGTCAGCAAGAGAATCAAGCTGAACACCTATAGGACTTTCAACTTTCAAAGCTCGTGCAAGAGCGCCGTCAAAAAGATCAAAAAATGCGGCAATGAATATAAACATTCCCGAAACTGCTGTTGCTTCCGTTATTCCCGTTCCTCTGCTGGCAAAAATAATTGCAATAAAGCCCATTATTAAATTGCCCATTGTACAACTATTTGGAATAAGAGCCCGCTTCAAAGCCATAATAATACCTGAAATAAAATATAGATATGCAACTGCTAATCAAGATAGAAATATACAAAAGTACATGTTGTCAATAAAAAATTTTGAACATTATTTAATATACAGATCATCATTGAAAATTTTCATATTAAGTTAATCGGTATATGATCTGATCAGGATTTTGACCTTTGCAAGGGGACAAAATCGACGTTTTTTGATATACTTCTTACACCCAAAAGATCTCGATGGCGTTCAAATGCCAACTCAATGAGCCTGCTTATCAGATCTTTGTAAGAAACTCCCGAATATTCCCATAATTTGGGGTACATGCTTATACTGGTAAAGCCCGGAAGAGTATTTATTTCATTCAAATAAAAGGTATTGCTGCTCTTTTCAATAAAAAAATCGACTCTGGCCATACCGCTGCAATTTAAGATTTTATATATATTAACTGCCGCTTCTCTGATCGTATCCGACAAACTACTGTCAATATTAGCCGGAATTACCAATTCCGCTCCATCGGCATCTATATACTTCGCTTCATATGAATAAAATTCATGTTTCGTGATTATCTCTCCGATAACAGAAGCCGAAGGTTCATCATTCCCAAGAACAGCACATTCCACTTCTCTGGCCCGAATCGCTTTTTCTATCAGTATCTTATTGTCAAATCCGAAGGCAAACTCCACCGCATGGGCGATCTCTTCCTTCGTATGGACCTTTTTTATCCCAACTGAAGAACCGGAACATGCAGGTTTAACAAAAAGCGGCAAACCCAGATCATCCGTTACTTCTTCAATAATTTTGCCGCTGTTCCTGTTCCAGTCTCTGATTGAAACGGTTTTCCATGGTACAACGCTGATCCCTGCGTGACGCAGCAATCTCTTGGCTATATCTTTATCCATTCCGATTACCGAACCCGCTGTGCCTGCGCCGACAAATGGTACCATCGCAAGCTCAAGAAGACCCTGCAGTGTGCCGTCTTCGCAATATGTTCCATGTACAACAGGAAATAGTATATCAACAGAGACTTCCTTTCCGGTTTCCGAATTATGGAAAAACATTTTGTTTTCTTTTTCATAGTGGTTGATAAACCATCTGCCTTCTCTTTTCAATTCCATGATCCGTCCAAAATCTTTGTCGTTAATAATTGACGGTTTATCCTGAACATACCATTTCCCGTCTCTGTCAATACCTATTGCCGTTACGTCATATTTACTTCTATCCAGAGCATTTATTACAGAAGCAGCCGAACATCTCGACACATCGTGCTCATCGGATCTTCCTCCGTACAGAATCCCCACATTGATCATTATTTACTCTCCGGCTCAAGGAATGTTTTATGAATTGCTTTTAATGCAGATTCGGCATCCTTACTGTCGATCACGCATGATATGCCGATTTCCGAAGTTGAGATCATCTCTATATTTATACCATTCTGAGCCAGAATATGAAACATATTCCCTGCAACGCCATAGGCGGAGAGCATACCCACTCCAACTGCAGATACAATGGCAATATCCTCTTTGGCATTGATCTCCGTTGCTCCCAGTTCATCTTTAAGCGTATTGCACAATTTCAATGCTTCATCAAAGTCGCTCTTCTTTACGGTAAAAGAGATCGAAGCTCTGTTGTCGTGCCCTGTGGACTGGACTATCATATTAACATATATTTTATTCTTACCCATAAGTTCAAAAAGCTTTGCAGCTATACCGGGCCTGTCCGGGATATCCCTTATAGTAATTTTTGATTCATCCAGTTTAGTGGTAACTCCACTGATCAATAACTTTTCCATCATTTCCTCCCTCGGCATTACGATTGTACCTTTATCGTCCTTAAAGCTGGAACGAACATGCAGATTGATCTTATATTTTTTAGCAAACTCAACAGATCTGGAGTGAAGGACCGCCGCTCCCAGCCTTGAAAGTTCCAGCATTTCATCATAGCTTATCTCCTTCAGTTTCAAGGGACGCTCAACAACTCTGGGGTCAGCAGTATATACACCGTCAACATCCGTATATATTTCGCACATATTGCAGTTCAGCACTGCTGCAAGAGCGACTGCGGAAGTATCGGAGCCTCCTCTTCCCAGCGTTGTTATATTTTCATCATCGTCAACTCCCTGAAATCCTGCCACAATAACAACTTTATTGCTCTCAAGGGATTTTCTGATCTTCTCAGTTGAGATACTCTGTATCTTTGCATTTGAAAAATTTCCATCCGTAAGCACTTTGATCTGAGAACCTGTAAAAGAAACCGCGTCGATGCCGATCTCATGCAAAGACATGGCAAGCAGAGAAATAGTAACTTGTTCGCCGGTTGAAAGGAGCATATCCATCTCTCTTCGGTTTGGGCTCTTTGTGATCTCTTCTGCAAGTTTCACAAGTTCGTCGGTTGTCTTACCCATTGCCGATACCACAACAACGGGAGAATAACCTTTCTCAACGGAACTCTTTATTCTCCGCGCCACAGCTTTGATCCTGTCAGTTGAACCTACTGACGTACCGCCGTATTTCTGCACTATTATTTTTGAATCTGCCATTTAATCTCTTCCCTGTATTTTAATACAAACGAATTATTATATTTAAAAATCCTATATCTTCTAAGGGATATCCACTACCGTGTCGGAATCGATTGAAACCGTAACCGGAACCACTGTCAATTTGTCCGTATCATTTAATTCGTCATCTTTGAATAAACGGCCGTAAAAAGGACTCGACGTAACCGGAACAAAATAGACATTATAAGTTCCGGGCGATACATTCGTTATCTCATAGGCGCTCCCATTTGTACTCCACACAACAAGGGGAGGTATTTTAAAATCCCTTATTTCGTTTTCATAATTAGTCCACTTTTGCGAATATGTTTCGAAATCGCTGCAGCCGGCCAGAGCAGTGGTTTTATCGTATCTGTATTTCTCAAGCTTTAAATAATAATCCAGAAGAGGTTCTATATAAGAATCGGTATATGACGGTTCAACCGGAAGATCGCATCCTTCTCCCCTTGTCAGCGAAGCCGGGACAGTATAATCTGTTATACTGTCTTCCGACGGGATCGCTATGACATATCCGTTGTTCCCTGACGAGTTAGTGCCGGTTATCCTTCCCACTTTCCCCGGAATATATGCTCTGGCAACTGCAAGAATATTACCGCCCAGATAGTTTTCTCCGGCGTGCACATCCCTTAACCAGTCCGAAAATGCGTAGTAGTGCAGAATATGGTAAGATTGGTCGTCAAAATAATCGTAGGCATAATTATATTCATATTTCTTGATAAAATTTTTAACAACAATTCTGATCTCAAGAACGGTCTTCTCTTCGTTCTTGTTATATTTAAACCCGCCCGCTATTGGTATCCATAGAGGGAAAACCCTGTTTATTTTATTCCTCTCAATTCTGAGACTGTCATAATAGGAATTTACCTGAAACTGATTAAAGTTAAAAGCTTTGACATCCTTTTCATGGAACATATCCGTATTATCTTCAACATATTCCCATCCATTGCTGCCGAGTCTGTATCTTTTAGCTTTATCAAAAAGCATTTTCCGAAAATAGATCCTTACATTCAGATAATTCTGGTCATGGAATGGGTCGTCATTTCTTAGAACCACACCGTTTCCATTAAAGAAATCGTGACTATCATTAAGAGTTATGCTTAAGATCTGTCTGTAATTTGAAAAAAGATCTCTGTCCAATCTGATCTCCGCAATGTCAAACATTATTGTTGTTGGTCTTTCGTCAATCCCGTTTGAATAATCATCTACTGAATCATCCTGTATTCCTGCTCCGGCCTGATTGGGATCAATTGAAGACCAAGCCCATCCTCTTACCGGGCCATTGGACTCAAATGTTCCTTTAAACCTGATTTCAAGTCTGTTATCGGCCAATTCGGTAAATAAAGATCTGTTTTCACATTGAATAAAAAGAGACAGAAAACAACATAGAATAATATTGTATAAATAAAAGTTACGTCTGCCGTATTTTTTTTTCTTTTCTATTTTCATATCAGTTCCCGAATTATTATTCAAACCTATTGGTCTGTTCTTTCAATTTATAAATTAATATTAAAATATAATGACAACCCTGCATTTACAATATGCCCGCCTCTTGTTGCTCCGTCGGCATATCCTTCATAAAAAAATATATAATCAATTCTTAAGCCTATATTAATATATCTTCCTGCAGGAAAGGACATCTCAACTCCTCCCACAAAGAGAGGGTCCCATTGTCTCGACTTGTCCGGTTCTATATATACATTTCCGGCCCCTGCTCCGGCCTTAATTTGAAGCTTTACAGGCAGTTGAAAAGGCAGAAGGTAAATGAAAGTTCCGTATAAAGGAATTGCTTCCAATTTATTCACGCCCGGAGATTCAAAGCGCTGATATGACACATCAAAGCCGATCTTTAAGGGTTTAAAGGGAGTATTGTATCGCATAAAAACTCCGCCGCCGATTGCCGTGTCTAAATCTTCAGCCGTAGTATAAACCGGAGTAATAGGCCCGAACCAGAAACCAACCTGAGGTTTTAAGAAGTAGTCCTTTCTGCTTCTTACTGCAAAAAGATCGGAAGCGCTTAATAGAGACAACAGAATTAAAATAACTTTAAAAATATTTTTTTGATTCATTAAGTATACTCTTCAAATGTAATTATATTATTATTTCCAAATGATCATAGTATATATTAAATTTTAAAATTTTATGTCAATAATTTATTATTATTGAAACAGTTTATTAAAGAAGGATTTGCCGTTAAAAAGCCGATTCCCTTGTTTCAAGCTCAGGATCAAAGTACACTCTTGCCAGATATAAGCCGTATGGCGGAGCGGTTTTGCCGCTGCAATTTCTATCTCTTTTGTTTAAGATCTCATTTATATACTCAGGACCTTTGCCATCCTTTGCCATATCCATAATAGTCCCTATAATAATCCTGATCATATTGTGAAGAAATGCGTTCCCTTTAAATGTTACGCAATAAACATTGTCAATAAAACTAATATCAATGCTGCTGATCTTTCTTACAGTATTAATATCAGAAGATCTTTTTTTGCAGAAAGAGGCAAAATCATGTTCGCCGATAAGATATGAAGCTGCTTCCTTTACATAACCCATATCAACATTATAATTGACCCACATGGCTCTGTATCTCATAAAGGGCGTTCTAAGAGGAAAGTTATATATTAAATATCTGTATTCTCTCTCCACAGCAGAATACCTTGAATGAAAATCATCCTCTACTCTAAAGGCGTTCTTAACGGAAATATCGCGGGGAAGAATTCCATTAAGTCCGATACATAACTTCTGTAGTGAAATATCGCTTTTCAGATTAAAATGAGCAACCTGCCCGATTGCATGCACGCCTGAATCGGTCCTTCCTGAAGATACGACAGCACACAATTCGCCTGTCAGAATTTTAAGGGCATTTTCAATTTCCTGCTGAACTGTTCTGCCTTCATTTTGATATTGCCATCCGTTGAACTTTGTGCCGTCATACTGTACTATTATTGCTATTTTTCCGGATTTTCCATTTCCTGAGTCCATTTTTCAAGCATCTCGTTTATTTTATCATAGAGATCTCTGGTTTTATCAAGCAATTCACTTGGCCTGGATTTCGAAGACTTGCCTATTCCAAACAAACGGCTGAGATATCTTTTACTGTTTTCAAAATTCTCAATTCTTTTTTTTATGTCAGGATCTTTTGAACCTATTTTTACAGTCAGGATCGCAGTTAAATACAGGATACCGTCATAACCCCAGTTTTTGTCCGAATCGGGCCCCATATTTCCCGCTGCTTCGGCAGGCTCTTTGCCTGTCTGAATATAGTCGATCACTTTCATATAAAAATTATAAGCCTTTTTATAAAAAAAGACGGATATTTTTTTATAGGGCCTGTCAGGTATTTCCATAGCGAGATCGCCGAACAACCAGGCTGCTCTGATAGATGATACCGCACTCTTGAATGTGGGAGCAACCTTTTTGTCTCTTAAAATATAACAATCTACAGCCAGCATATACGAAGCCGCTCCCAGCAAGAGATTTCTGTCGCTATTAAAATCAATTTTGCCGAAGTATTTGTTAATGGCATTTTTTCTTGCAGGAGTCAATTCTCTTAATTTTTCAATCTCCTCTGAGCTGAGATCCCCAAAATCCTTAGGATAAGAAGCGTAATAACAGGAAGGGCAAACAGTAACAAGGTAGGCAAGAGGGTATATTTTGCCATATTTTTTATTTTCCTGATATTTACGCCTTAACTCATCGGTAAGTCCGCCTGCGATCAATCTTCCTCCGCCTGAAAATAATTCCTCTCTATGAAATTCAGCTGAACAAACGGGACATTCCGTCGGATTTTTTTGCCTAAAGGAGATCTTTTTTTTACCTTCGCTGCTATTGACCATATTTTTATCCTGAATTATTAATCTTCTTTATCATATTAACAATCATATAAAAAATTATTGCTTAAAAAATCAATTATCTTTTTTATTATACCGATCATCATTGAAAATTTCTATATTAAATGGATCGGTATCGGATCAAATTATTCGGAAATTTTTTTATTTATATCCTTCTATATAATTAAATTAAGCATTCCATATCCAATGTCGATAATTATTAATATTAAACAGTAAATTAAATTGGTCAGGTCATATATTATGTTAATATCAAAAAAAACCGGGTTTATTATATTATTACTGTTATTCTCAATAAATATTCATTCCAAATCTGCATACTATAAAACACGAGAAGTCTACACCTTTACTCTTAACATAATGAGAGAAATAGACACGGTAATAAAGAATTTCCCCGGAAACGGCAATAAAGACGATTTTGACAAAATAAAAATACAATTTCAGGATGCAGGAGAAACATACTTTGGACAGGATTTTGTATCTGCATACGAAAAATTTAAGACATTAAACGACAATTTAAGCCAATTGCTTAAAAAACTGGCAAAACTATATCTTGACAGATCTAAAATGATCCTTGATTCCGCATCAAAGGATTCATTTAATATTCTTATAGAATACGGTCCGAACAGCTCCTACCTGCCATATTTCAATAAGCCCTACGATCCTTTAAGAGGGATAAAACCATATACCAAAGATTTTACTGAAAAGGAATATCATTATTTTTTCGACAGAGAAATAATAAAAAGTTACCTTGAACATGGTTATAAAAAATACCAGCATTCAAAAGATCTATTCAACGATCCGGAGCTGGAAGTTTTGAAAAACAGAAAAGTGAGAACAATGAAGATAATAAACTATTTTATCAAAAGATATATGGATATAATTTCTTCCTGCAGACAGGCAAAACAGTACGGTATTGAAATTCATAAGATATTGCGAATACACATGCTCGGAGACATTCTCAGCAAATATAATATTACAAATAAAATGTTCACACCCATTTATGACGACCGTATCCCGAAAGATTTTAAAGTGGATGCTGTTGACAATATTAAACTCCTCTATACCGTTGAGCTTCAAAGACTGGAGAAAGTCAATAAATAAAAATACCGGCACTATTGAGTATTGCCGGTATTGATATTTATATGGAAAAAATCTAAAATGTTGATTTCAGTCTATTTTTCTTTCTTTTTATCTTTTTTATCCTTTTCCGAACCCTTTGAACTCTTTTCAACTGCTTTTCGGTCAACAAGTTCAACAACAGCCATCTCGGCCGAATCGCCGGGTCTTCTTCCAAGAAGATAGATCCTTGTATATCCTCCCTTTCTTTCCCTGAATCTGGGAGCAATATCATTAAAAAGCTTGGCAACTACATCTCTATCCTTAATAAACTTCATAACCTGCCGTTTATTATGAAGCTTTTTTTCGCCTTCGTTATCAGGTATTGACAAATTTTTCTTTGCTCTGGTAATTATCTTCTCAGAGATCCTCTTTAATTCCTTCCCCTTCTGTCTCGTTGTAATGATCCTTTCATGCTGGAAAAGAGAAGTAACCATATTATTAAACATCGCTTTACGATGCGACCCGGATTTATTTAATTGTCTAACACTATTTCTGTTTCTCATTTTAAATCCTTCCTATTCCTTTAATCCAAGACTTAAATGCAGCGCTTCCAATTTTGATTTGATCTCTTTTAATATCAGCTCACTGAAATGCTTGGATTTTTTTATTTCATCTTCGGTTTTTCGGACTAACTGCTCAAGAATCGATATATCAAGGCTCTTTAAAGTATTATAGGCTCTGACAGAAAATTCAATTTCATCAATCGATTTTGCAAGAAGTACCCTCATCTTTTCTATATTCTCATCAACTACTTCAACTTCTTCTTCAACTTCTTCTTCAAAATTGATAAAAATAGTCATATGATCTTTAATGATCTTAGCAGCATGAGCAAGAGAGTTATCAGGGGATATTGAGCCGTCGGTCCATATTTCTATGATCAATTTATCATAATCAGTTCTCTGCCCCACTCTGGTATCTTCCACTTTTATATTAACCTTCTTCACGGGTGAAAAAATAGAGTCGATCGGTATTACCCCAACAGTCTCGGAAGAGGACTTATTCATCTCAGCAGGAACATAACCGCGTCCTCTTTCAATTTGTACTTCCATATCTATTACAGCACTATCATTGAGTGTTGCGATCTTAAGTTCCCTGCTCATAACTTCGATATCGGGATCAATATCAAAATCCTCACCGGTTAATTCACCGGGCCCATTTTTTACTATATGAAGAACTTTCGGCATCTCGCCTTCATATTTAAATCTTAACTTTTTAAGATTTAATATGATCCTGGCTACATCTTCGTACACGCCGTCAATTGAATGGAATTCATGCGGTACGCCTTCAATTTTAATTGCAGTAATAGCCGCACCTTCAATTGATGATAACAACACCCTTCTTAATGAATTGCCTATGGTTAATCCGTAACCCTTTTCAAAAGGTTCGGCAATGAATCTACCGTAATTGGGCTGTAGTTCATCATGTTCTAATATAATCTTACTTGGTCTTTTAAAGCCCTTTAACAGATTTCGTGGGGCCATTATTACCTCCGAGTTGGTCAATATAAAAATTGCACCTCTTGAAAGCGCAATAAGAGATAATCAACAATTATAATGTAAATAACATCTCATTTAAATAAATTAAAAATATATTATCAATAAATATATTAGTACGCTGTGACAAAAAAGGCAGCTTATTTTGTTATTTTGAATACAATTCAACAATCAACTGCTCATTAAAACTATCTACTATATCTGCTCTGACAGGAAGTCTTACGACTTTTCCTTCTTTCTTTTCAAAATCCACTTCAACCCATTCGGGCACCGAATCGACAGCCTTGGCTAATTTTATCGAATCCTCGAGAACCGCATTTTTATTAAACTTTTCAGTTATGGCAACAACAGCTCCCTCTTTAACCCTGAATGAAGATATATCAACAACATGTCCGTTTACCATTACATGCCTGTGCTGAACAAGCTGCCTGGCCTGCATTCTTGATGAAGCAAATCCCATCCTGTATATTACATTATCAAGCCGTCTTTCAAGGAGCGACAATAAATTGTCCCCTGTAACTCCTTTCATCTGAGAAGCCCGCTTGAACATATTTCTAAACTGCTTTTCAAGCATACCATAGCTTCTTTTAACCTTTTGCTTTTCGCGAAGCTGAATTGCATAATCGGACATCTTAGCCCTTCTTTTTCTGGGAGGTCCGGGCGGATATTTCTTTTTACCCTTAATAGGACATTTATCCGTAAGGCACCTTTGTCCCTTCAGCATTAATGCAGTCATTTCTCTTCTGCACAATTTACATTTTGGTCCGGTATATTTTGCCATTTCAATAAAACCTCATTATACTCTTCTTCTCTTTTTGGGGCGGCATCCATTGTGAGGAACGGGAGTAACATCCTTAATTGTTTTAATATCAAGTCCGCTCTGAAATAATGACCTGATCGCTGCCTCTCTGCCAATCCCCGGCCCCTTTACAAAGACATCTATTGTTCTTAATCCGGCTATATCAATTGCTTTTGATGCAGCGGTTTTTGCAGCCATCTGCGCCGCAAAAGGTGTCGATTTTCTTGATCCTTTAAAACCTTCTCCTCCGGCAGTTGCCCATGATATCACATTTCCCTGCAAATCAGTCAGAGTAATTATTGTATTATTATAAGTTGCCTGAATATATGCTCTGCCTATAGGTATATTTTTTTTATCTCTTTTTTTAGATTTTTTCTGTTTCAATTATATGCTCCTTACTTCTTTTTTTTGCCTATTGAAATTCTTCTGTTACCCTTTCTGGTTCTTGCATTATTCTTTGTATTCTGGCCGCGAACAGGAAGTCCTCTCCTGTGCCTGATACCTCTGTAACATCCTATATCCATTAACCGCTTTATATTCATTGCTATATCCGTACGCAATTCGCCTTCCACTTTTGTTGTACTTTCAATTACTTTTCTGATAACATTTATTTCTTCATCAGTGAGATCTTTAACTCTCATATTGGGGTCAACTTTTGCCTCCGATAAAATTCTTTGCGAAGTTGACAGTCCTATCCCAAAAATATAGGTTAGTCCAATTTCAATCCTTTTGTTTGTAGGTAAATCTACACCTGAAATCCTTGCCATAGTATCCTCTTATCACAGTTATTTAATATTTCTTACCTTTTGTCTCTGTTTATGCCGCGGATTTTTACAGATAACTCTGACTACTCCGTGACGTTTTATAACTTTGCAATCAAGACAAATCTTTTTTACAGATACGCGAACTTTCATAATAACCTCTTAGTAGACTAAATAACTCCTCTTCCTCTCTCTTAATTAAACAGATCACTTGGATCTGTAAGTAATTCTTCCTCTATTTAAATCATAAGGAGACAATTCAACAGTTACTCTGTCTCCCGATAATATCCTGATATAATGCATTCTCATTTTACCCGATATATGAGCAAGCACAACATGCCCGTTATCAAGCTCAACTTTGAACTGCGCATTGGGCAAAGGTTCAATTACCGTGCCTTCAACTTCAATTGGTTCCTCTTTAGCCATAAATCTCTCTGCATAAAATTTATTATCTCCCCTTCATGGGGGTTCTTTTCATAAATCCTTCATAATGTCTCATAATTAACTGGGACTCAATCTGCTTCAATGTATCCAGCGCAACCCCCACAATAATCAGGAGCGATGTCCCGCCGAACAGATATGCCATGTTAGGCGAAACCTGTTCCGGCCATATTCTGATGATAATATCAGGAACAATTGCTATCAAAGCAAGAAAAACAGCGCCGGACAGCGTAATTCTGTTTAATATAGTCGTTAAATAATCCGTCGTATTCTGCCCGGGTCTTATGCCAGGGACAAACCCGCCATATTTCTTGAGATTATCGGAGATCTCAGCCGGATTAAATCTTATTGCCGTATAAAAAAAACAGAAAAATATAATTAAACCGCTATAGACAAGCATATAAGGCACCTGCCCCGGGGAAAACCAGTATTGAATTTTATTTAAAATAACATATTTACTCCCGCCAACCATATTGATCATCTGAGAGGGAAACATTATAATTGCCGATGCAAAAATGATCGGAATTACGCCGGCCGCATTTACTTTGAGCGGTATATATTGAGAACTCTGCTGAGTTAGAGTTTTACCAACCATCCTTTTGCCGTACTGAACGGGTATTCTCCTTGCGCCGAGAGTTAACATTATTGAAGCGGCAATTACTATCAGAAAAATGCCTATTAAAATAATTCCAACAATAGGTTCCCCCGTATCTCCGATCTTTTTCATTGTTGCAAAAAACGCCTGAGGCACTCTTACTACTATACCTGCAAAAATTAAAAGAGAAATTCCGTTGCCGACCCCTCTTTCAGTGATTATTTCACCAAACCACATAAGCACCATTGTTCCGGTTGTTATTGCCACAACAGATACCAATACAAACCCTATTCCTGCTCCCTCCGGTACTACAGAACCGCCTGCGCTTGTTCTCATAGATTTCATCCACACAGTCAAACCCATTGACTGCATAATACATAAAAAGACCGTTCCATATTTTGTATACTGGTTTAATTTTTTCTGTCCTTCGGGTCCCTCCTTTGACAGCCGTTCAAGGAAGGGGAAAACAACTTTTAAAAGATCGAGAATAATCGACGCTGAAATATAAGGCATGATCCCCAAAGCAAAAATAGTAAATCTTTTAAGCGCCCCTCCTGAAAAGAGATCAAAAAAATCCATGATCCCGGAACTCTGAGCCTCAGTAAAATAAGTTTTAAGAGCAACTACATTTATGCCCGGAATTGGGATATGAGCTCCTATTCTATATATAATTAATATGATTAAAGTAAAAAAAATCCTGTTTCTCAGTTCAGGGATCTTTAATATATTGGCAACTACATTAGACATTAATATTCCTTAAGTTATAGGACCTAACCCTTTTTAGTTTTTTTAGGAAATTTCTTAACAACAGCTTCACCACCTGCGCTTTTTATTTTCTCTTCAGCGGATTTTGAAAAAGCATCAGCGAAAATCTTTACCGGCCTGGTTATGTTGCCATTGCCTAATATTTTTACTAATTGATGATTATTCTTAATAATCCCTTCCTTTTTTAAAAGATTGTGATCGATCTCTTCAGAATTTAATTTTTCAAGCTGCGATAAATTAACAACCTGATAGAATTTTTTAAATATTAAATTACTAAACCCTCTTTTGGGAACACGCCTCTGCAAAGGCATCTGGCCGCCTTCAAACCAGGGTCTTCTGCTGCTTCCGGATCTGCATCTCTGGCCGTTCATCCCGCGTCCGCATGTCTTACCCTTGCCGCTGCTGGGGCCGCATCCGACTCTTTTTCTTCTTTTAATTGAATCAGGTTTTTTTAACTGATAGATTTCCATCTTAAATAACTCTCTGTTTACTAATTTATTTCCTTAACATCAACGAGATGACGAACTTTGTAGATCATTCCTCTTATAACAGGATTATCCTTATGATAACGTTCCGAATTCATCTTCCTCAGACCAAGAGCTCTCATTGTAGCCCTCTGATTCGGCTTAGAACCTATTACGCTTTTTACCTGTTTAACCAATAATTTTTTTTCCATGACAAATTCTATTATTCCCATAATCTTGAGATTGATATATCTCTCATCTTTGAAGCTTCTTCAAGACTTCTTAACTGAAGCAATCCGTTAATTGTTGCTTTTACTATATTAATAGGGTTCCTTGACCCCTGAGATTTCGTTAAAATATCCGAAATACCTGCTCTTTCACACACGGCTCTTACGGAAGCTCCTGCAATAATACCGGTACCGGGAGCAGCAGGTTTTAATATCACTTTGGCAGATTTGTATTTGCCGATCACAAAGTGAGGAATTGTGTTGTTCCTTAAATTTATTTTATAGACATTCTTTTTTGCATCCTCTTTACTTTTATCGATTGCGTCAGGAACTTCATTGGCCTTCCCAAAACCAACGCCCACATGTCCGTTGGAATCTCCCACAACAGCAAGAGCATTAAATGAAAACCTTCTTCCGCCTTTTACAACCTTAGCCACTCTGTTGATCTTAACAATTTTTTCAGAAAGTTCCAGATCAACCGGATTTACTTTTTTCTTTTTAATTTTCATTAGAAATAACTCCTAAAACTCCAAACCATTTTCTCTGGCAGCATCCGCAAAGGCTTTAACTTTGCCATGGAAGAGACAGCCGTTTCTGTCAAAAACAACCTGCTTGATTCCTTTTTCCAGCGCCTTTTCAGCAAGCAGTTTACCTAACTTTTTTGCAGCTTCAATATTCCCATTACTCTTTGAATCCTTGAAATCTTTTGACAAAGTTGACAACCCCAATACAGTATGTCCCTTTGAATCATCAATGATCTGAGCATAGAAATTTTTATTGCTTTTGTTGAAACAGAGCCGCAGTTTGTTTCTGCTGCTTGATCGGATCCTGTTTTTTATTCTGAATTTCCTTTTAATAGTTCTCTTTTTCTTTAATGTCAGCTTATCCATTTTTTACTTCCCGGCCTTTCCAGCTTTTTTCCTGATAACTTCGTCTTTATAACGTATCCCTTTACCTTTATAAGGTTCGGGCGGTCTTAGTTTTCTTATATTTGCCGCAGTCTGCCCCACTTTCTGCTTATTAATTCCTTTAACTTTCACTTTATTGTTATCAACAACTTCCAGCGTAATTCCCTCGGGAGGCGTAAATATTATATCATGAGAATATCCTAACTGGAACTGAACATTGGTATTCTGCTGATTTGCTCTGTATCCGACGCCGACGATCTCAAGATCTTTTTCAAATCCCTTTGAAACTCCGATTATCATATTATTGATCAGAGTCCTGTAAAGACCATAAAAGCCGTTCACTTTTCGATTATTCTCATCATTATTATTTTTCACTATGTGAAGCGTCTTATCTTCCTTTTTCACACCTATCTCTTCAATTAAGCCCAGACTATCTTCACCAAGGGGACCTTTAACAGTAACGGAATTACCGCTGATATCAACAGTTACATTATCCGGGATCTCGATTGGTCTTTTTCCGATTCTTGACATAGCTCTATACTCTTATTTCATTATGAGATTTCACAGATTACTTCACCGCCAACATTTAACCTTTTGGCCGCTTTGTTTGTTATCAGCCCTCTGGGAGTTGACAGTATCCATATTCCGATATTATTCAAAACAGGCCGAAGTTCGTCAGCCTTTACATAAACCCGTCTTCCCGGTTTACTTATCCGCTTTAAAGACGTAATTGACGGATTGTCCTTATCCTGATATTTAAGATAAATTCTTAAAATTTTCTGATTACTTGCATCAATTAATTTAAAATTTTTAATGAATCCTTCGTCTTTTAAAATTTTTGTTATGCCGATTTTCATTTTAGATGCCGGAATATCAACCTTTACATGCTCAGCCTGAACAGCATTTCTGATTCTGGTTAACATATCTGCAATCGGATCACTTATCCCACTCATTTTTATACCTGCTCCAATATTTTTTCTACCATGAAGATTTTGTAACTCCGGGAATCTTACCTTCACTTGCAAGATTTCTAAAGCATATTCTGCACATATCAAATCTTCTTATATATGCCCTGGGTCTTCCGCAAATTCTGCACCTGTTATGTTCTCTTACTTTGAATTTGCTTCCCCTTCTGTGCTTTGCGATCATACTTTTTTTAGCCAAGATATCACTCCTAATCTCTAAAAGGCATTTTGAATTCTTTTAATAAAGCAAATGCTTCTTCTTTGTTCTTTGCTGTTGTTACAATAGTTATATTAATACCATGAATTTTATCAACTTTATCAAAATCTATTTCAGGAAAAATGATCTGCTCTTTAACGGAAAAATTATAATTGCCGAAATTATCAAATGATTTCGGAGATAAACCCCTGAAATCCCTTACCCTGGGAAGAGCAATATTTATCAATCTGTCCAAAAATTCATATTTCTTATCGCCCCGAAGCGTCACCCTGCATCCCACGTCATAGCCATCTCGAATCTTAAAATTTGCTATGGATTTTTTTGCTACGGTTTTTACAGCTCTCTGGCCTGTAATCCAGGTAAGCTCTTCAATTGCTGTTTTTAATGCATTGGAATTTGAATGAGCATCACCAATCCCTACATTCAATACGATCTTCTCAAGTTTCGGAACCTGCATAGTCGATTTAAACTTGAACTGTTCCATCAACCTTTTTTTTATATTATTATTATATTCTTCTTTTAATCTTGCAGCCATTTTCTGTCCCTTTTATTAAGCAATACTTTTACCGCATTTCTTGCAGACTCTGTTTTTTGATTTTTCCATTATATTCACAGACAGCTTGACGCCTTTCTTGCATTTTTCACAAAAAAACATAACATTTGAAATATCAATAGGTCTCTCAATACTGATTATCCCGCCCTTGGGGTTCTCCTGAGACGGTTTCATATATTTCTTCTTTTTATTAACACCTTCTACTACAATTCTTCCTTTGCGCCGGTCGATAAAAAGAACTTTGCCTCTTCTGCCTCGGTCAGCGCCGCATATTACCACAACATTATCGTTTACCTTTAGTCTTGTTTTAACCGAATTTGCTTTCATATTATATACCCCCTTAAAGTACTTCCGGAGCCAGTGATACAATCTTGATAAAGTTCTTATCCCTTAACTCTCTTGCAACAGGTCCGAAAATCCTTGTTCCTGTGGGTTCACCTTTTGTATCTATTATTGCAACGGCATTATTATCAAACCTTATATATGATCCGTCTTTTCTTCTGACAGGTTTTTTTGTGCGGACAATCACTGCTCTTAGAACAGCTTTGTTATGTACTTTTTTTCCTGCCGAATCCTTTAATCCGTAAGACGGTTGAGAGTCTTTAACAGCAACAACTATTATATCTCCAACTGATGCGTATCTTCTCTTTGACCCGCCCAGTATTTTTATACACTGGACCTTTTTAACTCCGCTATTATCGGCAACATCTAACATGGTCTGGACTTGAATCATTTCTCAACACCTATTTAACTTTTTCTAATATTTCTATAAGTCTGTATCTCTTTTCCTTTGATAAGGGCCTGGTTTCTTCCACTTTGACTATATCGCCGATAGAACATTCGTTTTTACTGTCGTGGCTCTTTATTTTTTTTCTTCTGCGAACAGATTTTTTATAAAGCGGATGCATTACCAAATTTTCAATCTCAACCACAATAGTTTTATCCATTTTATTACTTACAACTTTTCCGATTACCTGTTTTCTGTTAGATTTCATTTATTCCAATTACCTCGTTAAAAAAGATTAAATCCCCTTTTTCTCCCGTATGCCCAGATCAATTTCTCTCTTTATAGTTAAAATTCTGGCTATATGCTTTCTTAATTCCCGGATCTTCTTCGGGTCATCCACCTTGCTTGTTACCGCACTGAATCTCTGCTTTCTCAACTCCTCTTTGGACTCGGCAAGACTCCTCTCCAGTTCTTCTAATGTTAACTCTTCCAGTTTACCCTTCATTTGCCATTTCCTCTATTCTAATGAACTTCTAACTGTGAATTGAAACAACCTTGGTTTTAACAGGCAGTTTATGTGAAGCGCTCTTTAATGCTTCCTTTGCCAAATCGCCGTCAATACCGGAAATCTCAAATAAAATTTTCCCGGGCTTGATCCTTGCCACCCATGAATCGGGATTTCCTTTTCCCTTTCCCATCCTTGTTTCAGCAGGCTTCTTTGTTTCAGGATAGTCGGGAAATATCCTGATCCAGAGTTTCCCGCCTCTTCGCACTTTCCTCGTAATTGCAATACGGGCGGATTCTATCTGTCTGCTTGAGATTTTGCCGGCTTCCAGTGTCTTAAGAGCATATTCACCGAAAGCAATTGCAGCGCCCTTGGCGGCAGTTCCTTTCATTCTTCCGCGCTGCTGTTTTCTATATTTCGTTCTTTTTGGCATTAACATAGCGATTATCCTTAATTACTTTGTTTTCCGCTTAACCGAATATTTATCTTCTTCATTTTCTTCCTTATTAGACAATACATCTCCATTATATATCCACACTTTTACTCCTATCAGCCCGAATGTGGTCAGAGCTTCCGCAAACCCAAAATCTATATCCGCCCTCAATGTATGAAGAGGGATCCTTCCTTCTTTGTATGATTCGGTTCTTGCCATTTCGGCATTATTCAATCTTCCGGATACTGTGATCTTGACTCCAAGCGCACCGCTTCTCATTGCGTTATTTATTGCCTGTTTGACCGACCTTCTGTAAGGAAATCTTCCTTCAATCTGTGCGGCAATCTGCTCTGCAATCAATCTGGAACACTTTTCCGGCTTCTTAACTTCTATAATATTGATATAAATATTTTTTGATGCGATCTTCTGAAGCTGCCCCTTTAATTCTTCAATATCGGCGCCTTTTTTGCCGATTAAAACTCCGGGTCTTGCCGCATGAATATTCACATTAACTCTGTCAGGGAATCTTTCAATTATTACATTCGCGATCCCGGCATTCTTTTTCTGTTTTTCAATAAAAGCCTTAATTTCGAGATCTTCATGAAGATTTTTTGCATAGCTTTTTTTGTCTTCATACCAGATTGAATCCCATGTTCTTGTTATACCCAGTCTCAGCCCGTTTGGATTTACCTTCTGACCCATTATCGATATCCTTATCTTTTAGTTTTCATCTGATAGTACAATCAGTATATTGCTCGTTCTTTTTCTGATTCTCGATGCTCTGCCCCGCGCTCTCGGCCGGAATCTCTTTAACGTAGGGCCTTCGTCAATACATATCTTTTTAATATATAAAGAATTTTCCAAAACATCGGGGTTCATATACTTTGCATTTGCGCCCACCGAATATAATGCCTTCAATATTAATTTAGCTCCTTTTTTGGGCATAGCTTTTAATACGTCTATAGCTTCAGGAAGTGAATATCCTCTTATCTCATTTGCGACAAGTCTGACTTTACTTGCCGATATCCTGTTGAATTTAGATATTGCTCTGGCCTCCATTACTTTTTCCTCTTTGCGATCTTATCGTCTTTACTTGTATGTCCTCTATATGTACGAGTGGGGGCGAACTCCCCCAGTTTATGTCCAATCATATTTTCAGTTATATATACAGGGATAAAATTTTTGCCGTTATGCACCATTATTGTATGTCCGATCATTTCAGGAAATATTGTAGATCTCCTTGACCATGTTTTAATGGCTTTTTTAGTATTGGTAGAATTCATCTCTTCAACCTTTTTGAAAAGCTTGATATCTACAAAAGGTCCTTTTTTAATTGATCTTGCCATACTATTTCTTTCTTCTCCTTACAATATATTTATCGCTGTATTTGTTCTTCTTTCTTGTCTTATATCCTTTAGTGGGCTGCCCTGTCGGAGATACAGGATGACGCCCTCCCGATGATTTACCTTCTCCTCCTCCGTGGGGATGATCAATGGGATTCATTGCAACACCGCGAACTTTCGGTCTTTTGCCGAGCCATCTTGATCTTCCGGCTTTGCCGATCGTTATATTGCTTAACTCCTTATTCCCTACCTCTCCAATGGTTGCAAAACAATCCTTATGAATTTTTCTGATCTCACTGGAAGGCAGTTTCACAAGACAGTAGTTTCCCTCTTTGGCAGTTACTATTGCGGCTACACCGGCCGCTCTCACTAATTGTCCGCCTCTCCCTTTATGAAGTTCAATATTATAGATCAAGGTCCCAAGGGGAATATTCTCAAGCGGCAGCGAATTACCGGGTTTGATCTCAACATTTTC
>JAJRXZ010000071.1 GCA_024276015.1 Spirochaetota bacterium | reverse complement strand
TCCAGCAATGGGATACCGATAATTTTACCCGCTTCGGAAATTCTTTTTGTCGTTTTAATATCTTCACTCGAAGGCGTAGTTATACCTGACGGATGATTATGTGAAACTATAATTGACGACCCTCCTTCACGTATGGCATCTCTGAAAACTTCCCTGGGATGAACTATTGCTTCTGAAATTGTACCCATGGAGATGATCTTCTTCTTTAACAAGTAATTCTTATTATTCATAATAAGAACAATAAATATCTCATTTTCAAGGCCAGCGAAATCGGGAAGGAGCAGTTCCCGAACAGAAAGCGGCGAGTCAATTTTTTTATTATTATCATTATCGGTTATTACCCTGCGGCCAAGTTCAAATGCCGAGTGAATTCTTATTGCCTTTCTAATGCCGATTCCTGTGATCTTCGAAATTTCTCTAATGCCCGAATTTAATATTCCCCTCAACCCACCCAGTTGAGTTATAATTTTTAATGAAATTTCAGTTACATCGTTTTTTTTTGTTCCGGTACCGAGTATAATGGAGAGAAGTTCGCTATCAGACAGATTTTTTACATCATCACCGGCAATACATTTTTGTAACGGCAGGACATGCTTATTTTCCCGGAGTAATAATTTCATAATAGATCCTCTTAATCTGGTTATGTCTATTATTTATACGATCCGGGCATGAAAAAAGTTAATAGTTTTTCAACTTATCTGTATAATCGATAAAATTCTCTTAAATATTTACCGGCAATATCGATGTTGTCAATTATTAGAATATTTTCATCATTAACTCTGTTTGCATTCTTCGAAAAATTATAAGAACCTGTTATGACAACTCTTTTATCTATTATTATTACTTTATGGTGCATCATGTATCTGTTTTTATCTAATTTTACAGGCAATCCTTCAACTTTCATTTTAATATATTCCGAATATCTGCTCAGAGCGCCCTTTCTTTCAAAAATTCCGTAAACACTTATTCCTTCATTGAATTTTTTTATTATTGCCTCACCGATTCCGTCGCTGGTAAAGGAGAAGGCCATAAAGTGAATAGAATTCTTTGCTTTTTTTATTCTTTTGATAATTATTTTTTCTATATTGTTATCCGGCGAGAAATAAGCATTAATGTTGGTACCATTGATTTTTACGTAATAATTATTAAAAAACCGGGCAAAAGGCCCGGGCTCCTTTCTATTGCCGAAAATACCTTTATAGAACATCTCATTAAATTCATCAAGATATATGGCAGCTAATCTTTCAGAGCGAATTTTTATGGCATTGTTGTCGTTCCTTTTCGATCCGTTTTCTGTTATGTTATAGGACCCTGTCCATACAATTTCCCGGTCAATTATTGCAAATTTATTATGCATCAACCCTTTACGGTTATCTGTCTTAATGACAATTCCGGCCCGTAAAAGTTTATCGATCTCTATTCCGGATGAGTTATCCTTTTCAGTGACAAGTTTTATTTCTATACCTCTGTTTTTTGCATCAATCAAAGATTCTGTAACCGACGGAGATGATATTTCATAAAAAGCTCCATAAATTGACCTTCTTGCTCCTTTAATCAAATTATTCAACTCAGATTCGGGGTTCTTATATAAGCGCTTTCTATATCCAAAAGGAGGATCAGTGAAATATAACCCCCACCAAGTCTCCCCTCCGACCACACTTGCCGTAAACGTCAAAACCGAGATAATGCCCCACAGGACTATTTTGTTTTTCATAACAGTTGCTTAATTATCAGATAAATTTATTATACCTATCATCATTGAAAATTTCCATATTACATAAATCGGTATATGATCCGATCAGGATTTTGCCCTTTGCGAAGGGACAAAATCGATGCTTTTTGATATATTTTTAGCCGCTTGCCTCTTCTTTTAATTCTTCCCATTTATCGGCAATAATGTTCTCATACTCTGTAAAAAGAATCTGGTCGTCACTGCCCGGATAGAGAGATTTTACTTTGGATATGAGAGTTTTATATGAAGCGATCTCTTTTAAATCCGACAGTGAATTCACTATCTCTTTGATCTTTTCGTCATCTCTCTGAAGAAGAAATCTGTAAAAGCTGTAAAGATTAAGCAGATCCTTCAGCATATAAATACTCTTGTCTCCGGAATTTTTTTTAGTGAACTCTTCTATATAGTCATTGATAAAAGTCAAAATATATTCGGTATCAAGTTCGGTAATTTCAAAATCCAGTAAAAGCTGGTTGATCTTTGAGATATCCTTTTTCCGCAGATGAACAAGAGCAAGATACACCGGATTAGTGGAAAGCATATTAATATTTACTTCTTTTATTTCCTTTTCTTCTTTTGAGCCGCTGCTTTTATTCTCATCCGAATCGGCAATCCTAAAAATATTTTCTTCGTCTATTTTATATCTGTTCTTGACTATGATAATATCATTCTGTGTAATTTCGTCATCTATGATGCAATAATCTGGTTTCATTGTTATATCTATCTCTTTGACCATTCTGGCAACACTTTCAGTATAGAACATTCTTACAGGAATAAGATCAATCTTTTTATCAGTGGGAATAAATAAGTATTTCGTCTCATGAGTTTTGGTATCAATATATGGTACAATAATATTTCCCTTTCTTATTTTTAACAGGTGGTATTCCTTCTCATAATCTCTTTTGAAATTGATCTTCTTTCCGAGAAAGATAATTATGGGGACATGATGGATCATATTTCTGCCTTCATCATCCCTGTATATGGACCTTCCCTTTGAGTCAAAAGCAAGAAACTGCCATTTGTTAAGAAGGATCTTTATTAATATGCCTCCCGGAGTTTTTTCCTCTGCAAAGTCCATTATGATTACTTTACCTTTTCCGTTTTAAATATAAATTAAATTGAAATATATCTCTATTTTCTGCTTTTAACATTTTGAATGCGATAAAATCCATCTAAAACCGCAATGCTCTTCTCTTATATCTATCAAGTTCTTTTTTATAGAGTTCTCCTATTTCCTCAATATCTTTGTATTGTTTTATCATAAAAAACGTTTTTATCAGCTCTTTTATTTTCGTATCGTCATTGATATCCGCCAATTGCTTCTGATTTGCCAAAAATTTTTCATCGGCATTAGGAAAAATTTCCCTGATGATCTTTTCCGCCGGTTCATGCAGTTTATTTAAAGGGCGTCCCGTTTTAATATAGAGGTTTTTAATGATAAGCGAAATAAGCGTGATAATCTTTCTGTTTTTATCGGCTTCCCGATCCTTTTTCATCTTTTCAAAAGCGGCGATTATCGTACTGTTTTTTTCTTTTATCTTATCCACAAGCTCAAATTTGATATCCTCGGGAAGAGCGCCGAAAGAAGGATTTTGCCCCGGATAAAAATTCTTCAGATAAACTTTTGAAAGCATGATCTTACCCGCCAAAGAATCGTTAATCGTTTCACCGTTTACATATTCAGCCAGTTTACTGATCTCAATATCAAGGAGATTATTCATCTCATTGAGAAAGTCCGGCGCTTCAAAGTTTTCAAAAAATTGTTCCATCTGTTTACTCACAGCGCATTCATTTTTAAAGAAATAATCTGCCAGCAGTTTTTTAAACATATCTCCGGAATTGCCGCCCAGATTGGGATCAAGTTCAAATTCAATACAAATATCAATAAGGTTATTGTATGATTCGCCTTTTTTTTCCGCCATAAGTCTCCTCCTTTATGGATCTGCTCACATTACAATCTTGCTTTGACATCTACATCAAGATTGTCATGCCTATTCTTCATAAAATATTGATATCCCAATCCGGCAACCATAGCTGCATTATCCGTACAAAGTACAGGGGAAGGTATTATTACCGATTCTTCCTCTTCTTTATTATTCATCAGCAATTCTCTTAACCTGCCATTGCATGCTACGCCGCCTGCAACAATAATATTCTTTATACTCCGTTCACGCGCTGCTGCAAAAACATGTCTTGACAAAATTTCAAGCGCTCTTTCCTGAAAGCTGAAAACAACTTCTGCTTTATCAATATCCGGATTCTCTTTTACATAATTAATAACAGCAGTTTTAATACCGCTGTATGAAAATCTGTAATCCTCTGTTTCCTGTAAGATCCTTGGCAGCTTTACATTCTTTTTAACAGCCTTTTTAGACAGATTTTCCACAGCAGGCCCGCCCGGATAACCGATATCAAGAAATTTTGCAACTTTATCAAAGGCTTCCCCCACAGCATCGTCGGCAGTCTTACCGATTATTTCCATATCTCCTATACCTCTCACATTATAGAGAATCGTATTGCCCCCTGAAATCAGCAGGCCTATAAAGGGATAAAAGAACTCTCGCCCCTCAAGAAAGGGAGCATACAAGTGCGCCTCGAGATGATTGATCCCGATCAATGGAATTTTCAGGGTATAAGAGATCACCTTGGCAGATTGAAGCCCCATCAATAAAGAACCCACAAGTCCGGGTCTGTTTGTTGCTGCCGAATAATCCAGATCGGCAAAACCAATCCCTGCCTCCTTCAGCGCCTTTTCAATCAGCAGATTCATTGTCTCAAGGTGCGACCTTGAAGCAATTTCCGGAACAACTCCGTAGTAAATTCTATGAAGGTCAATCTGACTGAAAATAATATTCGATAAAATATCCTTCCCGTTTTTTACAATTGATACTGCAGTTTCATCACAGGAGCTTTCCAGACCGATCCCAAAAATATCTTTTCCCATAATCAATTAATTGTCTCTTTTCAATCTGACTGCCCGCTTCAATACTTATCCGAACCAACAAGCTTCTCTATTGCGGTTGTCAACTGCTTGTCAAACTCCAAATCATAGAGAACCTGTTTTTTATATCTGTTAATTCTGTTTTTTAATATAAAATTTGCAGTTCTTTCAGTAAGCTTCAATTTTTTTGACAGCAAAAATTGCATAAACCTCTTTTTAGTCTCATCATTGTATTCCATGCCCTTTTTCGCAAAATGATCCAGCAGTTTTTTACTTCTGATCGTTTTGAGATTAATTGTATCCTCTTTTGACATTTTGTATCCATGTATAACGATATCCGGTTTTATACCTCTTTTATGTATAAGTTCTCCCGAAGGCGTGTAATATTTTGCTATGGTTATGGCAACTCCGATCTTTTCTTCAAGATCATATTTTTTTTGCACAGACCCCTTGCCGAAGGTTTTTTCTCCTAAGAGGTATCCTCTTTTATTGTCTCTTATTGCCCCTGATAAGATCTCCGATGCTGATGCGCTGCCGCGATTGACAAGAACAAACATTTTGCCCTTATAGAGCGGGTCATTTTCAGATCTGAAGATCCTCTCTCTTCCGGATCCTTTCCTTCCTCTTGTGGAAACTATAATTGCCCCTTTTTTCAGAAAAAGATCGGAAACGGCTATAGCAGCCTGCAGCAATCCTCCGGGGTTATACCTCAGATCCAGAACGATCTTATCAATGTTATTTTTATTAATATTATTTAAAGCTTTTGCTACGTCTATAGCTGTTCCAGAACCGAAACTTTTAATTTTAATATATCCGATATTTTTATCCTTAATGATCGAGTATTCAACACTTTTTATTTTTATCGGGGCTCTTTCAATTTCGAAGACCAGCTCGTCGTCAAAGCCTTCTCTTTTGATATATAGCTTAACTTTTGTCTGAGGAAGACCCTTTATCATTTTCACAATTCCGGATAATTTCTTATTCTTTATGGAAATCCCGTTTACTCTGGTAATAATATCTCCGGCTTTAATGCCTGCCTTTTTTGCAGGCGAATCGTCTATGGGAGATATAACAATAACCTCGCCGTCACGAATCGTAATCACAATGCCCACTCCTACAAATTTCCCTGTGGTAATTTCATTCAGATCGGCAAAGGACTTTTCATCAAGAAATCTGGAAAAGGGGTCATTTAACGATCTGATCATCCCCTTTATTGCTCCTAAAAAAATCTCTCTGTTATTGGGAACTTCAACGTACTCAGATCTTATGATTTGATAGACCTTGTGAAAATAGTCTAAATATTTATGCACAGGCTCCTTTGCAGAAGCCATAAAAGACAGGTTTATACCGGAAAACAATCCTATCAGAAACGCCAGTATCATGAAATGTATTTTTCGTTCTCTAAATTTTTTTAACATTTTAATCTCCAGAAAAGTAGTTCTAATTAATTTAACTTATAGTGTTTCAAAATTGTCAATGAAATAAAATATGTATATTATCTTTTTGATTTACTTAACATTTTACTTATATGTTCGGGCAATATTGCCGTCAATATTGACAAAGTAAAAATTATTATGATCTTTTATGCTAATTCCTTGACTAAAATCAACAGACCTGTTATCCGGTTTGATAATTTTTTATGATATACCGATCATCATTCAAAATTTCTATATTAAATGAATCGGTATATGATTTGATCAGGATTTTGCCCTTTGTCAAGGGGCGAAATCGATGCTTTTTGATATAATTACAGAGGCAAACTCAGTTGAGAAAAATTGTAATTATTTATTTTACTATAGCACTCACAACAGTGCCGGGAGCACTGCACAGTGTAACTTCACCCGAAGAGCTGGGAAGAGAATTCATCAAAGGCTTAAAATACAGGATATATTTTAAGGATATGTCCAATATATTCTTTAACGGAAAAAATTTTAATGAATTCATTAAACTCTTAAAAACAAATTCCGCACTCGATAAGGAAACAAAAGAACTGATCAAAAATCCGAAGGAGCTGTCCGGGGCGCGCAAAGAGTTCAACCAAAAGTTTAAGGAATTTAAAGAGAAGTGGAATAAAAATATCGGAACAATTATTAACGATAATTTAAAGATCAAATACTTTAAAGTAATTCCCAGGAATATAAAAGACCGCGGTTTCAATTACTTTAAAATTGACATAATCTATTATGTGATAAAAGGGGATAGAAAAGCGTTAAAAAAATCAGAAGTTGTTGCCGTTAAAGTGGAGGGGCAGCTTAAAATTGCAGACCTTCTCATTTTAAGCATATAAGATCAATCTACCGCATAGTTAACGCTTCATCAATAACCGAATCGATTTCACTGGCCATTAATATTTCAACATTTACAGCATCATTCTTTGTAAGCTGAACACTTTTATCAAAAACATCATTATATGTTCCAATAATTTGATTTGAAATAGGATGATAATCCCCGTATGCTGTTTTCCGGCGTGTTTCCGTATTAAATACATCGTTGTATGTGCCCTCTATCTGTTTTGTAAGAAACTCTTCATATTGAGCAACAGGAGGTTTATCGATCCCAAAAAGTATAATAACCAGAACCAACGCTGCAGCAGCAAGAGATGATATGGAAGAGGAAAGGATAACCAGTTTTCTTGATCTCCTCTTCTTCTCAAAAACTCCGGAAGCAATCCTGTAATTCCAAACATCGCTCTCCATACGCATTTTTATCTCGTCTCTCATTATTTCATCATAGTTTTTACTGTTCATATTGTTTCCTCCGCATAAAGTTTTTGCAGCATTTCCCTCCCTCTCCATATCCTTGACTTAACGGTTCCTTTCTTAATATCAAGTTTTTCAGCGATCTCCTTTTCACTGTATCCCTTTGACAACAGTTCCATCACATCGCGGTATATTGAAGGCAGCCTATTGATCTTCTGCCGGAGCTCTTCTATATCCTCGTCCGGGAAACTATTGTCGGGCCGCTCCTTCTGCTGAAATTCCTGAACCGACTTCTGAAATTTTTTCTCTTCCCTTCCAAGTTTTTCTCCCATTCTCAGCGATTCATTCCGCGCAATTCTATAAAGCCATGTTTCAATCGACGAATCTCCTCTGAACTTACCCTTAACAATACTGTTATAGGCCCTGATGTAAGTCTCCTGAACAATATCGTCAATTGCATAATAAAATCTCCCTGAAAGATTCTTCTCAATGGCCGATAAAACAACCCCTTTGGTTGAATTTATTATTTCAGCGAACTCCTTCTCAGTCATTTTCAGTCCGGTCCAGCAATCTTCCCCTTTTTAAATTTCTCCTTTGAGAAGGTGTAAAAACTTTCTCTATTTCCAGTCTTTGCCTTATTTTGAGCAGTCTGATTTCAATTTCTATATCGGATATCTCCTTAAGTACTGCACGGATCTTATTGAAATTGAGTTTTTCTTTTAACAGCATCCTTTTCAGCCTTTTCTTTCCGGGAATCAATTTATCGCGGAACCGAAGGAGTTTGCCCATATACTTCCCGTTGATATCACTTATCCGTTTTATCTGATCCTCTGTGAGATTTAACTTTTGTCTCATAAATTCCTGATTTCCATAACACTTGCCTTTCATCATTGGGCCCGAACTGCTGTGCATCATAGGACCGTATCCTCTGCCTGGCCCCATACCCATACCGTGTCTCATTCTACCACCGGGGCCCATCTGAGCAAGTGAATCCGGAATGAGACTCAGCAGGATCCCTGCTGTGAAAATCATGATCATTACATTTTTCATAAGGCAAACTCCCTTGATACCATGATAATATCTAACCGAGTTCCGACTTCATTTTTTCAAATTCTTCTTTTGTCAACTCCCCTCTTGCATATCTCATCTTAACTATCTCCAGAGGGCTGTTACTGCCTGCAAAATTTTTGTTCTTAGAAAAATTATAGAAAAAAAATACAGCCAGCGCTATTATCACCAAACTTATTAAAAACATAAATATACCTCCGCCAAACCAGTGATTAGAACCAAACCAGTAATCATTTCCCCAGCATCCGTATCCCCAATCTGCGAAAAGCAATGCCGGAAAAAGGAGCGTCAATCCGCCTGTTGAAATCATTGTAATTTTACTTAAATTTCCTTTTCTCATTTTAAAATCCCTTTTTAACTTTGATTTGATTTGACTGTTTGACCGAAAATCGTTAAAAAAAGTTCCATTTTTATTTTATATTTTATACTATTTTTTTCTTTTTAAAATATAATTCCATTACTTTATATATCTTTATTCTCGGCAATTTAAGAGGGCTCTTTGAATTAATATTAAATTTGAAACTTTTATATTTTTTATTATCATATAATATATACTATTAATGTTTTACAGGGGAATCAGAATGAAAAAAAATATGGGCAGCATTGACAGAACCGTAAGAACACTTCTTGCAGTTATAATTGCCATCCTCTACATTTCAGGTCAGATTTCAGGCATAGCGGCAGTTATTCTGGGAATATTTGCAATTGCATTTTTATTATCAAGCTTTTTAAGCTTTTGTCCTCTTTACCTTCCATTTAAGATATCAACAAGAAAAACGGAATGACATACAGAGAGGGCATCATCAATTCCAAATAACTTTTTTATTCAACTCTTCCATAGTGATAACGGGAAATTTCACCTTGCCCCTGCCCATGAGAGAATCCAGTGATCTCTGAGGCACACTGCGGTAAAGGAGTTTAATATTTACATTGATATACCTGTACCTGCCGGAAGGTAATTTTATAGTTTCACTTACTGTTTTCATAGGAGGGATCCTCTTATCCGATAAAATCTCTCTGGCCTTTGATATATTAACAACCGGTTTTCCCTTACCATCTCCAAAAACAGTGTTATAAATTATAGTGCCTTCGGTAATATAACCGTTTTTATCGGTTCTGCCGCTCCTATAGACAACTCTTCTTTTATGGTCAGTAATACTGATCTCAAGCCACATCTGACGAACATTTGTAAGCCCCGTAGGAAGATAATGCCCTGCGCCGGAATTCTTAATATTGATAACCAATTTGTAATCTTTAATACCCGATGCATCAATGGACAGTTCAGCAGCATTTTTAAGTCTCTCCTCAGCCATTTTCAGCCTGATCTTATCGTTGAAAAGAGATGGAACAAAACCGTTGCCGCCCACAAAATAGTGTGTAAAAATATGCTCCCGTTTTTTGCTGAAATCGGAGGCAGAACCGGGATTTTTTGGCCTCTCAGTTGACCCTGTTGCAGGGTATCCGAGCCTCTGGTACATGTGGCACCCTTGGCATGTAATTCTTTTCTTAGGGTCATCCGAATTATAGGGCCCCTTAAGCCATTCATCATAGGTTGATTCAAGCTTTGTGCCGTATACAACATGCCTTACATTATGGCAGGTTCCGCAAATTTTAGATTCTGTATGAAATTTTGAATATGCCGAATCATGGTACTCTGAATCGGAATCTTTAAAGGGCCCGCGTTTTGTGCCCGGATTATCCTCCCCAAAACCGGGTTCAACAGCTATACTGTTGTTATAGTTCCTTTCAGCGCCGGTTGCAGAATGGCAGAAATCGCATTGTATCCCCTTTACAGCAATATCAGGAAGTTTTTGTTTCTCCTCAGATGTTTTCACAGGCAATCCGGTCATATACCCGATTGGAGTATGACACTTGGGACAGGATTCTGCTTCTAAAATTTCATCTTTTACAGTAAGTCCTTTAAGAAAATAAGAGGCTACTTTTTTATAAACCGGATCTACAAGGGCCAGACTGTGCATAGAATAGCGCCACTGATTATAGATCCCTTCGTGGCAGCCCGAACATATCTCAGGTTTAACAAATCTTGAAAGTTGATAATGCCCTGACTTTGAATAAGATGCTATAATTAATAAAAAAGAAGATATTACATAAACGATAAATATAACCGTTCTATTTTTTTTGACAGATTTCATTTTATTCTCCAAAGACAGAAAGAATGACTTAATAAAATTTAAAACCTAATAACCGCTCAATGCGCCAATAACTTTTTCAACGGAATCGGCCAGGGCAGTTAAATTGTATCCCCCCTCAAGGAAAGCAATTATTCTCTCCTGCGAATGTTTACACGCAGTATCCATGATCAATTTTGTAAACTCGTAATAAGCATCGGTTGAAAGATCAATTGATGAAAGGGGATCAGAAAAATGCCCGTCAAATCCTGCTGAGATGAGAATAACTTCAGGCTCAAATTTATTTAATGCGGGAATTATTAACCTCTTAAAGGCATTCATATAATCCACATCGTCACTGCCAGCGTGCATGGGAATATTAAGCGTAAAGCCTTCGCCTTTGCCCTTTCCGGTTTCATCTTTTGAGCCAGTTCCGGGGTAATGAGGATATTGATGGAGGCTGATAAACAATATTGAATTATCGGATTCAAAGGAGTGCTGAGTGCCGTTGCCATGGTGAACATCCCAGTCAACTATTGCAATTTTTTTTACCCCGTACTCTCTCTGAATATACCTTGCGGCAATTGCAATATTATTGAATAAGCAGAATCCTGCTGCATAATCATATTCCGCATGATGACCAGGCGGCCGCACCGCGCAGAAACCGTTTTTTGCTTCACCCTTCATTACCATATCGCAGACTCCCAGCGCTCCCCCAACTGCATAGAGGGCAACTTCATAAGACTTTTCGCAAATCGCAGTATCGGGCGAATCCAGGTACTTTTTGCCCTTCTCAACGGTTTTTTTAACCCGGCTGATATACTCTTTTGAATGAATAGATTCAATATGTTCCAATTCAGGCAAAACCGGTTTCACCATTAATAGATCATTATACCAGTCAGCCTTTTTGACCACCCTGTTAATTGCAGAAAGACGCTTCGGTTTTTCAGGATGGAAAGGCCCGGTTTCATGCTGAAGATATATTTCATTCCATAAATAAGCAGTACTTTTCATAATCTCCTCGGTTACAATAAAGATGATTATTTTTACATTTTTGTCAAATCAAAAAATTTTAAATTAATTCCTGATCGGATATATTGACCCGCCTATGGCCAGATCTTTATCACTTCACCTGAAATAATTCTTTAAAGTTTTCCTGCGCTGTTCTTTACTAATAAGAAACCTTTACTATCAATATCAATGACTTCTCCTGTTATAGAATTATTGATAAGATCAATTTGAACATTTTTACCGACTATTTGCGACAGTTCTTTCCATTTGCTCATAATCGGGCCGAAATCAGATGATTGAAATAAACCGTAATAATATTCAAATAATTCAAGTATTGATTGGACAAGGGCTGTTCTTCCGGCTGCAATATCTGTTTCTATAAAAAGAGAAGTTGCAATTGATCTTATTTCATCAGGAAATTCATTATATTCCGTATTAACATTTATTCCTATTCCAACAACTATGAACCTCTCGGCATTGTAATCTCTGTTCATTGTAGTTAATATTCCGGCAATTTTTTTCTCATTCACGAGTATATCGTTGGGCCATTTAATTCTTATGTCAACGTCATATAATTTCGAAATGGATTCCGCAGCAACAACAGCAGTCATCAGAGTAATTTTAGGAATATCCGCTGACAGTAAACGGGGCCTCAATATTAATGACATATAGATCCCCTTTTTCTCAGGAGAAAACCAGTATCTTCCGCTTCTTCCCCTGCCTTTACTCTGATTGTCGGCTATAACCAGCGTGCCCTCAGGCATCCCCTCATATCCTTTTTGCTCTGCAATAACATTGGTTGAATCTGTAGTGTCAAAGTAAAAAATGTCCCTTCTGCCGAAAATTTCCGTATTTAAGGATAGCACAATTTCAGAAGGAAGTAAGCTGTCGGACAATTCCATAAAAAATTTCCATCTTCATTTAAAATTCCGAATATTCTATCTTTGTTGACATAAAGTGCCCCTATTCTATTTATTACTATACCGATCGTCATTGAAAATTTCTATATCAAATGAATCGGTATATGATCTGATCAGGATTTTGGCCCTTGTCAAGGGACAAAATCGATGCTTTTTGATATATAAAATTTTATGTTCGCAGACATGTCAATTATATTAGTCGATTCAGGCATTTTTTATATAATATAATGAGCAAAAAAGAGGAGCATCATTGCTGAATTTCATAAAAAAAAACTGGTTTCTTTTCAGCCTCATACTTCTTATTAGCATAACTCTCGGCGATACAACGGAAACCGTATCCGCTATGGGTAAACTTTTAAAGGAAAAACTGGGAACCGATTCGATAATCTTTTTAATATTTTTCTGCTCCGGGCTGATACTGAATATTGAACAGGTACAATCGGGCATTAAAGATATCAGAGGGATTATTATATCTCTGATCCTGATTTTCATTGCCGCCCCTCTGGCAGGTTATCTTATCAGTAAACTGCCCCTAATTGAGGACATCAAAATCGGACTATTCCTTGTTTCAGTAATGCCCACAACTCTGAGCAGCGGCGTAGTTATGACTGGCTTTGCCGGAGGAAATATTGCTCATGCTTTGCTCATCACAATTATATCAAATAGTCTTGCCGTATTTACAATTCCTGTAACCCTTTCATTATTGCTAAGCTATGCAGGGAATTCCATTTCAGTATCAATTGATAAAACTGCAATGATGGTAAAAATTGCTCTTTATGTTCTATTGCCGCTGGTTGCCGGTATGTCATTCAAATACTATTCGGAACGCAGAGGTTCCTCTCTTATTGAAAAATACAGATCAATATTTCAAATAATAAATCTTATTCTTGTGGCAGGTGTTGTATGGATGGGAATATCACATGCCAGATCATTAATTATGGAACGGGGAAGCGATTTATGGACTGTACTTATGATCGTGATCCTTTTTCATACGGCAATGATATTTATATCATTATTTACTATAAAAACACTGAAACTGGAAAAGAGGAAAAGGGAAAGCGTTGTATTAATGGGTATCCAGAAAACACTGGCTCTTTCCATAGTTATTCAGGTAACGCTGTTCCCTCAATTCGGGCTTGCCCTTGTTTTCTGTGTTATGCATCACATCATTCATCTCATAATGGATACATACCTTGCAGGCCTATTAAACAGATACTCCTGAGTATGAATTAAAAAACCCGACAATGCCGGGTTTTTTTGTCCTGAAAAATATCAACAAATCAATTACTGAACAAGCTTTGACCATAGAACACCGGCTGCTATTGCCGAACCGATAACACCCGCAACATTGGGGCCCATTGCATGCATAAGGAGAAAATTATGAGGATCTTCCTCATGTCCGACATGCTGAACAACTCTCGCAGAATCGGGAACGGCTGATACTCCGGCAGCGCCGATCAAAGGATTAACTTTTCTCTCTTTTGACAGAAAGAGATTCATAATCTTTGCAAAGATAACGCCCGATGCAGTTGCAATTCCAAAAGAAAGCGCGCCCAGAATAAATATTTTAATTGAACCCGGTGTTAAAAAACCTTTATTCACCATTTCGCCGTTTATCTCAATATACCTGACTGCCTGTGTTGACGCGCCTACGGAAAATCCGAGAACAATTGTTACAATGTCAATAAGCGCCGTTCTTGCAGTCTGGGCAAGCCTTTCGGTAACAAGAGATTCCTTTAACAGGTTACCGAAAAAAAGCATCCCCAAAAGAACAAGAGCCCCCGGCGCCACAAAACAGCAGACTATTGTGCCTATTATGGGGAAGAGAATCTTTTCACGTTTTGAAACTTCGCGCGACGGCTGCATTCTGATCAGCCGCTCTTCCCTGGAAGTGAGCAGTTTCATAATAGGCGGCTGAATGACCGGAACAAGGGCCATATATGAATAAGCCGCAATTGCAATGGCTCCAAGGAGATGAGGAGCCAGTTTTGAGCTCAAGAATATCGCGGTGGGCCCGTCCGCTCCGCCTATTATTCCTATTGCGCCCGCTTCTTTAGGAGTAAAACCGAGAACAAGGGCGCCTATAAGCGTTATAAATATTCCAAATTGCGCTGCTGCTCCAAGCAGGACCAGCTTCGGATTTGAAAGGAGCGCACTGAAATCGGTCATTGCTCCGATCCCGAGAAAGATCAGAGAAGGATATACGCCTGATGTTACGCCGAAATATAGGTAATTCAGTATACTGCCTGTTTCATATATACCGAGCCTCATCCCTTCCACAAAGGGAATATTCCCCACAATAATTCCAAAACCGATAGGAACAAGAAGCAGAGGCTCATACTTTTTAGCTATTCCCAGATAAAGAAAAAAAAATGCAACAAGGATCATAACAATATGACCCGCAGTTACATTGTAGTAACCTGAGAAATGAAAAACCTGTACATAATCAGACCACATAGTTTAACCTCCCAGAGAGATCAAAGGAGCGCCTTCTGCAACAACATCTCCTTCGCTTACCAGAATTTTTTGTACTGTGCCGTCCTTTGTTGCTCTTACCTGATTTTCCATTTTCATAGCTTCAATTGTTACTACAACATCGCCTGTTTTAATGACGTCACCTTCAGATACAAGTACCTTAATAACCTGGCCGGGCATGGGCGAGACAATATTATCTCCTCCGGCTGCAGGCTGCGGAGCACTCTGCTGAGGCTGCACTGCCGAAGCCACAGCCGCTGTTTTTTGCGGCGTAGATTTTGTTGCTGCCTGCTCTCTCACAACAGTTGCGGCAGGCATTTCCAAATCGCCGATATCGGATATATCAACACTGTACTCAACGCCGTTTACTTCAACAACGGCAAGAGCGCCTTTTATTGAAATTATCTTAACCTCATAAGGATTGTTATTAATATTAAAATTGTAAATTTCCATTTCTTACCTCTGAGTAAATTATTTGCCCTTATGTTATAATCGTTCCATTGCAAGTGCACGTTTCGATTCTTTCCATAACGACCTGGATACTCTTTTTATAGTGATATTCTTATGACTGTTTTTAACAGTATGAAGTTTAAAGGCTATGGCAATTGCTGCTGCAGCTTCGTCCATATTGATCTCGTCATCCTCTTCAGGAGCTTCAGCCGCAGGTTCGGATAGGGATTGCCCTTTCCCGTTAAAATGAGTCATTACTTTTTGCAGTATGATCATTGTGACAAACAGGGTGATCAGACCAATGAAAACCACAGTCATACCCACAATTGACAGAGTAAAACCGCTTCCGGCCTGAATCTTTTGCATAAATTCCGTAAAAATAGTGTCCATAATGTCCTGCCTTTAAAGTGGTATATTCCCATGCTTTTTGGGTGGATTTTTTTCATGCTTTGTTTCCAGCATCTCCAGCGCTCTGATAAGCCTGAATCTTGTACTGCTCGGATCAATAACATCATCTACATAGCCTGCTGCAGCAGCGCGATACGGATTGGCAAACTTTTCCGTATATTCGTCTTCTTTCTGTTTTTTTACCGCGTCTCTCTCATTTTCAGGAGCATTCATAATATCCTTTCTGAATATGATCTCTACTGCGCCGCTGGGCCCCATAACGGATATTTCCGCTGTCGGCCATGCATAGTTTATATCTCCTCTCATATGTTTGGAGCTCATAACACAGTAAGCCCCGCCGTATGCTTTCCTTGTAATAACAGTTAACTTCGGAACCGTAGCCTCGGCATAAGCATAGATCAATTTTGCTCCGTGCCGGATGATCCCGTTGTATTCCTGAACCGTTCCGGGCATAAAACCGGGCACATCGACAAATGTTATAATCGGAATATTAAATGCATCGCAGAATCTGACAAATCTTGCGCTTTTAACCGAAGCATTAATATCAAGTACTCCTGCCAGAACATTTGGCTGATTTCCAACAATTCCTACGGTTTTTCCGTTAAGACGCCCGAAACCTACAATTATATTCTGGGCATACCCTTCCTGCACTTCCATAAAATCATTATTGTCAAGAATTGTTCTAATTACCTCTTTCATATCATAAGGCTGATTGGGGTTGTCAGGCACTATTGTATCAAGCTGCGGGATTTTTCTGTCTGCCGGATCCGAACAATCAATAAGCGGAGGATCATCCATATTATTGGACGGAAGAAAAGATAACAGCCTCTTAATCTTTTCAATGGCATCCTGGTCATTATCGGCACCGAAATGAGCAACGCCTGACCGTTCGTTATGAATGCCGGCACCTCCAAGTTCTTCAGTGCTGACCTGTTCACCGGTAACTGACTGTACCACCTTGGGCCCGGTAATGAACATGTAGCTTGTCCCTCTTACCATTATATTGAAATCTGTCAGGGCAGGTGAATATACCGCACCACCGGCACAGGGGCCGAACATTCCCGATATTTGAGGGATAACACCGGAATACATTACATTTCTCAGGAAAATATCCGCATATCCTGCAAGACTTTCAATACCTTCCTGAATTCTTGCACCGCCCGAATCCTGAAGCCCTATTACAGGCGCCCCGATCTTAGCCGCCAGTTCCATTACTTTACAAATCTTTTCCGAAATTGTTTTTGACAGGGAACCGCCAAGAACTGTTGAATCAAATGAAAATAGACAAACTACTCTGCCGTCAACTGTGCCGTGGCCAGTCACGATACCGTCTCCCAGCGTTTTTTTATTTTCCATGCCGAAATCAACACAACGATGCAGTTTGAACATATCAAACTCTTCAAAACTGCCTTTATCAACGAGAAGATCAATCCGCTCTCTTGCTGTGAGGCGGTTAGCCGAATGTATCTTTTCAATACGCTCTTTGCCTCCTCCAAGCTTTGCTTCCTTTCTCATTTCTGATAATTTTGAAATTTTTTCTTTTATCATATTATCTCTCCAATTTAATTGTCAGATTGATGTATTATTATTTAATGAATTTTTGTAGAAAAAGAAACAGTATTATTTTACTTTTAATGACTATTTTTGTAAATGTGATCATTATATATACTGTCCCTTACGGTCAATTAAAAAAAAAATTATTTTTTTACATTCTTTTACTGTCTCTAAAACCTGAAAACCTCTTCGCATAGATCTCCAAAAGCGCCGAGATCTTCACAGACACGAATGCCGCATCCCTTCATTTTTGATATTTTACCCTGCGCTGTTCCGCTGCTCCCGCTGATGATCGCTCCGGCATGCCCCATCCGCCTTCCCGGAGGAGCGGTTAATCCTGCAATAAAACCGACAACCGGTTTATCAACATTTTTCACTATAAAATCCGCAGCCTCTTCTTCGGCAGTACCGCCGATCTCTCCAACCATAACTATTCCTTTTGTATCGGGGTCTTTCTGAAAAGCGTCAAGACAGTCAATAAAGTTAGTGCCGTTTACAGGATCTCCGCCTATGCCCACACATGTTGACTGGCCTATACCCTTCAGCGTAAGCTGTTTGACAACCTCGTATGTCAGGGTTCCCGAACGTGAAACAACGCCAATGGGCCCGTGGGGCCTATGTATGGGAGCAGGCATAATGCCTACTTTGCACTGACCCGGCGTAATTATCCCGGGACAATTTGGGCCGATCAATCTCGTCTTTTTGCCGGCAAGAAAATTCTTAACCTTTATCATATCCATTACAGGAATTCCCTCTGTTATGGCAACAACAAGTTCTATTCCGCCATCGGCAGCTTCCATTACGGCATCTGCGGCAAATGCCGGCGGCACAAAGATCATACTGCAGTTTGCTCCGGTCTTACTCACTGCTTCTTTAACAGTATTGAATACAGGCACATTTTCAACCTGCCGGCCTCCTTTGCCCGGAGTAACGCCTGCAACAACATTTGTGCCGTAGGCAATGCACTGAGTGGTATGGAACAAACCTTCCTTACCGGTAATTCCCTGAACCAAAAGCCTTGTGTTTTTATCAACAAATATACTCACTTTTTATATCCCTCTTTTCCAATATTTCATTTTTAATGTCAGCTCTTTTCGATACTATTACTTTACTACTTTACGATTTCCGCTACTCTATTAGCCGCATCTTTAAGATCAACTGCCGTAATGAGGTTCAATCCCGATTCGGCAAGGATCTTTCTTCCCTCGTCAACATTTGTTCCTTCCATCCTTATTACAACCGGCACATTGATGCCGATCTTTTCTGCTGCCTGCACCACGCCCTTAGCAAGAATATCGCACCTTAAAATACCGCCGAAAATATTGATAAGAATTCCCTTCACATTCTTATCGCTGAGAATGATCCTGAAGCCGTTTTCCACCATCTCTGCAGACGCTCCGCCGCCAACATCGAGAAAATTTGCCGGCTCCGCTCCAACCTGTTTTATTATATCCATTGTAGCCATTGCCAGCCCCGCGCCGTTAACCATATTGCCGACATTGCCGTCCATCTTTATATAATTCAGATTAAACCTCGAAGCTTCCACTTCAAGCGGATCCTCTTCGTCGATGTCTCTGTATTCAAGTATATCCTTATGACGATATAAGGCATTGTCATCAAAATTTATTTTAGCATCCAGTGCTATGACATTGTCATCCTCGGTTATTATTAAAGGATTTATCTCCACCTGAGAACAGTCATAATGGACCAGAAGTTCATAGAGATTTTTCAGAATTGCATTCAACTGCTTCATAGGCCCAGGAGAAAGGTTCAATCCGAATGCCGCTTCTCTGCAGTGAAAGGCCTGAATTCCGATCAACGGATCAATAAATACCTTTATAATTTTTTCGGGGTTCTTTTCAGCTACCTCTTCAATATCCATACCGCCGGCCTCGCTGGCCATTATAACGATCTTTGCAGTAACCCTGTCCGGAATAATGCTGAGATATAATTCCTTCTTAATATTCAGACCCTGTTCAACCAGTATTTTCTTTACGGTTTTACCCTCAGGGCCGGTCTGATGTGTTACCAGATCCATCCCCAAAATTTCACCTGCTGCGGACTTTAATTCGTCGGCAGAACCGGCCAGTTTAACTCCGCCGCCCTTGCCTCTTCCGCCTGCATGGATCTGCGCTTTTACAACAACAGGATAACCGAGCCTCTCTGCTGTCTCTTCAGCCTCATCAACCGTAAAGGCCACTGCTCCATCCGGAACAGGTATCCCGTATTTTTTAAACAACTCTTTTGCCTGATATTCATGAATATTCATATTAAACGCTCCCTTTTCGACCGGTTTACCTTCCGGCCCTTTCCTAAAAGATTTATTATTTTATTTCAGTTTTTCTATTTATAAATTAATCCTTATTTTCTTTTCTCAGAGTGAAAAGGATCTCCCGCGCCGCTATGGTGGGCTCCTTTAATCCTTTCTCAACTTCCAGCGATATTTTTGGAAGTTTCTTTTTTACTTCAGGTTTACCGTAAAACCAGTCTCTGATGCCGTCATCAATTATTGAAAGCATCCAGTCAAGGGATTGCTTCTGCCTGATCTCTCTTAACTCTCCGGTGCCTGTCAATTTATTTCTGTGCTCCAGAATTGTATCCCAGACCTCTTTTATGCCTGTCATTTCAATGGCGCTGCACGTCAATACCGGCGGGATCCAGTTTGACGATGCAGGCGTTAAGAGGTGAAGGGCTGTCTCATATTCTTTTCTGGCTTTTTCTGCCTTTTCTATGTTATCGCCGTCCGCTTTGTTAATTGCAATGACGTCTGCAATTTCAATCACTCCTTTTTTAATTCCCTGCAATTCATCTCCTCCGCCCGGAATAAGCAGAACAAGGAAAAAATCCACCATTGATGAGACAGTAGTTTCAGACTGCCCCACGCCTACAGTTTCAATGATCACAACATCAAAACCCGCAGCTTCACAGACCAGCATGGTTTCTCTTGTTTTCCTGGCAACGCCTCCCAGGGTTCCGCCTGAAGGCGACGGCCTGATAAAAGCAACATCACTGGCAGAGAGCCTTTCCATTCTTGTTTTGTCCGCAAGAATGCTGCCCCCGCTTCTTGTGCTTGACGGATCAACGGCAAGTACCGCTACCCTGTGCCCCGTCTCTAACAGCATAACTCCCAGGCTTTCAATAAATGTACTCTTTCCCGCTCCCGGGACACCGGTAATCCCAACACGGACGCTCTCTCCTGTATGCGGAAGGAGCCTGTCTACTACTGCCTGCCCGAGTTCCTGATGGGCAGGCAGTGAACTTTCTATAAGAGTAATAGTTTTTGCCAGTATCTTCCTGTCCTGTTCAAGCACTCCCTGAACATACCACTCTGCATCTTTTAAGGACATCTATTTCTGCTCTATTAAATTTAAAACCCTGTTTGCCGTATCGGCAATAACGCTTCCGGGCCCGAAAACCCCGGCCACTCCGGCATCATAGAGGTACTGGTAATCCTGAGGAGGAATAACGCCGCCTGCAACAACCTTAATGTCCTCTCCGCCCATTCTTTTAAGATTTTCAATCAACTGAGGAACAAGAGTTTTGTGACCCGCGGCAAGACTTGAAGCGCCAACCACATGTACATCATTTTCAATTGCCATCTTTGCCGCTTCTTCAGGAGTCTGAAACATGGGGCTGATATCAACATCAAAACCGAGGTCAGCAAAGGCTGTAGCAATAACCTTCATCCCGCGGTCATGGCCGTCCTGCCCCATCTTTGTAACCAGTATCCTGGGCCTTCGTCCTTCCCTGTTCATAAACTCTTCTGTTCTCTTCTGAATCGATTTTATTATCTCACTGTCGCCATATTCAGACGAGAATGCACCTGAGATACACTGCGTAGTTGCAACAAAACGGCCAAAGACCTTTTCCATCGCTTCGGTTACTTCGCCAACCGTTGCTCTGGCCCTCATTGCCGGAATACATGCTTCAAGGAGATTCCCTCCGGACTCGGCGCACTTTGTAATTGCATCAAGCGCTTTTTTAACTGCATCATTATCCCTTTTTGATTTTATTTCCTTAAGTCTTGCAACCTGTTCGTCTCTCACGGTGGCAGGAACTTCCCTGATATCATCAATGAGGTCCTCTTCAATGGTATATTTGTTAACTCCTACAATTACGTCTTTTCCCATATCAATGCGCGCCTGCTTTCTGGCAGCGGATTCTTCTATCATCCTCTTGGGCATACCCATTTCAATGGCCTTTGCCATTCCTCCCAGATCCTCAATCTCCTTCATTATTTTCCTTGCTTCTTCAACGATGGAGTTTGTCAAATATTCAACATAATATGATCCTCCGAGAGGATCAACAACATGGCATATCTGTGATTCTTCCTGTACAATTATCTGTGTGTTCCTTGCAATTCTGGCGGAAAAATCGGTAGGCAATCCGATTGCTTCGTCAAATGAGTTTGTATGGAGAGACTGTGTTCCTCCCAGTACTGCCGACAGACACTCCAGTGTGGTTCGAATTATATTGTTATACGGATCCTGCTGCGTAAGACTCCATCCCGATGTCTGGCAGTGCGTTCTCAACATGCTTGACTGGGGTTTTTTAGGATTAAAACGGCTCATTATCTCCGCCCATAGAAATCTCGCTGCTCTGAGCATTGCAATATCCATAAAGAAATTCATTCCGATCCCAAAAAAGAAGGAAAGCCTCGGTGCAAAATCGTCAATGTCCAGCCCCTTTGCAAGGGCAGCCTTAACATATTCGAGTCCGTCGGCAAGCGTAAAGGCAGTCTGAAGAACGGAATTTGCGCCCGCTTCCATTATATGGTAACCGCTTATACTCACCGTATTGTATTTCGGCATATTTTTTGAACAGTACTCAATAATATCGGATACTATCCTCATGGAAGGCTCCGGCGGATAAATGTATGTATTTCTGGTAAGATACTCCTTAAGAATATCATTCTGTATTGTTCCTGCCAGTTTATCCTGAGATACACCCTGCTCTTCGGCAGCAACTATGTATCCTGCCAGTATGGGCAATACTGCGCCGTTCATGGTCATGGAAACGGACATTTCGCCAAGGGGTATCCGGTCAAAGAGTATCTTCATATCCTCAACCGAATCCACTGCCACTCCGGCCTTGCCCACATCTCCCACAACCCGCGGGTGGTCTGAATCATATCCTCTGTGTGTTGCCAGGTCAAATGCAACAGAAAGCCCCTTCTGCCCTGCAGCAAGATTTTTTCTGTAAAACTCATTGGATTCTTTTGCAGTTGAAAACCCGGCATACTGCCGTATTGTCCAGGGTCTGCCCGCATACATTGTTGCCTTAGGCCCCCTCACATAGGGACTAACGCCGGGGATTGTGTTGACACACTCCAATCCCTCGATATCTTCTGCCGTATATAAAGGCTTGACTTCTATTCCCTCAGGGGTTTTCCAGTTTAATGACTCAACCGGTTTGCCCCTCAGCTCCTTTTCTGCAAGTTCCAGCCATTTCTTTTTGCCCTGATGTTCCGACATGATCTTCTCCTTATCTAAAACTATCTATATCAAATAAAGCTTACAAATATTCTTAATCTCTCTGGCATAATTCAACCAGAATGCCGTTAGTGGCCTTTGGGTGAAGAAAGGCTATTTTTGCGCCTCCTGCCCCGATCCGCGGTTTCTCATCTATAAGCCTTATTCTTTTATCTTTCAGTTCCTGTAAAGCTTCTTCTATATTTTCAACTCTGAATGCCACATGCTGAAAACCTTCGCCTCTTTTTTCTATGAATTTGGCAATGGGCCCGTCAGGCGCTGTTGATTCAAGAAGCTCAACCTCACTCTCGCCAACCGGTAAAAATGCGGTTGTTACTTTCTGTTCTTCAACCGTATCAGTTCCTTCAAATTCAAGGCCAAGAACATCTGTCCAGAAGTTTTTCCCCTCATCTATACTGTTCACGGCAATTCCAAGATGGTCAATTTTCAGTATTTTCATTTTTTGTCTCCCTTTATCTTACTGTAATCATAATTTTAATATTCTCAATTATTATTTCTTTCCGCTTAAACCTGTTCCGAGCATAAGCCTTCTGACTTTTGCAAAAGTATCAAGCAGCGGCAGACTCTTGGGGCATACATCTTCGCATGCCATCATTCCAATGCATCCGAAGATCCCCTCGTAGGTTGACACAAGTTCAAACCAGGTCTCATTGCTGCGCTCGTCGCGCGGGTCGATCATAAATCTTCCGATTCTGTTTAATCCTGCGGCTCCGAGAAAATCGGGATATACATTTGCAGTAGCGCAGCCCGCAATGCAGCAGCCGCATTCAATGCACCTGTCAGATTCATAAATCTTATTTGCAAGTTCATTGTCCATCCTCTTCTCTGTTTCATTTACACTGAATTCCTCATCAGTATGTATCCACGACTCAAGCCTTTCAGCCGCCTCCCTGAACCACACTCCGGTATCAACAGAAAGATCGCCCAGCAGTTTAAAGAAAGGCAGAGGGAAAAGTTCTATGACGGAGGAAAAATCAGATGTGAGAGTTCTGCATGCCAGTGTTGGTCTTCCGTTTATCATCATTGCACAGGAACCGCAAATCCCAGCTCTGCAGACAAAGTCAAACATTAATGTGGGATCCTGATCATCTCTTATCAGGTTTAAAGCATTGAATATGTTAAGCCTGGGTACCTCTTCAAGCTGATATTCCTGTATTCTTGATACGGAATCTTCATCATAGGGATTAAAGCGAAATATTCTAAATGTCAGTGTCCTTCCCATTATTTTACCTCCTTCTTCCATAATCCGGGCTTAATTTCTTTGCCTATCTTAATTGCCGGATCAAGGCATCCGTTCTTCTTCTGCAGTTTTTCAACAGATGCATTATAACTCTTAACACTCTTCTTCATTGGAATGCTCTGAGCACCCCCGTATCCCCTTTCTCCGGGCGGCATGTCCAGAATACCCACAGGTTCATAGCTCAGCACCGGCTCATTGGCCTTCTCCGGCCATCTCGCCAATGTACGTACCAGCCATTTGTTATCATCCCTTGCCGGGTAATCCTCGCGTGTATGGGCTCCCCTGCTCTCTTTTCTGGCATAAGCTCCCCATGCAATTGTCATTGCAAGTTTGATCATTCCTTTGAGCCTGAGAGCGGCAGTCAGTTCGGGATTACCGCCCTTTGAAGTACTCTTTACTTTAATGTTTTTTGACCTGTCATATATTTTCTTCAGCAGCTTCTTCGCTTCACCGAGATCATTTCCATTCCTGAATATGCCGACTTTCTCGGTTAATACATCTGCCATCTCTTTCTTCAAACCGGCCACAGATTCGGTCCCTTTGCCTTTAAACAGGGCATTTATTCTATCTTCAACTTCCCTGGTAAACTTATCTGCAAGAGTAGAGCTTATATCAAGATTTCGTTTCAGGGAATATTCGGCAACCCTTTTACCAACAACCATTCCGGCAACAACAGTTTCCGCAAGTGAATTTCCGCCGAGCCTGTTAAAACCGTGCATGTCCCAGCAAGCAGCTTCACCCGCTGAAAAAAGTCCTTCAAGATTATAGGCATGTCCGTCCTTATTAACGCGAATGCCTCCCATTGAATAGTGCTGTGTTGGCCTTACAGGAATAAGATCCTTAACAGGATCTACTCCGATAAAATACATACAGATATCATAAACTTCTCTGAGTTTCGTTTTTATATGTTTTTCTCCGAGGTGCCTGATATCAAGCCACAGATGTGTTCCAAAGGGAGAATCAACTCCCAACCCTTTTTTTATATGTTCGGTCATTCTTCTTGAAACAACATCCCTGGAAGCCAGTTCCTGTTTTTCCGGTTCATAGTCCGGCATAAAACGGTACTCGTCTTTATCCAGCAAAAATCCCCCGTCACCGCGGCAGCCTTCAGTAACAAGTATATCGGTAGGAACAATTCCGGTAGGATGAAACTGGACCGCTTCCATGTTGCCAAGGGGCACAATCCCGGTATCCAGCGCTATTGCATTGCCGGTTCCTTCATTTATCACGGCATTGGTTGATGTGCCGTATATTCTCCCATATCCGCCTGTTGCTATAACTGTTGATTTTGAAAAATATGTTTTAAGCGAACCGTCCCTCAGGCTTCTTGCTATGACTCCGTAACATTTACCGTCACCATGCATAATGGATAATGCTTCCATACGGTCATGTACCTGAATACCATGCTGAACAACAAGATTATCCATTGCAAAAAGCACGGAGTGACCGGTGCCGTCGGCAGTATAGCATGTTCTCCATTTTGCGGTACCGCCGAAATCCCTTGAAGTGATCAATCCTTCCTTCTTAAAATCTTCCTCGACCTCTACTTTTTTTCCCTTTATAAAATATTGAGCAGGGCCTCCCTTGACTCTGTTCCAGGGAACTCCGTAATGGGCCATCTCACGGATCGCAATTGGCGCATTATCAACAAAAATACGAATAACTTCCTGGTCGCCGCCCCAGTCGGATCCCTTAAGAGTATCCAGAAAATGAACAGTCGGATTGTCTCCCTTCCCTTTAGCCGCATTTCCGAGAGCGGCCTGCATTCCGCCCTGTGCCGCGGAAGAATGACTTCTCCGCGGCGGCACAAGACTCAGTATTATTACATTAAGCCCATACTTTGCCGCTTCAACGGCAACCCGTTCACCGGCAAGGCCGGCTCCGACAACAAGTACATCAGTTGTATATGTATCACTCATAATTATTTTCTCCTTATTATAACAGGCTCAGTTTTCCGGTAAATCCCATAACTGCTGCTATGTTAAGAATCAGAAAAAGCCAGAAAAGCATATTGCAGATAATATATGCGGTTTTTCTCTTTAGCCATATATCGGGAACCCATTTAACAGCCAGCCTGTAAAGGCCTATTGCAAAGTGGGCTGTAACGGCAATACCAAGGACAAGATAGAGTATCCATAAACCGCTCTCTACACGGCTTGTCGATATTTTTGCCGCGAGGCCGGCTTCGCCGGCAAAACCCATTGTTGTAAAAATATTCCACATCACAAGAAAAAGGTGAAATGCGCCAAGAGCCAGAACAGTCATTCCTGTTCTAACCTGCCATATCCAGAGAGAAGTCTCCAGATGCCGTTTATGTTCAATATCGCTTTTTGGCTGGCTCCATCTTCCTTTCGATTTTTTTATGCTCAGGCCAAGCTCCATCATCTTTCTTCTGCTGCTCAGTTTTCCCGGTATTTTTCTGCTTGCATAAACAAAATGAAAAAAGAATGCAATTGTTATGATAAAAACCAGCACCTGCGCTATCGGCAGAGTTTTTTCAAGCAAACCTGCAACGGAATCATAGGTATCTTTCCCAAGGAGAATTGAACTCTCCAGTACAAGGTGGCCCATAATAAATATTGCCAGAATGAGCCCCGTGCCTCCGCTTATTATTTCCGCTATAAGAACTCTTCGGGCATTTGCATAAGCACCGCTCTCTTTACCTCCGCCCCGAACAGCCCGGGGGTACAGCTCTGTTTTTACTTGACTCATAATATTAACCCTCAGTAATTTTAACAATTGTTTAATTCACGCGTCTCTGTAAGTGCAGATCATCCGTCATCTGCAGGATGATGAATTAACTCACTCCATCAACGGCTTTTTTTACAGCATCTTCAAGCATGCTGATATCTGGTTCTTTAATAAACCCTTTATTCATTAAAAGATCCATTGTCTCCCTTGCTTCTTTTATATCCTCTAATGTTTTACTGTAAACATGATCACGTTCAAATTTTTCCAGCGCCACTCCGTTTTTAATTGCTTCCATTGCAACATCAGCGGCAACTTCTGCAAAAACTTCGGTTTCATCCATCTTGGGCATTATATTGTCAGGTTCTATTCCTTTCTTCTCTGCAAAATCGGCAATTGCATAGGCAGCAGCAATTGCCATTTCATCCGTTATTTTTCTTGCCTTTACCATAAGAGCGCCCTTTAAAATGCCGGGAAATCCCAGAGAATTATTTACCTGATTGGGGAAATCGCCTCTTCCTGTGGCAACGATATAAGCCCCGGCTTCTTTGGCAGCATAGGGATAAATTTCAGGAACAGGATTAGAACAGACAAATACTATGGGTTTGATTGTCATACTTCTGATCCAGTCCTGTTTAACAGTATCAGGCCCCGGTTTGCTCAGAGCAACAAGCACATCGGAATCCTTCATGGCTTCTTCTATTTTGTTTATTTTGCCCGGATTTGTTGACTGGCAGAGCTCCCATTTTCTGTAAAACTCCGGTTTTGACTTAATATCTTCCCTGTCTGTATGAAGGCCTCCCTTGGAATCGAACATTATTATTTTTTCAGGATCTGCGCCTGCAAGAATAAACAATCTCGCAATTGTAGTATTGGCAGCGCCGGCTCCAAAGAGTACCATTTTTACATCGCCGATCTTTTTCCCGGTAACTCTCAGGGCATTAACAAGGCCTGCCAGAGTAACGCACGCTGTGCCCTGCGCATCGTCATGCCACACGGGAATATTGCATTCCTCTCTCAACGTATCAAGAACCCGGTAACAATTGGGCTGGGATATATCTTCAAGATTTACCGCTCCAAAACTCGGTTCTGCCATCTTTACAAAATCAATAATTTTTTCAGCATCATGTTCGCCATTTTTGTTATAACTGTTAATACATAGGGCTGTGGCATCAACACCTCCCAGATATTTCATTAGGAAGGCTTTGCCTTCCATCACGCCAAGACCGCCCGGGGGCGTACAGTCGCCGTCGCCTAGAACTCTTGTGGAATCGGAAACTACGGCCACAAGGTTCCCCCTGTTGGATAATTCAAAGGAACTGTTATTATCATCTCTTATAGATGTTGATATTTTTGATACACCCGGAGTGTACCAGACATTAAACCAGTTAAAACCGTAAACTCCTGCCTTCGGCACTGTCATTATTTTCCCTCCATAGAATTTATGAGCGCTTAAGGCAAGTTCTTTCAGGAATAGAGTTTTTGCTTTTGCAAGCTGTTCTTGTGTAAAGTCGTCAGGAAATATGGAATTCAAATCCGATAATGATAAGTCAGGTTTTTTCATGAGTAATCCCCTATAATTTATTTCTTAATTTTTTTTATCATAAATTTTATTTTCAACAAAATCAACCTTTTACTCTGAGTAAAAAAAGTTATGAGACTCTGCTGTATTTTTTTGCCCCTTCCGCATAGAGATCATTGCCATATACATCGTTTATAACGATCACAGGAAAATCCTCTACCTCCATTTTCCTGATGGCTTCCGGTCCAAGGTCTTCATAGGCAACTATCTCCGAGCTTTTGATGCACTTCGATATAAGCGCTCCGGCACCGCCCGTTGCAGCCATGTACACCGCCTTATACTCTTTCATAGCGTCAATTACAGGCTGCGACCTTCCGCCTTTTCCTATCATCCCCTTTAAGCCCAGTTTGATCAATTCAGGAGAATAGGCGTCCATCCTGTAACTTGTAGTGGGGCCTGCAGAACCGACTGCATTGCCCGGCCTTGCCGGGGTGGGCCCCACAAAATATATGATCTGCCCCTTTATATCAACGGGAAGGTCTTCGCCTTTACGGATCAGGTCAACAAGCCGCTTATGAGCTGCATCGCGTCCCGTGAGTATTGTCCCGGTGATCAGCAATTTATCGCCGCTTTTAAATTTCATTAGCATATCATCATCCAGTGGTGTTGTAATTCTATGTTCTGCCATTTTTCTGCTCCTCCTATAAAATAATTTCCTTATGTCTTGATGAATGACAGTTGATATTAACTGCCAGCGGCAGGCTCGCTATGTGGCAGGGATGCATCTCAATATGGACTGCCAAAGCTGTTGTACGTCCGCCAAATCCCTGGGGGCCGATGCCAAGATCATTGATCCTTTTCAGAAGGTCCTTTTCAATTTCATTAAGCTCAGGATCCGGATTTTCACTGCCTATAGGTCTGAGGAGAGCCTTTTTTGCAATAGTTGCGGCTTTCTCAAAAGTACCGCCAATACCCACACCAACTACGATGGGCGGGCATGGATTCGCTCCCGATTCCTTAACACGGTTAACCACATATTCTTTAATTCCTTCAATCCCATCCGAAGGCTTCAGCATTACAACCCTGCTCATGTTTTCACTGCCGCCTCCCTTGGGAGCAATTGTGATCTTCAAATTATCCCCCGGGACCAAATCAACATGTACAATAGCGGGAGTATTATCACCTGTGTTCTTCCTTGTAAAGGGATGGCAGATCGATTTCCTCAGGTATCCTTCCCCGTATCCTCTGCGTACACCTTCATTAATTGCATCTATAAGATTGCCTCCTTCAATCTTCACATCATCTCCCAGCTCAACAAAGAATACGGCAAATCCGGTATCCTGGCAGAGCCCTATCTTTTCATTTTTTGCAATTTCAGCATTTGCCAGAAGCTGGTCAAAAATTTCCCTGCCTGCAGATGATTCCTCAGAATCCCTGTATTTCTTAAATGAATCGAGGACATCCCGGCTTAATTCGAAATTTGCCGCCATACAGATATCTTTTACTTTTTCAACAATTACATTAAAATCAATTGTCTTCATTATCATATTCCTCTAAAATTAAATTTCTCCAATCAGCTCTTATAACTGTATAAAACCTTCCCGGCAGTCAGTACCTGCAAAACATTCACTGCATGCCGGTTTTTGTTCCTTCGAAATTATGCTCCTTGTATTAAAAGCCTATTTCACACCCTCTGTTTTCAGCTTTTCATTATCCAGAACCACTTTAAATTTATATTTATTCTCAACAAAATAAGTCCATACAATTTCAACAGGACTGTTTGCCGAATCAAAGACAGATGTCTTTATTGTTAAAACAGGGTCAAGAACCGCAATTTTTAATATTTCGGATATTTCTGAGTTTGCTCTTGTTATTTCCACTTCATGATGGATCGTACCCAGGCCTATTTTTATGTCATTTTCCAGCGTTTCCAGCATGGTCTTCTGCTCAAGATGTTTTTTTGTTATCTGCTCGCCAATCCTTTTGGGCAGATAATTTATAGTATAGCTCATAGGTTCATTATGAATTAGTCTCAGCCTTTTAAAGGCTACCACTTCGCTTCCTTCTTTAACATTAAGGAACCTTGTAATGTCGCCTGCAACTTTTACTGTTGATTTTGATATTACCTTAACGCGTGTTCTTTCCGAAATAGCAAATATCTGCCTGTTAATTCCCGAAAGTTTTTCCTGATTGAGCATATTGGATGAATCCGTCCAGAAAGTTCCTTTCCCCTGCTTCCGATAAATTAGCCCCTTGTTAAGCAAATGATTCAGCGCCATTCTGATTGTTGTCCTGCTTACACTGAAAATTTTTGTAAGCATTTCTTCTGTGGGAAGTTTTTCCTGCTGTTTCAAATCTCCTTTTTGAAGCATTACCAGAAGATAATCTGCAATTTGATAATGCAGAGGGATTTGAGTATTATCAAGTTTAATTGTTTTCATTAAATTATACCTTTATTGAAAACATGAATTTGCAGGTACAATTTGTACATTTGTATCAACAATAATACAATTCCATTAATGCTTTTTCACTGTCAATAAAAAAAATGAGATCCCTGAAAAAAATTACCCCAGTCAATTACTCAGAGTAGATCTCGGTCTCGCTGTTGCTCAGAGTAAGATATTATTATTTATTATTTATAGAAGACAAGAGATGTAAAAACGAAAAGCAAATGTGAAGGTGAGTTGATGGGTCGATATATGGAGTATGTAAAAATTCAGAAACAAAAAACGATTATTGGATAAATTTATAACTCATAAACGGCAAGTTATGAACAAAAAGTAAGCATTACATTACAGCAGTCTTTATATTACAGTATTAATGAAAGTATTAATTTTCTTTATTTACTATTCAAATTCTTGCAGCTCAAACAGGATTTAAATCAGAGCTTTCTGATTTAATAGTAAATAATTTTTTTCCAATGCTAAAAATTTTTTCATTCTTTCTCTAAAAGTACGTCCAAGTTTAAGATAATATTCATGATAGGTCAGCCTAACCGGCGGATCATAATTTTCATCTATATAGAAATGTATGCACCCATACTTATATTTTCTGGGATCTGAAACATAATTTGCTTTAACAGGGTTATTCATAATATA
>JAJRXZ010000070.1 GCA_024276015.1 Spirochaetota bacterium | reverse complement strand
GGAACTATTGAAGTGAGGAGACATAATGGAACAGACTTTAAAGTTGAGTTTAGTTATGATTTTAAATAAAGGGTCATTTTGTCTGTGATATTTTTTATAGTTACGGAGTGTGAATTGACGGTTCACACAGAATAGTTTATCTTATCTGTATCTGAAAAAATTTTCGATGTTTTCTTTTTTTTCATTAAACACAAGTGAAAAGTAAACATCCTTTAAAGTACATATATTATTTTTCCGGTTGAATTTGTATTCCAGAAACAGAGTATATTCGCCTTCTTCTTTGTCTTTGAAAACAATAAAAAGGTAAAAGAGGTCATTGTCATAAAGAAATTTTGCTTTGTTCACATATATTCCGTTTTTTTTGCTGTCATAAATAAATAGTGCAAACTTATCTATCAGTTTGATGCCTGAATTGTCTGATCTGATTATTCCATTCATGAATTTTATTATTTTTCTTTTGTATCCGGGATTGTCTTTTATGATCTTCGTTAAAAAGCTATTGCCGTATTTTTTTAATTCTTTTTCTGAAATGGCGCTGTAAGAATTGCTGCCTGCAAGAATAAGAAGAAAGGATATCAGCAAAATGAAATTTATTTTTGATGAATTCATTATTTTTCTGCCGATTTAATAGGTATGGCTGTCCTGAATTTATTATTTTGCTAAAATTATAAGAGTGTAAAATCTATATTATTTTCAAGATATTTTTTTAATATTCAGTAAGATATGAAAAATTTTGTTAAATATATAATTATAATATTCATTTTTGCTCTTTTTTTCTATCCCTTCGGTTATTTTGTTTTTGTTTATAGCGAGAGTTATAAAATTCTGAAAAATGATGATCAATTTAAGCCTTTTCTTTCCACAAAGATATATGATTCAAGGGGCCAATTGATATCGGAACTATTTGATGAGAAAAGAACTTATATTAGAATTGATGAAGTCCCGCTTCATGTCAGAAGAGCCTTTATTTCAGCTGAGGATAAGAATTTTTACAGACATCGGGGCATTGATATATCGGGGATCCTCAGAGCTATTGTTATTGATATTTTCAGCGGCAAGATAAAACAGGGCGGTTCAACAATAACCCAGCAGCTTGTAAAACAACTATACACTAAGAGGGAAAAAACATTCAGGCGCAAAATAACAGAACTTTTAATTGCTATGGAGTTTGAGAGAAGATTCGATAAAGATAAGATCCTTGAAATGTACCTTAATCAGATCTATTTCGGACACGGAGTATATGGGATCGCTTCCGCTTCTAAATTTTTTTTCAATAAAAGAGCAGATGAGATCAATATAATAGAAGCGTCCCTTCTTGCTTCACTGCCGTCGGCTCCAAACCGTTATTCTCCTTTTGTCAATCCTTATCTTGCATATAAAAGAAATAAAAAGATCATATTTGATCTTATTTACAACGGTTATGCTGACAAAGATGAGATAAGCAGGAAGTTTAAGGATTTCTGGACTCATTATCTTGAAAAGATCAGAACCGTTTATCCGACCGTTGGAGCCAGAAATATAAAATATGACAGTGCGCCCTATTTTACCGAATATATAAGGAAGAGGCTTATTAAGATGTATGGCGAGGATAAAGTATACAGAGGGGGATTAAAGGTCTATACTACGCTGGATCTGCGGCACCAGAAGATCGCGAGAGAAGAACTGAGACAGGCTTTAATTAAGCAGAATAAACTTGCCTGGGGCGTTAACAGGTATCGCCTGAAAAATATTGATCTTATACTTGCAAAGAAGAATGCCGCAAAGAAAGAAAAGTCCGCAAGAGGTATTCTCATTAACTCAAAGTTTTTCGGTAAATACAGGGAAGGCATAATTGACATGCTTTCACTCTGTTCAATGCTGATGGGAGTAAACAGCATCAATAGATTGAATGAAATTCAATGGGAGTCCATTGAAAGAATAAGGAGATCCTCAACTGTTGAAGGAGCATTTATTTCGCTTGATCCCGGAACCGGTGCAATAACATCTATGATAGGCGGGTATAATCCCGAATCGGGAAATTTTTTAAATAGGGCGGTGCAGTCGGTGAGGCAGCCCGGGTCCGCTTTTAAAACATTTATATACGGCGCAGGATTTGAGTCTAAAAAGATAACGCCTGCATCGCCTTTCAACGACCTCCCTCTCTTTTTCAAAGGGAATAGACCGGATAAAGACTGGTCTCCGTCGAATTACGGGAAAGAATACCGCGGGCGTATCCTTGCAAGAATGGCTTTTGCATATTCATTGAATATTGTGTCGGTTTTGATCTATCAATTGATCGGCGGCAATACAATTGCAAAATTTGCGTCAAAAGTACTTAATCTGCCTGAAAAGAGATTTATAGTTGATCCCACGCTTGCTCTGGGCACTACGGAGTTATCGCCTCTGGAAATGGCTTCCGGTTTTTCTGTTATAGCAAATAACGGCATAAGGGCGGATCCGTTTTCAATAAGATATATATTAAGCAGCAGCGGGAAAAAAATTTTCAGCAGAGAGAAGAATTTAAAGAGGCGGAGAGTAATTTCCGGGGAGACGGCTTTTCTTTTAACAAGTCTGATGAGAGGCGTTGTTGATTATGGAACAGCTGCCGGAGCGATCCGCAGAGAAGCCGGTTTCAGACTTCCTGCTGCGGGTAAGACCGGAACGAATACAAATTACAGGGATGCATGGTTTGTTGGGTTTACTCCCGATCTCGTTGCCGCAGTCTGGATCGGCTGTGATTCTCAGAAATTTACTCTGGCGCCGGGCCAGGGAGGAGCTGCTGCTGCTGCGCCTGTATGGGGAAAATTTATGAAAAGAATTTATAAATTCAAAAAGAGGAAACGCTTTAAAGGTAAACCGTCCGGAGTAGCTGCGGTCTCTATATGCAGGAAAACAGGAAAGATCGCTGTTAAGGGCTGTCCTCTGAGGAGAGAGTATTTTATTAAAGGTACGGTCCCGGATCTGCAGTGCGATTCGGATCATTCGGATATAGTAAGTATTTTTGGTCCCGCAAAAAAGATGAGAAATAAACTGCTAAATAAATTTTTTAAAAACAGTGATATTAATAACGGGAATGAAGATAAAAATATGCGATATAATGAAGAATAGGTTTGATTTTATAAAAAGGTTATTATAATGTGAGATTGTAAATTGAACTATTCTGTTATCGGCAAAAAAATCATTAAATGGAGCCGCAATGCAGGTTAATTGCTCGAATTGTAATTCCAATTATTCCTTAACAGGCAGTCAGATCAAAGGGCTTAAACAGTCTGTATTAACATGTAAAAAGTGCTATAATTATATTAAGATCACTTTTTGCCCCTATTGCAGGTCCTTCTATTCCATAACCTTCACTCATGTTGAACACCGGTATTATAACATGAAATGCCGAAAGTGTTTTAAATTGTTCAAAGTGGATTTCCCGCTTATCAGGAATTCTGTTGTAAACAATAATGACGGAATTTTAAAAGGAGATAGCCTTTCTGACAAAGAAAAGATAACTAAGTCTGTGAGCTCATACGGATCATATGAAAGTACAAGCAAAACTTTTAAGAGTAACGGCACAGCTTCTGTGGAATTTAAAGGAAAAACTCTTAATAGCTTTAACGTAAAGGAACTTTTTTCAATATGCTTTTCTTCATTTTCCATATCTAAACTCATAGTTGCTTCAATAGGTATTTCTCTTATTGTATTATCGCTCTTTGCCTTTGATAGTTTTGAGGCTTTTATTATCTCGTTTTTTGATATTGATAACAGCAGAAATTTCAGGTCTTTTATGAATATTTTTCCCGCGGCAATTGTGTTTTTTCTGTTTATACTGACATCGTCCCTTATATCCGGAATTACTATGGAAAAGATATTTTTTAACGGCAAATGGAGCATTAAGAGAACATTTAATTTCATATCAAAGGTCTGGTTTTCTGTTTTTGTAAGCAATATTTTTTTGCTTCTTTTGTTTAATTCAATGCTGGTAATTTTTGCCAATATACCTGTTGTGGGGCCTGTGCTCTTTTCTATACTTTTTTTGCCTATCTATGTGATCTCGTTTATTGTTTCGGTTTTGATTGCTCTGGGGTTCTGGTTTTATCCTCCGATAGTTGCTTATAGAAGTACCGGTATTGCTGCAAATACTAAGAATTTTTATCATTTTCTGAAGAAGCATAATTTTACTCTTCTCTATATTGTGCCGATACTGACTATTGTGTCCGGGTTGATCCTATCCGGCATCTACATTCTGCATCATGGCGCGTTATCATTTATTAATATAATATCTGCGGGAATTACCGGGGAAAATATAGTAAAAACATTTTCCTCAATCCCTGTAAAAATGTTGAAGTTATCTGAAATATCCTTTCTGACTAATGATATGACTTTGTATAAATCGTTGTCAGAGGGGTTCTTTATAAATCACCAGATTGGCGGATTTATAATCGGGATGGCTCTGATAATAATATCCATGCTGTTATTTGCATCTTTTATTTCAATAACAGGGACGCTGTCGTCTCATATCTATATTTTAATGGAAAGAGGCGCAGACATTGACGACAGTAAGAAATTAAGGCTTCTGACAATACTAGTGCTGATCTTACTGGGTATTTTCTTATTTAAAAAAATATTTATTTAGTCTTTTTCATTGTTCCTATAAAATTTTCTGTAATATATCGGGCAAGATTTTCTATTGAATAATTATTAAAGACCGCATCTTTGATTTTTTCAAACTGCAGCAGGCCGTGAATGGAGCTCCACATCATAATTGCGTGTCTGTGGGGATCGACTTTTTTAAAAAGGCCTTTTTTGATGCCCTCTTTAATAACATCTACAGTGAGGGATAAAATTCTTGCGGCCTGCCCGTCAATTCTGTTCTTCGGGATCGGGGAGAATATGGTTTCAGGCGATGAGAGGAAGTAGTTAAAGATATTGTAGTAGTCGCTGTTTATTTTTCTGAACTCAACGTAAGCAGAAATAATTTTTTTAATTTTTTCTTCCGCAGAGCTCTCCCCGGTGCATATTTCCTCAATCCGGTTGTATAGGAGTCCCAATCCTTCTTCCTGCAGAGCAGAAAAAATTTCTTCTTTATTTTTATAGTAAAAATAAATTGTTCCTACGCTGAGTTCCGACAGATCTGCAATTTGGCTGACAGTTGTTGAGTGCAGTCCCTTTTTAAAGAGCAGAGTGCGGGCAGCATTAAGTATTTGAGTTTTCCTCAGTTCTTTTTCTCTTAGTCTTCTTTCTCTGGAACCCATTTTTTGTTTTATATCTCCGGTTTATCGTGCTAATTCGCTTTTGAATTTTTTTTCGATTATCCTTTCATAGATATGAGGGAAAAATCTGTTTAAATAATATGCCGCTTTTCCTGCAGGCGATAAAACCATAAGTCTCTTTCTTTTTAATAATCCCTTATAAATGGAATCCGCGACGCTTTCAGGTTCCAGTTGAGAGCCGATTCGGGATTGGGGGTGATCGGTTACTGAGCCGTCACTGTCGAGGGCTCTTGACTGGAGATTTGTTTTTGTAAAGCCGGGGCATACTATCATAATATGAACGCCTTTGCCCTTAAGTTCGGTTCTTAAAGTGGAAAATAACCCGTTTAACGCATGTTTGCTTGCACAATAGCCCGACCTGCCCAGCAGAGGACCGATGCCTGCAATGCTTGAGATGACAACAACGGCGCCTTTTCTTTGAATTATACTGTTTATAGCCGCTTTTGTACAGTAAAGAGAACCGAAAAAATTTACGTCCATAACTTTATAAAAGACCGGGATTTCCGTATCAATAAAAGAGCTTCTCTGTGTTATTCCTGCATTGTTAAAAAGAATGTCAATGGCGCCGAATTTTTTGATAATATATTTTATAGAAGCTGTACATTCATCCATCAAAGATACATCGCATTGTCGTGAAAGGGTTGTGATCCCTGAGTTATTCAGTTCTTTTTCAAAGGATTTAAGTTTCTTAATGTCCATGTCGAGCATGGCTATTTTTGCGCCTGCCTGACCGAACTTCCTGCAAATGGCGGCTCCTATTCCGCTGGCAGCGCCTGTAACGGCAATTATTTTATTCTTAAAAGAGCTGTTTTTATTATGAACTGAATACATTTTTATCTCTTAAAATTAATCTAATTGGAGTTCCTTGATCTTTTCAGCAGTTGGGATTCCCTTTTGATCCCAGCCCCTTAATCTATAATATTTGCTGAGCATATTATTAAATTCTTCTTCAGGACAATACATGCCCTTTGAGGGGCCTTCCGGGATCGGTTCGTTAAATATGCGTCTCGGCAGTGTATCCATTTTCCTTGTAAGGCCTCTTTTAACATTGATCATTCTTTCAAGATTGTATATTCTTTCCCCGATCATGTTTAATTCTTCCATATCAAGATCAAAACCGGTTGCATAGTTTATCAGTCTGCACAGGGATTCATTAATTTCCGTACCAAAACCGCGGCTCATTATAAAACGGCACATAACAAGCGAATCGCCCACTGCGGTATAATTCTGGCTGGAAATGCAGTATTGAGGAACCTTTTCAAATCCGGATCCCATCTCAGGGTCATTATATCTGGGTCTTGCATCGTGATGGCTTCCGCCGCGCGTTGAGGTTGCATAGGCCAGTCCCATATGATTCAGACCCCGCGCCGAATGGCCCGCAATTTCAAGACCTTTAACAGAGTACAAATAATCACCACAGTTGTTTCCAAGCTCTTTTGCAATTCTTTCCGAACCGATTGAAAGCATATCCCCCAAACCTTCTCTCATTGCTGTTTTCTTAATAAACTCGGCAAGATCGCCGCACTTACCGAAAGCAATACTTTCAGTATTATTTTTTATTTTTCCCTTTTCAATACATTCGGCAACAAAAGAAAGGGTTACACCCATAGATATTGTATCTATTCCCATTCTGTCACACATTGTATTTGCGTTGAATATTGAAACAATATCGCTGTTGTTAAGCATAGTTCCCAGGGAGTAGAGAGTTTCATATTCGGGCATTTTGGATTTGCTGCCTTCAAAATTACCGTGAGGAATGGAAATAATTTTACCGCAGGCAACAGGGCAGTTTTTGCAGGCAGTATTTTTTAAAAAGTATTTTCCCCTGATCAGTTCGCCGCTTATTTTATCAGATTGATCAAAGGTTTCAAAATTGCAGTTATATGAAGGGAGTTTGCCAAGATCGTTCAGAATTTTGATCAGTGAAGGCGTACCCAAGCGGGTAAGGTTTTCCGAGTTCCCTCGAAGGAGTGAATACCTCTCCTTCAGCATATCTTTTATTTTTTCGGGGTCGGATACTGTTATCTTTGCCGAACCCTTTACCGATATTCCTTTGCAATTTTTTGATCCCAATACGGCTCCAAGGCCGCATCTTCCTGCAGCGCTGAGCCTTTTGCCGCTGCATATAATATTTGCAAAGAGTACGCCATTTTCTCCGGCCGGGCCGATAACGGCGCACTGGGAATCCCTTCCTTCTTTACTCTTAATAGCGTTAATGCTCTCTTCGGTGGTTTTCCCCCAGATATCAGGGCATTTTTTGATTGAAACGTCATTTTCAGAGATTGAAATGTATACAGGGGCTTCGGCTTTTCCGAAGATCATTACCAGATCATAACCTGTGTTTTTAAGTGCTGAGGCAAAGTCTCCGCCAAAGTTTGAGTCTGCAAAATAATTTGTAAGAGGGGAGATAGTTACTGCATGTCCCCTTCCGGTTCCCCATATCCCTGTTCCGTTTAAGGGGCCTGTTGAAAATATTACGGCATTCTCTTCAGAAAGGGGATCGATTTTAAGAGGAATGCTGTCATAAAATATTTTTGCCGCAAAACCGTTGCCGCCAATAAATTTTTTTGCAAAATTGCCGTCAAAGTTTTCGCTCCTAACAGATCCGGTGCTTAAATCAACTCTCAGTATTCTTCCGTTGTAGCAAAACATTGCAGAACCGTTATTAATGTTAGATTTCTGATGCTCTTTGACCCGTTTCTTCTTCAGGTATGGGCCTTCCGGAGAAATAAAATGATACAATTAAACCGGAAATTATATGCCAGATCCCCCACATAGCTACAATTATTGCCATTCCGCCGAGCCCTTTAAAGAAATTAAAAACAAGAACCAGGCCCAGCGCCGAGTTCTGAATTCCCACCTCGATGGATACGGCGCGGATATCTGTCTCTTTAAGTTTGAAAAATTTTCCGGACCAGAAACCTATATTCAGAGCCAGTGCATTATGAATTATAACGGCAAAGATCACAATGCCCACATAATTCAGAAAATGCTGCCAGTTAAGAGCAAGAGCTCCGCCTACAATTGCTATGAAAAAGACAAGAGCAAAAACTTTAAAGGGCTTCCTCACTCTGTCTGCAAGAGCCGGAAATCTGCGGGCCGCAAGCAGACCTGCAGTCATTGGGATTCCAAGAATGATGAATATTGTTGTAAATACATCAAAAGGATTAAGGCTGACCTCCCGCAAAATGGGCGCTGTAGAAGGATTAAGGCTTCCCCAGAGAGCAAGATTTAATGGAGTCATAATTATTGCCGCAGCCGACGAGATAGCGGTCATTGTAACCGATATGGCGCAATTTCCCTTTGCAAGGTATGTAATAATATTCGAAAGATTGCCTCCGGGGCATGCCGCAACCATGATCATACCCAGCGCAATAGAAGGGACCGGATTAATGATCAATGTGAGTAAAAATGTAAATGCAGGAAGAAAGATGAACTGGGCTATAAGTCCAATGGCCGGTGCTTTTGGAGATGTGATAATTCGTTTGAAATCGTCGATTTTCATGTCCAGGGCAACACCGAACATCATAAGACCGATAGCAAGGTTTATAATGAATAATCCCTGTGGATTAAAATTTAGTTTAACCTGGTCTATTATTGCTGCGTCCATATTTCCCTCCTGCTGTATCTATATCTTTATTTTAATATATTTAACAGAATAGTATTCGATGGATACTTCCCGATCAGGCTTTGTAACCGCCGATGTTTGCCAGAGCAATGCTGCCCGGGCTTACAGTAGTCGGGTCGGTCATCACATTGATACAGGATGTTTTCCCTGAAGCAAAGGCTTCCTCCAGAGCAGGCCTGATGTCTTCCGGTTTGTCAACAAATAAACCGAAACCGCCAAGATCTTCCACCAGTTTGTGGTAATTAATTCTGCCTATGTAAGTACCGTTCTCAATTGCATGGCCGATCCTTATTTCCTGACTGTGTCTTATCATGCCCCAGCCGAGATCGTTGTTGATTACGGCAACGATGGGAAGACCTTTCCTGATGGAAGTTTCAAATTCCATGAAGTTAAACCCAATTGAACCGTCTCCGCTTATCAGGCATACCCGTTTATCCGGATTCAGGAGTTTCGCCGCATTTGCATAGGGGAGCCCCACGGCAAGAGAACCGTACAATCCGTAATCAAGGTAATGGCCGGCTCGGTTAATGGTCCTTGACATACCCATCCATGTTGTAGTGTCGCCCCCGTCTGCAACAACAATATCGTCATTTCTGTTCATAAAGTCATCGATCTCTTTAGTCAGTCTCATAGGGTGAATTGGTACATTGTTGCTTTCGCTGTTCAGTCTTGCAAGCGATTTTGACTTCCCTTCTTCGTTTTTTAATGTTGATACCCAATCCTTAAAACGTGTTTTAAATGAGCCGCTTAAATCTCGGTTGTCAATAATTTTAATGCATTCTTTTAAAAAGGCTTTAATATCGCTGGTTACGGCAAGATCGATCGATCTGTTCCTGCCCGGTTCTTCAGCTTTAATATCAACCTGGACTATACTGGCCTCTTTATTAAAGATATCGCCGAAAATATAGAAGAGCGATATACGCGATCCCAGCAGTATTATCAGATCGGAATTTGTATTGGCGAAAAAAGAGGCTCCCGGTCTGATAGCCAGTGACGATTCAAAACATAAGGGATGATCATCAGGTATTGTCCCGCGCCCGCTTATGGAAGTAAAGGCAGGTATTCCTGTTTTTTCAGCGAACTCCTGAAGCTCCTGACCTGCATCGGAGTACCATGTTCCGCTGCCTCCGATGACTATCGGTTTTCCGGATTTGGCGATCATATCGATTAAGATCTCAGCGCTGTCAATATCAGCGGGTCTTGAACGGTTAAGAGTAACAGGCCGTTTTATCTTTTCCGGTTGGGCCTCCGCGTTTAATATGTCAACCGGCAGTTCAAGATATACAGGTCCCGGTCTTCCGCTGATTGCCGTCCGGTATGCCATGTCAAAATATTCGGCAATCCGTTCCGGATTATGACAGACATAAGCCTCCTTAACAATAGGTTCTATAACAGTAGCCTGCTGCATATCCTGCAGGTCTAATTTATTCTTCGTTTCAATACCGACACAACCTGATATAAGCAGGAGAGGGGAATTGGCCATATTCGCGCTTGCAACAGCCGTAAGCGAATTGGTAAAACCGGGACCGGCCGTGACCATTGCTATTCCCGGTTTTCTGGTCATTTTGCCGTATGCTTCGGCCATAAATACTGCTGCCTGTTCGTGGCGTGTATCAAAGAGATCCACCTTCGAATTTTCAAGGTACTGATAAATTGGAGTTATATGCCCTCCGCTTAATGTAAATACGTGATCTATCCTTTTATCGATAATTGCATCAGCTGCGATTTTTGCTCCTGTAATTTTTCCCATGATTTGCTCCTTTTAATTTATAGTTCCATTAATTGGCCGCCGGTAATATTGATTGCCTGGCCTGTTATATATGACGATTCCTTTGAAGCTAAAAATGCCGCAAGGTTTGCCGCTTCCTCAACTGTCCCTATTCTCCCGAGAGGTATGCTCTTGCACATCTCCTCCTTTCTTGCTTCCGCAGTTGAATTGAGAAATTTTGCTTCAAGCTCAAATCTCCATTTTTCAAGGTCTGTCATTATCTGTCCCGGGCAAATTGCATTAACTCTGATGCCCATACCGGCAAATTCTTTTGCCATCACCTTTGTCATCATTATTACTCCTGCCTTTGCAACAGCGTATGCGCTGTTAACAAGAGGCGGAGTTTTACCCGCTCTTGAAGCGGTATTGATTATTGAAGAGTTTTGGGAAGACATAAATGGGATCGCTTCCTGGGTAACTCTGAATACTCCGTGGAGGTTGACATCGATTGTTCTCAGCCATGCTTCTTCATTATAACCGGCAATAGGGCTTGGAACCCCGAAGGAAGCGCCGGCATTGTTGCAGAGAATCTCGATTGTTTTAAATTGTTTTTGCACGGATTGGAACATATTTTTTATCGATTCTCTGTTGGTTACATCAACAGGAACTGCCATGGATCTTATGCCGTATTTGCTCTTAAGATACGATGATATTTCATCCATTTCATCCTTTGAACCTGTTGGAACGCCTCCGTCATTTTCCTTACTGACCCCAATATCTGCTATGATCACATTTGTTCAGCAGGAGGAAAGCTTTTCGGCAATGGCAAATCCTATTCCCGATCTTTTCCCGGATCCTGTAATAAGAGCTGTTTTACCTTTTAGATCGTTGTACATTTTTTTCTCCGAAGTTATTTTTGCATAAAGATTGAACCATATTCGTATATTGAACTACGTTCAATATAATATGGTATTTTTTTTTGTCAATTATTATTTTTCCGCCAGCTCTCAAAGATAATCGAATATTCTTCTAATATGATTGACATATATCAAGAGATTAAAAAAACTACTGGAAAATATTTAAAGCAACCTGAGTTTGGTTTTTATAAATTCAATAATAGATATGGAGTTCACTGAGAGAAGAAAAAGCGGATTCAATTATGCTTAGAAACAAAAAGTATCCGGATGATTTTGTTAGTTATATCAAGACCCTCGGAAGGGTCCGTTTTGATGAACCTATGAAGGAATATACATCCTTTAAGTGCGGAGGACCCGCGGATATATTAATACATCCGGATGAAAAGTGCAATATCCCCAGAATAATTCTTGCGGCAAAAGATGCCGGCATCCCTCTCACAACGATCGGAGGAGGATCCAACCTTCTTGTTGGCGACAGAGGCGTTAAAGGAATTGTTTTAAGAATCAGCGATGATTGTATAATAAGCAGTACAATCCGTTTAAGCGGTGAAATTATCTATTCAGATGCATGTATCGGAAAGGAGGATTTTATCGATTTTTCAGTTGAAGCCGGTTTTTCCGGAGTGGAGTTTATGGCAGGCATTCCGGGAACCGTTGGCGGCGGTATAATGATGAATGCCGGAACAACAATGGGTACGTTCATGGGTATTCTTGACAGTATTGAGTATGTGGACTGCAAAGGGCGGATAAATACTGTTAAAGTTGACAGCGAAATGTCATCGTACAGGAGTATCAACATCGGCGATGATGTTATTGTTACAGGAGGTTATTTTAAACTGCCCAGGTCAAAGAATACTGAGATGACTAAGAAGATCATAGACGAAATATTGGCCGATAGAAAAAACAAACATCCTCTGGATTATCCTTCTGCAGGATCTGTTTTTAAAAATCCTGAAGGCAGCTCCTCATGGCAGCTTGTTGACGAAGCCGGTTTAAAAGGTAAAAAGATCGGCGGTGCAATGGTTTCCGATCTGCATACAAATTTTATTATAAACTATAATAATGCGTGTTCCATCGATATTAAGAGATTGATTGAATTTATTCAGGAAGAAGTTTACTCAAAGTTCGGTATTAATCTTGAAACTGAAATAAGGATGATCGGTGAATTCTAAGTCTAAGATCAACCGGATATTTGAAATCTGCAATTATATTTACCATTTTTTGAATAAACCGAATGATACATTGTTCTGCGATTCTTCCGTTGATATTAAAAGATCTCTTCCATAGTAGATATACATAGTAAACTGACTGAGGATTAAAAATCTGATAGCGGGTCCCGCGGCAATGCCGCATTGGATCCCGGTGAGATCGTATCCCGAACCTTTAAAAATAACGCTGTCTATGAATATTCCTATGAAAGCAAAATCTCTGTATATTGATGTCCTGATCTCATTGGAGATTGCAAATATATGTCTTGTATGGAATGATTTTCCCATAAAGCCTTTAAAACTGCTGCTGCTTACGGGAATGTCATGATAAAAGGGAGGTCTATGCCATATTTTCGAATAGTTCAGATTAATTATATGTGTACTAAAATCGCCATGAGAAAAATGCGATTCACCTTTTAAAGTCAACTTATCAAAAATTTGTGTGCGGAAGTAATGATCATATGTTATGCGTATTTTCTGTTTAATCGGATTCCATATATAAAAAGGCAGTCTGCTGAATCTGAAACTTACTTCAAAATAAGGATAGCGATTTTTCCCAATCCCCATATCTTCTATACTTTCTTTGTCAGGATCAACTTCACTGTTAAAGATCATTGAGTTTTCTATCCCTATGCCTGTGTAGATCTCAAATTTTTTTAACAGCGTAATACCCGGGGCGAAATCCGATTTGATAATGAGGTAATTATATTTTAATAAACCCAGATCTTTTCTGGAAGACCTTGATCTGTATAATACGCTTTTTACAAAGGGCGTAAAATGGCGGGTAAAGAGCGGCGCTGTTTTATAGAGAAGATCGATTTTATGAAATGTTATGTAGGGCAAACGGTTAAATTCCCTGTTAAAACCGTACATTATTCCGACAGAGCATCCTGCTTCAAGGCGGTCGTCCCATTGAAGCAGATTATAATTGAAATATCTGATTTGAGGAATAAAGCCCCTTGTGTAATCCGTTTTTAATTTGTAGTCAATAACGCTTCCGCTTCTCTCTTCTTTCCCGGATCTGGAAATATAGAACTCCAGATCATATTGTGCTCCGAATTTTTCAAAAAAGGGGAGCTGCCTCTTCCCAATTACGGGCAGATTTAGTTCTCTGTCAAGTTGGAACATGGAAGCGTCATAGTTTGCGGTTTTTTTTAATTTGTAGGATACAGTGTCGTACCCCTCTGTCTCTTTTAACGATTTTATGATCGATTTTAAAGTGTTGATATTATAAATGCCTTTATTGAACCTGTATCTCACTTTTAGTTTCAGGATTTGCAGTGAATCAATGTTAAGAAATTTTATCTTTCCTAATCTTCCCTCGTCAATGTAGATAGATAAACGATCGCCGGTGTTTTTTAATATATATATTTTAACAAGATGGTACCCTCTGCTTTTATAAAAATTACTGATATTCTTCAGAATCGTCTGAGGCGGAAGATTGGAAGGAATTTTTTCTCCCGGTTTCAATTCATTTAATAAATCTGTTTCAGTGAAAACTTTCAGTCCGGAAATGCTTATAATCCGATTTTTTGAAAAGATGTTTTTACCGGTCAATATAAGAAGGAGGAGCAGGGCAATCCCGAATGATCTTTTATACATTCTCGCAGAAGTTGTTTTTTATCGCTTCCATTAATCGTGTTATATTCTGGTCTTTAAGAGTATAGAACATGAAGTTTGCTTCTTTTCTTCGGTTAATTATATCGGCTTTTCTGAGAACGGTAAGATGCTGGGATATATTTGAAATTGTTGAACCAAACTCATTTTCTATCTCGCCAACATTTTTTTCTCCATCCATCAGAAAACATAAAATTTTTAACCTGATAGGATGAGCCATTGATTTAAGCATTTCAGATATGGTTTCGATCTGCTCTTCTGAAAATATCATGTCCATTTTTTACTCGTATATAATTTTAGTATATATATATTACTTAAAATTCTGTATTTCTGTCAATCAATTTTAATGAACATCATTAAATATTTTGCAGATTTATGCAGAGATTCTGTTATTTGAAATTATTTCAGGTAAAAAATAATCAAGAATATTTAACATGGTAAATATTTTTTCCGCGGTAAATGAGAGCAATAGCACCAGAGACCCGCACTCCTGTGATATGTTATGTTTTGCGTGTATCAAAAATCCTATAAAAGAGGAATGGATATCTTTTGTTTTGGTGAGGTCAAAAATGATTTTTGAATTATGATCTCTTTTTTCAAATTTTTGAAGGTATAATGAAACTTCTTCAAATTTGATCTGTTCCGGAAAGACCCATTTTTCCCATTTCGTATCAAATTTATTCATTTTTACTTCCATGTAATTTCGATATTTCCCCTGCTGACTCTATTATCGTACTGATTTTAAATTTATTAAGAAAAAAATTAAAATTGTGCAAACATATTGATTAAATTGCTTGAAAAAAGCCTCTTCTCATAATAACTGGTATCTTTAATTAATTGTACGATTATAGAACCGAAAAAAGCAAATAAACCTGATATTTTTGTGAAATTATTAAAAAATAATATTAAAAGATCCGTTGAAGTCAAGGCAGACTGGGAGCACCTTAGAAAGCTCTTTATAATGCCCGATTCCGTTGACAAATTTGTTGAGTTTGGACGTGACCTTCTTGATCTGATACATAACTTTTTTCAGGAAAAAGGAGGCATACATAGCGCTATTTCTATTTCCGATTTGGAAAAGATCTTTTCAAATATTGCTCTTCCTCAGAAACCTCATCTTTTAAAAGAAGTACTTCTTGAGATAAAGAATAAGATCATTGCTCACTCGGTAAAAGTGGGCAATCCCTATTATATAGGCCACATGACAAGCGCTGTTCCATATTTTATGATCCTCATTGAGATGATCATTACTGCTTTGAACCAGAATCAGGTAAAGATTGAATCTGCAAAGTCATCAACCTTTGTAGAAAGAGAACTGATCTCATGGATGCACAGACTTATATATCAGAATGACGAAGATTTTTATAATGAAAATATTCAGAACCATGAAATAGCTCTCGGCAATGTTACGCTTGACGGAACTCTTGCAAATCTTACTGCAATGCTTGTAGCAAGGAATTCGGCTTTCCCTCCTGATAATAGGTTCCCCGGGATCAGAACAGCGGGGCTTTATGAATCTTTTCGATATTACGGAGTGAAGAAAGCAATAATAACGGTTTCCATGAGGGGGCACTATTCATTTGACAAAATTGCAAGAGTGATCGGGATCGGCAATGATAATGTTATCAGAATTCCTGTAAATTCCTATGATAAAATTGATATTGTCAAGCTTGAGAAGTTATGCAGGGATATTGAAAATGAGAATAAAAAGGGCGGCGAAAAGATCAAAGTAATTTCCCTCGTTGGGATAGCAGGGACAACGGAAACGGGGAATATCGATAATTTGAATGAGTTGAGTAAAATTGCCGAAAGATACGGACACTATTATCATGTTGACGCTGCCTGGGGAGGAGCTGTAATGCTTGTTGACGAGTTCCGTTATCTTTTCAGGGGTATTGAAAAGGCAGATTCCGTGACGATCGACGCTCATAAGCTCTTATATTCCCCTGTTTCAATGGGGATGGTATTTTTTAAGAATATTAACAGCTTGAATTTTCTCAAGCATAATTCAAATTATATTATACGCGCAGATTCCGTGGATCTGGGCAGATTTTCAATTGAAGGTTCCAGGCCTTTTAACTCGCTGATCCCCTGGACATCTTTGAAGGTTTTTGGCAGAGACGGTTTTCAGATTCTCTTTGAGCATGCCTTTGAAATTACATCGTCTCTGAGGGGGCTCATTGAAAGGCACTGTAATTTTGAAACTATGAGTCATCCGGAACTCTTTATTCTCATCTACAGGTTTATTCCGAAGGATGTAAAAGACAGGCTCAACTCGCTTATGCTTAAAGTCAATTCCGATGAAATTGATTTTGACTCTATTGAGTTGTTGAAAATAAAACAGATCAATGCCATTCTCAATGAGTTAAATATTGAACTGCATAAAGAGCTGAGAGAGGCGGATAACAGCTTTGTGTCAAGAACAAGAATCGATTCACCGGCCTATTACTACCAGAGAATTGTTGTTTTGCGGGCAGTAACGATCAATCCCCTTACTACACCTGCAATATTAAAAGAGATAATAAATGAACAGAGTAAAATAGGTCTTAAGATCTATCAATCGGGATTTGATAAACGTCTTGAAAAGATTTGACCCGTAATGGCATCAAAACTTAATAAATATTTCTTCTTTTCATTACTATTATTAAAATTTTTGTCACATAGTATTTACGCTTCCGGAATAACGGGAAGTGAAAATAGTGATAAATATAATATCCGTTATGAGATTTCCAACGGTATAATTGTCAGAATAGACAAAAGAATAACAGACAGGCTCGAGACCGGAGGAAGGGTCTTGCATTTTTATAATGCCGGAAGCGATTTGTACTATATCAGAAGTGATGATCCGGTTGAAATGGAAGGGGCTGAAAAAAAATATATCGGCTTTATTCGCAATATCGGCGAAGAATTCAGGTTTGAAGAGGTGCTTCCGCGGTCCCTTTCAAAATTCGTTATTAAGAAATTTTTCGCATCTGACGGAGCGGCATATATAATTTCCGATGACAATTCTCTTGTCCGGATCGGTTTGAACAATATGGATGTTTACGTTAAAAAAAATGTCTCAGATGCAGTATTGATTGAAAAGAAGCTCCTCATACTGGAAAGTAGCGGCAGCAGCCTTCTGCTTAATTATAATGGAGTACTTCTGCCTCTCTCCATTGCGGGTAAAGGAAGGATCGAAAGGATCATTGACAATCGTATAGTCTTTTTGAAAAGCGAAAATGATACTGAGGTTGTCGATT
>JAJRXZ010000069.1 GCA_024276015.1 Spirochaetota bacterium | reverse complement strand
CAAGAACGGAATAGAATCCGGTTATACTTCCTCCTGTAGAGCTTGTTCCTGCCCTCTCAAGAAGCCTCGGCAGAAGTGAAAATACGGAGGGAGGATATCCCCTCGTTGCCGAAGGCTCTCCTGCTGCCAAACCAACTTCTCTCTGCGCCATTGCAAATCTGGTAACCGAATCCATTAACAGATTCACATGCTTCCCCTGATCCCGGAAATACTCGGCTATTGTATGCGCAACAAAAGCTCCCATAATTCTGAGCATAGGAGGCTGGTCGGATGCAGCCACTATAACAACAGAGCGTTTCAGCCCTTCGGGGCCAAGCTCTTTATCTACAAAATCCCTCACTTCCCTGCCTCTCTCGCCTATAAGGGCAATTACATTTACATCCGCATCCGTAAAACGGGCGATCATTCCCAGGAGAGTTGATTTCCCCACACCGGAACCGGAAAAGATACCGATTCTCTGCCCTCTTCCAACTGTAATTAAACCGTCAATTGCCCTGATGCCAACTGAGAGAGGTTTATCTATAATTGTTCTCTGCAGCGGATTTCTTCTCTGCCCCTCAACAGTATATTTCTCTGCCGTAAAGATGGGGCCCTTATCATCAAGCGGTTCTCCCGTACCCGAAATAACGCGCCCCAGAAGTTCTCTCCCTACAGGAACCATAAATGACGCAGCAGCGGCAAAAACTTCAGCTCCCGGAACAACGCCTTTCATATCTCCTATCGGCATTAAAATAATCCGGTTGCGGTTAAAGCCCACAACCTCGGCAAAGAGATAACCCCCATCGGCAAGTTTTATTTTACAGAGGTCACCGAATTTAACGGATGGGCCTACCGATTCAATAGTCAAGCCCACAATCCTTTCGACTCTTCCTGTGAACTTGACTACCTCAACATCTTCCAGTATCTGTTTGTACTTTGACAGTACGTCTACTTTTTCATGAGGCAGTATATTTATCATTTATATCACTTATATTGTACTTGTATTTCTGATAGCTTCCTCAATGGAGTCAAGCTGCGTTGATATCCGCGCATCTATTGCTCCCACATCGGTTTCAATAATGCATCCTCCCCTTTCAACACGCGAGTCCTCATAGATATTTACTTTCCTCAGAGACTCCATCATTTTTATTAACTCATCTTTATGAGCCGTTGTCATATCCAGATCGGCAAAATTCACTCTGATATCAATTCTGTCTCTGTCTTTAACTCTCTTTATTGCCTCTTTTATATTGTTGATCACAACTTCTCTTCTCTCTACGATCTCATCCTTAATAACTTTTCTGGCAATCATCAGGATCATCTCGGTCATCATCTTTTCCGAGGATCTTATCAGTTCGTCCCTGATGTCAACTGCAGTTGAAACTACGGTACCCAGCCTGTCGATCAGCCTCATTACTTCGGCCTGGCCTTCTTTGTAACCCTCTTCGCGTCCCGCTTCATATCCCTTCTTATATGCTTCATGTTCAATTTCGGAAACTTTAAGCTCCGCTTCCTTGATCATCTTTTCAGCTTCGAACTTTCCTCTTTCAATCTCCTTTTCCGAATCCAGTTTCAGACGCTCCAGTTCTATATTGATCTGTTCACGTGTTTGCTGAAGTTCTTTAAATGCGGCAGCTTTTCCCTCTTCCTCAATTTTTTTGGCTTTCTCCCTGGCCTCTTCAAGCATCTCCCTGACTTCTTCTTCAGTCTCTCGCCTGTACCTTTCAAGTTCAGCCTCCATCTCTTCAATAGAAGGCCCCTGGTATATATCTATAGGATTGCCGTCTTCATCTACTTCGAACTCTTTGAACTCTTCCGCATCCATCAGATCTTTCTGATATTTGGACGGCAATTCGATCTGTTTTGCAACATTAAGCACTTTAATCTGGCTCGGTTTAAATACTAACTTAGACAACTAATTCCTCCTCGCCGGCTCTTGCAACAATTATGTCTCCGGCATCTTCAAGTTTTCTGATTATATTCACTATTTTCTGCTGCGATTCCTCAACATCTCTCAACCTGATAGGCCCCATAAAATCCATATCTTCTCTCAGCAGTGAAGCTGCCCGTTTGGACATATTTCTGTATATTTTTTCCTGAACCTCCGCGTCAACTCCCTTCAGAGCCTTTGCCAGATCCTGAGTATCCACCTCGCGAAGGACCTTCTGTATCGATCTGTCGTCAAGGAGAACAATATCTTCAAAGACAAACATCCTCTTCTTGATCTCCTCGGCAAGTTCAGGGTCTTCTTCCTCAAGTGCTTCTATAATGATCTTCTCCGTTCCCCTGTCCACATTGTTTAAAACCTCAACTATCGAATCAATACCGCCTGCCGATGTAAAATCCTCGCTTGCAAGCGTGGAAAGTTTTCTCTCAAGCACCCTTTCAACTTCTCTTAACACATCCGGAGATGTCCTGTCCATTTGAGCTATCCGTCTTGCCACATCGGCCTGAACCTGATGATTCAATCCGGACAGGATCTGAGCCCCCTTCTGAGGATCAAGATAAGCAAGTATAAGCGCTATTGTCTGAGGATGCTCGCCCTGGATAAAGTTCAGCAGATGACTCGGATCAGTGCGCCTGATAAAATCAAAAGGCCTTACCTGCAGAGACGAAGTGAGCCTGTTTACAATATCTATTGCTTTTTGAGTACCCAGCGCTCTTTCCAGAACATCACGGGCATAGTCAATACCTCCGTTCTCAATAAAGTCCTGAGCCATCATCATTTCCTGAAATTCCTGAAGTACCATATCCTTATCTTCAGGTTCAACTTTATCAAGCCTTGCTATCTCAAATGTCAGCTGTTCTATCTCATCTTCCCGGAGATGTTTGAATATCTCTGCCGATATATCAGAACCCAGGGAAACAAGAAAAACCGCAGCCTTCTGTCTACCCGTTAGTTGTTGTTTTTTGCCTACAGCCATGCCCTATCTCCGGATCCTAAAATTCAGGTTGAAATATTATAATATACTTTTCCATATTATTAATAAATTTACACAATTTCAAGCATTTGTCAAATAAAATCTCTACTCCTCAGCAAGCCATGTTCTCAAAAGCTGAGCCACATCATCGGGCCGTTCCTTTGCAAGATTCATTGCATTCTCATGGAGATCCTTTCTTGCTTTCTCTTCAAGGGACAGTTCAACATCGATCCCCTCTTCTTCGGCAACACTGAGGGCTGCTTCTCTCATTCTCTGCTGTTCAAGGGCAAGTTTTTCTTCCCTTGCTCTCCTCCTTCTTTCCAGTTCCTTCTGTATTGCTCTGAACAGGATAAATCCGATAAAGAGAGCAATAACTCCTATCAGTGACGCTATAAGCAGCTTTTTCATCTGTTCTCTGCGTCTGTACTCTTCACGGATAGAATTCCAGTGTTTGGTCCTGTCAAACATTATATTCTCAACAGCAACCTGGTCGCCCCTTGCTTCGCTGAAATTGATGGCTTTCTTTATAATATTTTCAGCCTTTTTCAGTTCTTCATCGGTCAACTTGATCTGTATGGGCTTCTTATTGGGATCGAGATCATAAGATCCGTCCTCCTGCCTGGGCAGATCCTGAATACCGTCAATTGCAATGGCAACCGATATCTTTGTAATATCAAAGGGGTCTCTTTTGATCTTTTTTATTGTTTTGTTTACGGCATGATTTTTTATATTTTCATTTTTATCATATTTTGCATACTGGTCGTCACTGGCCTTATATCCGGGAGGCTTATTCCCTTCTGTACCGGCAGGGCCTTCGGGATTCCACCCGTGCCCTTGGAAATGCTCTTTAGTCGATTTTTCCGATATAACCAGCGAATCTTTGACTTTTCTCGTATTATAGGGTTTTGTAGGGTCCTGCGGCACCATCTCTATGGGAGAATATATCTCTTTCTCTTCGGTAATATTGTCCCAGTTAAACTCCATATTCAGCCTTACTATCTGAATTCTATCTTCCGAATAGATATTTTCCAAACCTGCCCTTATATCTTTAAGAAGCTTAATTCTGGCCTTCTCTTCAATCTTCTTTCTGTATTCCAGAAGAGTATATTCCGTTTTTGCCTTATCAAAATCATCGTCAAAATCGGAAATAATTCTGCCATGATCATCCGTTACAGTAACATTTTCAGGCTTCAGCCTGTTGCCCACAGCTCTTGATACAAGAAAGATTATTCCTTTGATCTCTTTCTTCGAAAGTTTGTCGTATCCGGGAGCAAGGTGAACCGTTACTGCAGCGGTATATGGGGTGCTGTTGTCGGAGTAGAGACTATCGTCGGAAATAGCGATCTCTACCGAGGCCTTCTCTATATTCTTCAGCGACTGGATATGTTTCTTCACTTCGTCCCTGAGAGCACGCATATATTTAACATCCAGCTCTTTATCCGTTTCCGTCCATTTGGATATATCGAAGAGCTTCCAGCCCGGAATACCTCTCGGGATCATCTTTTCCTGAGCAAGTCTCGTTAAAATGACATCGCGTTCCTCAGGTTTGACAAGAATTGACGTTGTCCCTTTTGTATCATAGTAATAACCCATCTCCTCAAGCTTTTTTGTAACCTGCCCGAAATCATTTGACGACAGGTCGGCAAACAATACCTGATATGGTTCCCCGCTGGAAACGGAGAAGAGCACCGCGAAGGAAATAATAACAACAGTTGTAACAATACCTATAATGATCTTCTTTGTTTTGTCTAACTTGCTGAATATTTCCCTGATCTGATCTATAATTTTTTTAAAGAACTCTCCCATGTCTCCTCCGGATATTTATATGAGATTTTCTATGGAAAGCTAATGCGACATAATACATACTAAAATGAATAAAAAAAAATGTCAATTAATTTACTTAAAAAAAGTATTTTTCCGAGAAATATCATCATTGACATATATCCTTTGGTTACTCCGCTTCCTCTATGTATTGCTTTCCATCACAAATACTTATCTGAGATTGATAATATCTCTGAAAGCTCTTATTGCTTCATCGCGTATCGCCTTTGTAAAAGTAAGCGATATCTCAGCCTTTTGAGCCGCGATCATAACCGTATGTATATCTACCGATTCCGGCTCATATACCATCTTCTGTATTAATTCTTCCGATTTTATTTGTTCACTATTCACCCTGTTTATCGCTCCCGTCAGGAAGCTCGAAAAGGATCCCCCGGTACCGGTACCGGGATTTCTCTTCGGATCTGCATTGCTTCCGTAATGGAGAGGGTGAGTTGCCTTTAAATTAACAATATGTCCTGAAACAAAATCCGATTTGATCATTTGATTATTCCTTTAATATTATTAAAGCTCATCTCAATTTTTGACGTAATATTATCATCACTGTTAAGGTCTCTTACATTCTCATGCCTTCTGATGCTCATTCTCCTTGAAAGATCATGCGAGACATTTATGTCCATATTTCCCGATAATTCACAAAACATTTTTTCTGCCTCCTGCTGCTTTTTTTAATCCTAACCTATATTTCTGCCTATCTCCAGCGCCTTATTGTACATTGCCTTAGCATTATTAACCATCATGATATTTGCTTCATAGGATCTTGATGCAGATATCAGGTCGGTCATTTCAGATACCACGTTAACATTGGGCATTTCAACGTAACCCTTTTTAGGGCCTATTTTTATTGCATCCGGATGAGCCGGATCATAGACCAGCCTGAAAGGCGATTTATCGCGTTCAATCTTTACAACACGCACGCCTCTCCCCACACCATGTTCAATTCTTTCAGGCACAAGAGGCGATTTATAAGAGGGTCTGATATTTACAGGAGCAAATATTGCCCTTTTTCTTGCATAGGGCCCTCCTCCAGGAGTTCTCGTTGTAGTTGCATTTGCAATATTATTGCTGATAAGATCCATTCTCAGCCTCTGAGCCGTAAGCCCCGTAGCCGCTATATTAAAACTGTCAAACATTCCCATTATTTATCTCCTCTATGCTATACGGTTCTCATCGCGATCTTTAACATTTTGTAATTATGGTTCAGTGACGCTATGAGAGCATTATATCTCATCATATTTTTTGCCGCATCGACCATCTCTTTTTCAATATCAACATTGTTGCCGTCGTTTCTGAATGTGGTATTATAATCTACGTTTATTCTGGCCTGAACTGACTTTACATCTTTCGGAATATAAAAAGGTATATGCCGTTCATCAGTAAGTCTCATTTTGTAATTCTGCGGCGATCTCTCCTGTTCCATTATTGCTCTTTTCAGTTCGCTTTCAAAATTTACTTCGCTTCGCTTAAAATGCGGCACATCCACATTAGCAATATTGTTTGATATAACCTTCCTTCTCAATGATTCCACATCGAGAGATTTTTCAAGAAAGTAATTTGTCTGCATCAATTTACTGTTACCGAACATTTTATTACCTGCTCCGCCTTTATTAACGAGATTTCATCCTATTTTTATGATCGGAATTTAAAAAAAATCAATAAGCGTTTTTTTCAGGAGACATAATTTTTTTTTGAGAACACAAAAAAGCCACTTTTGGGAAAAGTGGCATAGAAAATAAAACTGTTCTAATTGGAGGAAAATTGTGAAATATAATAAATTAATGGGAAAAATTTATTATATTAAATTGTCACTCACAAACAATTTTAATGTACATACTGCTGAAAAATATTCAATAGGCGAAACTATTTTATTTTTATAGGTGATATAATTAATTTTTGATAGGGGTTTCCCCCATATCATGCAATGCTCTTTGCAGTGCATTATTTGATAGATTTTATATAAAAAACCCGCTCAGCTGTCACTAACCGCAAAGCTGACCCCTCAGTTTTCGATTAGGCGGAGCCGGTTGTTATTTGCCGCTTTTACTATAAGTTAATTAAGATAAAATTTTCCACCCTAATTCCGACAATCTGTTTTCATCATATCGATAAACTTCTTGCTCGTTATACCAGAAACTCCCATCTTTTTCTATGACAATACCGCCGAATAAGTTTGGCCGTGAGCCCCAAAAAGGAAACCAGTCTTACCGTGAGATTAACGATAATAAATTAAAGCAGGAGGTTATCTCATGGGTAAAAAAGTAAGACAACATTCATCTGTATTTACATTTCT
>JAJRXZ010000068.1 GCA_024276015.1 Spirochaetota bacterium | reverse complement strand
CTATAATCTTTTTTTCCGGATGCTATAAATAATTTTCAAAGATACTTGACAGAGGTCAAATAAAACAATTATATTCCCTTTCTATGCATGCGGTGATCTTAGGAGCAGGAGTTGTAGGATTTCAGGTTGCAAGGCAGCTTATTGCAGAGGGCAAGGATATTGCAATTATTGAAAACAATCCTGAAAGAGCGAGATATGCTTCCCACCACCTTGACTGTCTTGTTATAAATGAAGAAGGCAGCAACATATCATCTTTAAGGCGCGCAGATATTGAAAAGGCCGATTTTTTTATCAGCGTAACAAATTCCGATGAAGTAAACATGATAGCCTGCGGTCTTGTGGCAAGCGAGTTCAATGTAAAAGTAAAAATAGCCCGCGTAAGAAATCTTGACTATTCTAAAGCAAGAATATTTGAAAAATCCTTCCTCGGCATCGATTATATCGTAAACCCTGAAGTTGAAACCTCAAAATTAATAGCCAACATGGTTGCCCTTGGCGCAAACAGCGACGTAATGCTCTTTCATGATACCGACGCTCAGATGAGAAATGTTATAGTTAATGATAGATCCTTTTTTAAAAACAGGTCGTTGAAAGAGATAAAAAAAATTGTGAAAGAACCTTTTCTCGTATCCGGGATATTAAGGGACGATACATTTATCATTCCTTACGGAGATACTGTAATAAAAGAAAACGATAATATATATCTTCTTGCCGAGAAAAACATTATGACTAAAATATTTATTCAGGCAGGAAGAAAAAGTGAGAAGATCGAAAGAATTGCAATAGTGGGCGGCGGTAAAATTGCCTCTCTCGCGGCCCAATACCTGATCAGAACCGGCAGAAGGATCACTATCATTGAAGAAAATTATGACAAGTGCCACAAGTTATCTGAAAAATTTCCCGAAGCTCTTATAATCAGGGCTGATATTTCCGAAGAGGAAATATTTGAAGAGGAACAGATCCATAAATACGATCTCCTTATAACTACTACTGACAATCATGAACTGAATATATTATCATCGGTTTATGCAAAGACACTGGGCATAAAAAGAACTATAGCACTTGTTGAAAAATCGAGTTATATTGCAATAGCATCCAGGCTTGGAATTGATTCCATAGTGAATCCTAAAATAAGTACTGTAGATGCGGTTTTGAAAAATGTAAGAAGAGGAAATATTAAAAGCATTCACAGCCTCTTTGACGGGAAAGCGGAAGTAATTGAATATCTGGCAGACAATAAATGCAAACTCATTAACAGACCTCTAAAGGATAACGAATTGCCGGAAGGCTCTCTGGTTCTTCTGGTCAACAGAAACAAAAAGAATATTATACCCGACGGTAACTTTATAGTCAGAGAAGGCGATCTTATAATTGTTATTGCCGGTAAAAAGGCAATTCCTTCAATAGAGAATCTTTTTCAGGGATAAGCCTGTCCGGTTGAAAGTATGAATTTTAAATTAATATTTAAAACAATTTCTATCCTGCAATGTATAATTTCGCTGACTATGGCTATACCTGCGCTGCTGGCATTCATATACGGAGAGTCCGACGCTTTTAATGCATTCTACATTACCATAGCAGCAACTCTGTTTATTTCGCTGATTATCCTCTTCTTTTTCAGGGATGTCAAAGAAAATTATATGTCAACACGTGACGGGTTTTTATTTGTTACGCTAAGCTGGGTTTTTGCGTCTTTAATAGGCGCCCTCCCCTTTTACCTGTCCGGAAAGATCCCGGCATTTACAGATGCTTTTTTTGAAACGATTTCAGGTTTCTCCACAACGGGAGCATCTATTCTGACGGATATCGAATCTCTGCCAAGATCGCTTCTCTTCTGGAGGTCCCTTACACACTGGCTCGGGGGGATGGGGATTGTTGTTCTTACAGTTGCGGTTCTGCCGCTTCTTGGGATCGGCGGACTTCAATTGATAAAGGCCGAAGCTCCGGGCCCCACTGTGGATAAAATTACGCCGAGGATCAAAGAGACGGCAAAGATCCTATGGCTCATATATGCCGGTTTCACTGTTGCCCAAACAATTCTATTAATGCTCGGCGGAATGGATCTTTTCGATTCCCTAACTCACACATTCGGCACACTTGCAACAGGAGGTTTTTCAACTAAGAATACCAGCGTAACTCATTTCAATTCGGCATATATTGACGGAGTGATCACTTTCTTTATGGTCATGGCCGGAATTAATTTTACTCTGCATTTCAGACTCCTCACCGGGAGATATGAATATTTGATCAGAGATACCGAATTCAAGTCATACCTGTTTATTTTTTTTGCAGCAACAATTTTAATGACACATAATCTCTATGGCAATTTTTATGGATCCCTGGGCGAATCATTAAGATATGCTTCATTTCAGGCTGCTGCAATACTAACCACTACAGGATTCGCTTCTGCCGATTTTGAACAGTGGCCCTATTTCAGCCGAATCATCCTCTTTATGCTGATGTTTGTCGGAGGCTGTTCAGGCTCTACCGGAGGAGGCATAAAAGTCATAAGATTGGTGACACTGTTAAAGCAGGGGTATACGGAGATGAAATACCTGCTGCACCCCAGGGCTCTTTTCTCTCTATGGATCAGCGGAGAACCGGTTAAGAGAAATATTATATCCGCAATATCTGGTTTCTTTTTTCTTTATATATTTATGCTTTTATTAGTATCTTTTGTTGTTGCAAGTTCCGGTGAAGATATTCTTACATCTTTCTGTACTGCTCTGGCAACTGTTGGAAATATCGGCCCCGGTTTCGGAAAGATCGGGCCTGCCGAAAATTACGCTTTTTATCCTGCCTATGTAAAATGGTTTTTAAGTTTTGCCATGCTGACAGGCAGACTTGAATTATATACGGTTCTTATTATATTTATGCCCCGTTTCTGGAAAGGATGACATTTTAATTTAACGGTAAAATAGGTAAGAGCTGTTCATCCGAATTTTATCAATGATACTGTATGAACTTCAATCCCCTCTCCCCTGCCGGTAAAACCCAGCTTTTCCGTAGTTTTCCCTTTAATATTGATCCTGGACAGATCAAGACCGTTCAGCGCTGATGATATAGAGTGTTTTATATCATTGACATATGGCGAAATTCTGGGTTCTTCGCAAATAATGGTGGAATCAATATTAATAATCAATATATTTTTCTTAATAAGAATATTGTTTACTTCTTGAAGCAGTTCGATACTTCGAATATCCTTATACATGCTGTTGCTGTCCGGAAACAGAAGACCGATGTTGCCTGAATTTGAAGCACTTAAAAGGGAGTCTATTACGGAATGAGTTAATACATCAGCATCGGAGTGGCCGGAAAGACCGAATCTGTAATTAATATCCACACCGCCAAGTACCAATTTCCTTTCAGGAGCAAACGGGTGAACATCGTAACCATGCCCTACCCTAATATTTAATATATCTGTTCCCAAAGTGTTAATAGTTTGATCGGTAAAAGTTAATCTAATTTAAATACATCTGAGAGAGAACTTAACTTGAGAACATTCAAGACTTTGGAGCTGACCTTGTTAATTGTAAGTTTTTTATCCTTCTTTTTCTGTAGTTTTAATAAACTAATGAGTACTCCCACTCCGGATGAATCAATATAATCAACATTCGACAGATCAAGTTCAATATCCTTATCAATATTCTGACCGATCTCAAAGAGTTTCTGCTTAAAACCCTTAATGGTCATCATTTCAATATCGCCGTTTACAATTATCCGTACCCTGTTTTCATCATCTTTTATTTCAATATCCATATTAAATACCCATTAATGATTTAATTATTAATAAATATCATATTTAAATAAAAAAAACAAGTCAAACATTAATTTAATATTTAAAAAAAAATAGTTTGATTTTTAATAAAAAATTATTAGAGTTACAAAAACAGATCTTTAAATTATTAACTTTTCTATAACAGGTTGTATCAATGAGAATTCTTAATATTTTAATTATTGCGATAATAATATTATGCAATATAGGTAGGGTAATTGCCAGTGATCAGTTAGTTGAGGTTAAGAGCCTGCAAAATATCGTTAAAATAAAATTGAACAAAATAAAAAAGAGCGTCAAGGCAGCAGATATAAAAGATGAGATCGGAGTAATCGAAAATTACTTAAAAGACACGGAAAAGCTGGTTAAAGATGAAGAATTCGAAAAGGCCTACTATATTATCAGTCTTGCAATATCTTATTTTAATGTAATTGAGGCAAAAATCGAAATGAATTCTGCTGAAATTGAGTTTCAAAAGCTAAGAACAGAACTAAGTGATGAGGACAAACGGGAATGATAAAAAAAATTTTCACGGTTCTTATTATCGTCATTAGTTCACAATACTCTCTTTTTGCATGGGATGCCGGGAAAGTAAAAAAATCTATCCAAAAAGCCGAATCCTATATTTCTGAAATTGAGAGTAATATTCATCTGAAAGAATTTATCCCTTATGAATACTATTCCTCAGCAGTAGTAAATATCAGGAATGCCCGAAATGAACTTCTGAAAAAAGAGTACAATGTTGCCTACTTCTACTCGGAAGTTGCTTATATAAAACTTAAAGCGGCTTATTATTTTGCAAAAGCAAGAAAGATCCGTTTTGATGAGATCGTTTATGAAAGAGATCATTATAAAAATAATAAAAAATATCTCGATAACAGAGCCAGCGATAGTAATTTAAGATATATAATTGAAGCAAACCTTTTTAAAAAGAATAACATATTTAAAATTGAATTTCTTGACAAAGAAATTTTTACCGGATCACGTTTAAGAATAAGCAGTCACGGGAAACTCCTCATTGATAGAATTATTAAGGTGCTCACTGCATATAAGAAATGCAGAGTTAAACTGGTTGGCCACTCCGGCTTTAATGATTTTAAAAAAATATCCGGCTATAAAGCGAGAATTATAAAGAGATATATGACCGAAAAAGGAATAGATCCGGATAGGATAGATGCCTTTGGAGCAGGAAATAGAATTGTAATGAAAACGCCGCTTGGTTACAGAAGAATTAACAGAATTGAGATAATTGTTTCAGGGATTGAAATTAAATAATAGTGTTATATCTTATCCAGGTTGATTCATATCTATTATGATCAATTGGGGATATAATTTGTCTCTATATTCGTTCAGCTCTATTTTATATATTAAATTGATCAATGATGCGTTTTTATAATACTCTTCCATTTTATCGGCCATATTCCATCCTATTGCCTGCAGTGAGAGGGAAGATTCTAAAAAGAATTTTCCGTGCAGATTATCGGAACCGATTCTGGCAAATTCATTAATTTTTATATTCCTCGAAAGGAAAAGAGGCTCCTCATTCCCTTTACCAAAGGGTTCCATCCTGGAGAGTTTATTGATAAAATCAAAATCTATATCGTTAACTTTAATCTCCGCATCAATTTCGTAAAAGTCAACATTGTTATAATCATCTCCAATAGATTCATTCAGCTTGGCAATTATTTCGGGTAATTTATTGATGTTAACTGTAAAACCGAATGCCTGGGCATGACCGCCTATTCTGTCAAACATATAGGCAATAGGTTCCACATAACGGAAAAAGTTAAAATCTCCCCTGCTTCTGCCCGACCCCTTAACCAGAATATTGTCATTTTGAGTTGAAACAATAATGGCAGGCTTGTTAAAAGTATCGGTCAACCTGTTTGCCAGCAGCCCAACCAGGCCGTCCGGAATTTCATGGGACATCTCAAAAATAATTTTTTGTCTGTTAAATTCGGGATCGCCGGAAATTTTTTCATATAATTTCTTGTAGATTTTTTGAACGAATATTTTCCTTTCCTCATTGAGATCTTTTATTTTCTCCAAAATTGAATTGAGTCTCTGATCGTCTTCCTCAATAAAAAATCCTGCGGTCAGATGGGTCTGCCCGAATCTGCCGGGCGTATTAAGAAGAGGCGCAATATTCCAGCTTATCTTTTTTGAGCTGACGGTTTCCTTATTTATAAGAAAATTCAGTCCCCTGTGCTGTGTATACTTCATAAATTTTATTCCATAATATACAAGCGTTCTGTTTTCATTGACAAGGGGCATAACGTCCGAAATGCTGCCAAGAGCAACAAGCTGGAGTGACGATTTAATAAAATCATAAATTTTTGGGGAGCTGTACATCTGAATATCCAAAAAGATCAAATTAATTATATCGATTTTCTTTTTGTATAAATCGTTATTTATTTTAAACTTTCCTGCAAGTTCTTTTATAGTATCCTTTTCAGTAATATAACTGTTTTTAAGAAGATCAGTAAGATTGTATACCTTGTGATATTTCAATCCATTGAAAAATTTCTCAATCTGATCTGCATTAAAATGAATGATCATAATATCATCATCAAATTCATTCACTATGGAATTGAGATAGCTGACTGATTCTTCAATAGAAATTCTTTCTGTTTTTTCTATTGTACCGTTTAAAACATACGATATATATGTATAATCTTCTTCGTTAGTACAGATTATGAATCTCTTTTTATATCCCGGCAGATAGGAAAGCAGGAAGGCATGGCAGAATTTAAAAGTAACTCCAACTCCTGCAAGATCTTTAAAGGGATATTGACATGAGTTCTGTTTCGGATTTAATATGATTGCCTCGGGCAGTCTATTATCGGGCTCATGATGGTCAGTGATAATAAAGTCCAGACCTTTTTCTTTGCCGTATTTAATTTCTTCAACATCTCTTATTCCCGAATCGACTGTTATAACCAGATCAATATTGTTTTCAATAAAGTCATCAACTATATCACTGGTAAGCCCGTAAGTTTCACTATCAACGGGATATCTGTAATATGGTCTGATATTGAATTTTTTTAACAATTTATATAATATCGTCAGAGAAGCCAGACCGTCAATATCAGAGTCGGAATAGATGCCGATCTTTTCCTTATGGGAAATCGCTCTTTTCAGCCTTAAAACAGCGCTGTGCATATTTTCCATTAAGAAGGGGTTATGGATCCTGGAAAGACGGGGATTTATGAAATCATTGATCTCTTCCGGAGTTTTGTAACCTTTCCTGTAAAGAATGGAAGCGATTGTCTCGTCTATTTTAAAAAATCTGGAATTTTCGTTAATTACGTCACTGTTTAATTCACTTATTTTCCATCCGGTTTTCATTTACTCATCTTTGCCGTTGAAATCGCCATATCTGCCAAATAGTTTGCTTTTTCATTGATATATCCCATCACAAGTTCAAACTTGCAGCTATTGAATTTCTTTTTCAGGCTTAAAACCTCATCGCGTAATTTTTTTATTCTTTTCTGGTTTATTTCAGAATTACTTTCAATCTGTTTTAGGAACAGTTCCGAATCTGTTCTTACTTTAAGAGTTTTTGTGTCAAAATATTCTGCAATTTTCATAGCCTTTATTATGGCGCTGTACTGGGTCGCTATTTTTGTGGACTTTCCTATATATAAAGACAATTTGCCTACCTGCCGGTTATCTCTGTCATTGATAACGATTCCAATTCCGGAGGGGCCGGGATTTCCAAGGGATTTTCCGGATACATAAATAGTCAAAGACGATTCAATCGGAACAGCGGAAAGCTCGGCGCCTAAGAATAATTTTGCAGCATCAATACCGTCCTGCTGATCATTCTGAAACTGTTTATTGTTTAAAGGATCTTTTTCAATAATGATCTTTTTTCTGGCAAGCTGTTTCTCATGTTTATTAATAATTTTTCTGGCCTGCTCAATCACGTAAGAAACGTCGTGTTCCGAACATTTGGCCAATTCCGCGATTTTAGTTAAAGTTTTACCTTCAGCGAGAAGCTGTAAAACTCTGTCAATACTCAGTAGCATCTTTACACCTTTCAATGATCAATTTAACAGTCTGCATCCATAGGCAGAATGAATAACTAATAAGCAAAAACCGTTAATTACTATATAGAAACCTGCCGCAGTTGGTACATGTAACAACATTTTCCTCTTTTAACGATTCCTGAGTAAGAAATGACGGAATTTGGAAATTACAGCTGCCGCAGATGTTATTCATAATTTCACCGATTGCCTTGCCTGATTTAGTATTTAATAATTTTAAAAATTTAGGTTTATATGACGGTGAAAGATTTTCGATTGTTCTGTCAAAATCGGTTTGTTTATTGGAAATTATTTTCCCATGTTCATTAATTTTCAATTCCATTTTTTCTATTTCAGTTTTACTCATATCTCTATAGGATACCAGATCAGCTTCAGACTGATCTAACAGTTTTTCCTTTGCATCAAGTTCGTCCATCAGCAATATTAATGACTCTTCTTTTCCGCTGATGTCCTCCTTTATTTTTTCAATTTCTCTGTTTTGAGCTTCAACCTCTCTTTCCGATTTTAGAAAATTTATCCTCTCGTTTAATTTTTTCAATTTATTCTCAAATCCGGCAAGATCGACTTCATTTTCTTTAATTGTATTTTTTAATATTTTTATTTCATTTTTTAATTTGTCTAAATTTCCTGTTTTCTTAACTATTTCGTTTTTGATCTCTTTTATTTTATTATTGCTCTTTTCTATTTCACTTTTACTGTAAAGTATCTTATTCCAGCAATCCTGGAGTTGAATCATTATTTTAATATCTTTATTCATTCTTATCTGTATAATTTAAAAGGATTTTTTTCTTTTTCGGAAATGAATGTTTTAATTCCATCAGAGCTGCATTTATTTGTCAAGTAATCCTGCAATTCCTCTTTTAAGAAATCGATTAAGATTTTTTCAGTTCCGTAGTGCCCTGCATCAATGACCGGGATTGAGTATTCAAGAGCAATTTTACTGTGATGATAACCAATATCGCCGGTTAAGATACAATCTATATCATTATTCTTTATAATGATATCTATAGAAGATCCGCCTGCTCCGTTTAATATTGCTATTTTGCTTACCAGGCTGTCAGAATCGCCTGAAAAGAGAAGAAAATCAAGATGAAGATTGTTTTTGACTTCAAATAAAAATTCTTTAAGTCTTATTGGTCTGTCAAGTTCGGAAATTGTACCGTAACCGCAGGGGGCATTATTTTCATCGACTCCCTTTTCAAGAAGGAGAGATCTCAATCTGAGCTTAAGTTTTTCACCAAGCTTGTAATAATATATTTTATCAAGATTTGTATGTGCAGAGTATATGCTTATTTTATTCTCAATAATAGTTATAATCATTTCTGATTTTGGTTCGGTTGAAATAATTTTGTATACCGGATTGAAGAAAAACGGGTGATGTGAAATTATTAAATTGCAATTCTTTTCAATGGCTTCTGATATAATACCATCATCAATATCGAGAGACAATAATATGTTCGTTATCTTTTCTTCCGGGAAGACTATTTGGCAGCCTGTATTATCATATTTTTCCTGCAGCGACTGAGGGAATTTCCTGTCCAGAACTTCAACTATTTTTCTAACATTCATAAATATGAGATTCTACTTCATTAGATAAATTGTCAATATTAAATATAAATTGAGATCAAAAAATATTCAATTAGTGTATGAGCATTGCATCTCCGTAAGAAAAAAATCTGTATTTCATGTCTACAGCTTCTTTGTAAGCATTCATAACCTTTTCATATCCTCCGAATGCGCACACAAGCATCAGCAATGTTGAACAGGGAGTATGAAAATTGGTTAAAAGAACGTCAGCAGACCTAATTTCGTATGGAGGATAGATAAATATATCCGTTTCGCCTTTGCCGGGTAAATTCATTCCATTATTATAAGTTGCCTCAAGTACTCTCATCGATGTTGTCCCCACCGCAATTAGCCGATTTCCCTTCGCTCTGGCATGGTTAATTATCTCCGCTGTTTTTTCCGGCAGAAAGTATCTTTCTCTGTGCATCTTATGTTGTTTAATATCATCTATTCTTACGGGCTGAAATGTTCCCCAGGAAACATAGAGAGTTAAGAAAACAGTTCTTACTCCCTTTTTATGAATATTTTCAAATAATTCTTTTGTGAAGTGGAGACCCGCAGTTGGCGCTGCAACGGACCCGCTCTCTTCCGCATAAACAGTCTGATATCTTTCTTTGTCAATCTCTTCGGAAGTTCTGTTTATATAGGGCGGCAGAGGCACCTCTCCTATTTCAGATAATAGATCATCCTCAAGTTCAACGGAAGTTGCCGCTTCAAAGATACTGCCATCCCGCCCTGTAATTTCAATTTCAACAGATCGATCTTTTATTACTTTTAACTTCTCGCCTATTTTAATTCTTTTTGTCCTGTTTGAAATTGCATGCCATTTTTTTTCGGATAATTTTCTAATAAGGATTATTTCAACTTTGCCTCCGCTTTCCCTGGTACAAAATAATCTTGCATTAATTACTTTTGCATTATTAAAGATCAGAACATCTCCTTTTAAAAGATATTTATCGATAGAAGATATCACGCTGTGCTTATGTGTGCCGTCGGATCTATTTAACACAAATAATCTCGCTTCATCTCTTCTCTGTGACGGATACTGAGCAATTAATTCCTCGGGAAGATGAAAATTAAAATCATTTAATTGAAAGATTTTCGATCTCATAGTAAACAACACTGATCAGCAATTTGTTTTAAACAAGATCAAGTTTTAACGGAGTGTTTAATGCGTCAATAAGAAATTAAGGCGTAAAAGTATTAACGGGAAATATAAGGTGATCTTTTCGCGGCAATGTATCTGAAGCTATTATTATTCAATTTAACGATCTTTATTCCCGTATAGTAGAATTTAAGGATCGCTTTGTAATTAGCTCCTTTCTCGGCCATGCCTTTGGCTCCCCATTGACATAGCCCTACTCCGTGCCCCCATCCTCTGCCGAAAAGAATAAGACCGTTCCTGTATGTTTTTGAATTGAAAAACATGCTTTTAAGCTTTTTGGGAGGAAAAAGCAGCCTGAAATTGTTTCCCGTTAATTTGATCGTTCCGAATGTATGAAGGATTCTGACATTAATAACTCTTCCATATTTTTTCAGAAAGGATATTTTTTTAATCTTCCCGATATTTTTATATTTTTTCTTAAGACTCTCTCTTATATCTGACAGAGACAATTTTTCTGTCCATTTATAGTATGGCGATTTAATACAAAATTTGCATTTTACGCTTCTGAGATAACTGTTTTCGGAATTCTTCCAGACATATTTGCTGTCAATGGTTCTGCCTCCGCATGTTGAATGGAAATAGGAAAGTATGGGCTGAAAATTGCTGGATATAACTTCACCTGAAGTTGATTTTACTGCTTCGGTTGTTAAAATATTTTCTTTGATCATTCCTTTGTAAACCTGTGATTTTGTAGAAGAATCTACATCATAGAAAGAATTTTTATTATTAATTATATGATAATATGCATAGGTTCGGGCTGCTACTGCCTGAGCTTTAAGTGCCTGCATATTCCAGGATGAAGGAATTTCTCCAGGTACAACGCTGTATAAGTATTCATCAACTTTCAGAACATTAATAAGATACAATTTTCCTACAATGTTACGGATCTCAACAGTCCCTCTATAGGGAGAACCGTTGATAAAGAGCGGGGAACTCCAGGATTCAACTGTAAGAGTCTCTTTTACTTTTTCCGGAACAAAAGTTAATTTAACTCTTCTCGAATCAAAGATCACTTTTCCGGTTTTCCTTTTAATTACTCTGAGGCGGGATTTTGATTTAATTGTGATCTTTTTATCGGTTTTCAGTATCAAAACTCTGACATATTTAACTCCGGAACTGTCTTTTAAATTCTTTTTAATCAAAAATTTTTTTGACGGGGTACAGGAAATTAAAACTGTAAATATTGATAATACAATTAAATATAATAATTTTTTCATATCCCCGGTTCAATTATTAACCTTTAGGATGATATCTCTTATGGATCTTCTGAAGTTTTTCTTTAACGAGATGCGTATATACCTGTGTGGTTGAAATATCGGTATGTCCAAGTAATTCCTGTACGGCCCTCAGATCGGCTCCATTCTCTATTAAATGGGTAGCAAAAGAATGACGCAATGTATGAGGAGTAATGTTTTTATTAATTTTAGTTCTGGTAACATAGTTTTTCAAGAGCCGCCATACAGATTTTCTGTTGAGCTTGGAACCTTTTTTACTGATAAAGAGATATTCGCTTTCTCTTTTGCCTATTATCTTTTTTCTCGATTCTCTGATATATTTGTTCAAAAGTCTGACAGCTTCTGTTCCTATAGGCACTATTCTTTCTTTGTTGCCTTTGCCTGTTATTGTAATATATTGTTCTTCAAAATTTATATCGCTATAATGAAGTTCTATTGCTTCGGTAATTCTTAACCCGGATGAATATAGCAGTTCAAATATAGCTTTATCTCTCAATTCATAGTTGTCATTTTCAGAAATCGAATTAAATAATTTATTAATTTCCGATTCGGTTAAAAAATCGGGCAGAGTCTTCTCTATCTGGGGGGACTCGATCTTCTCAGTGGGATTTTCTATTTCCTCGTTATTATTTGAAATAAAATTATAAAACTGCCTTATTGCTGCAAGAGATCTTGCAAGAGTTCTCGTTGAGTTTTTCTTCTTATTTTTTTCAAATTTTAAAAATTGCTGAATATCGTCCTGAGTAGCAGCGAGAATGTTCTTATTCTGAGATATCAAAAATTCATTGAATTTCTTTAAATCATAAGTATAAGAATAAATTGAATTTGGAGATAAGCCCTTTTCAACTCGCAAAAACCTCTTAAACCTTTTAATAGCCTGGATCTCTTTCACTTGGGAGCTCCTAATGGTAAATTTTTCTTATCTCTCCTATATAATTAGTAAATCATTACCAGGAATGTTATAAATTTGTAGCTGTTAAACATTAATAATATCGGAAATCTTGGATTATGTCTTAAGAGGTTGCGGAATAATTTGCGGGATTTTAATTATTTTTTCTTTTTATGCGATTTTTGCCTGTTTTTAGGATGTTTTACAGGCACGTCTTCGATTACTTCGCCGTCGCGAAAAATTATTTTTCTGTCAGTATATTGTGCAACGTCATTTTCATGAGTAACGAGAATTATGGTGATACCTTTTTCTCTGTTGAGCCGCGTAAAAAGATTCATAATATCTTCCGTATTTTTTGAATCAAGGTTTCCTGTAGGTTCATCGGCAAGAATAATTGCAGGATCATTGATCAATGACCTGGCAATGGCAACACGCTGCTGCTCGCCGCCTGACAGTTTATTGGGGTGATGAGACTCTCTTCCGGAAAGCCCTACTTCATTTAGAAGATTCATTGCCCTCTCTTTTAACTCATGATGCTTGAGCCCGTCTTTGTAAAAGAGAGGCAGTTCAACATTCTCAATTGCCGATGTTCTTGGAAGAAGATTGTAGCTTTGAAATACAAAACCGATTTTCTGATTTCTGATCTCGGCTTTCTGATTTTCATTTAATAAAGCTCCGTCAATTCCGTCAAGTTTATAAGTCCCTGATGTCGGAGTGTCTAAAAATCCGAGAATATTCATAAAGGTTGATTTGCCGGAACCGGAAGCTCCCATGATCGATACATATTCGCCTTTAAATATATCAATGGTAACATTGTTCAGAGCTTTAACACTAACCTCACTGCTCAAATAGTAAATTTTGATTAAATTATCAATTTCGATTATTTTAGAGGCCATTAATTAATCTTTTTTCCGAAAAAGTTTGGTAAGTACCTTGTCACCGATTTTTAAATTTGAAATTATTTCGGTATACATGTCGCCGACAAGTCCGGTTTCCACTTCCACTCTTTTAACAGGCGGTGACTTCATAGAAAGGCTGTCCTTTACCCATACATATTTTTTACCGGGAGAATATTGGACTTTTTCCGGCGAGATCAATAAAGCCTGATTTAATACTCTCAGGACGTCTTTTTTTTCAGCAACAAGTATTGATGCGGTTGCGGTCATCCCCGGTTTTAACATCAGATCATCATTGTTACAGTCTACAAGCGCTTCGTATGTCACAAGTCCTCTCTGCTTGATCGGATTCATTCTGACCTGAATAACTTCGCCTGAAAAAGTTTTTTTCGGGAATGCGCTCACTGAGAAGGTAACTTTCTGGCCGTTTTTAACATTGCCTATATCCGCTTCATCAATGTTTATCAGGAGACGCATTTTTTTCAGGTCAGGCGCTATCACAAATACAAGAGTACCGTTTCTTACATTTGTATTTTCTTCAACGTGTCTCGAAAGAACTATACCCGAAACAGGGGCTCTTAATTGTGTATCTTTTTTCTGTTTCAGTAAATTGTTAAAGGCCATTAATGTATGTTTCCTGGAAACTAACAGTGATTTGTAATTTATTTCTGCTCGTTTAACGTCTTCTTTGGAAATAAGATTTTCTTTAAGCATCTTTTTTGCAGCTTCCAGTTTTCTTTCAGCCTGAAGAAGCTTAAGTCTGATGTTTTCAAGATTATCTCTGTATTTAATAATAGATTCATCCAGAGACGGCGAGTCTATTTTTATTAATAACTGACCCTTTTTTACATTGTCATTGAAGTCAAAATATACTTTTTTTACAATGCCGCTCACCCTGCTGAGAACCCTGTGCGAATCTATCACTTCCAATGAACCGGTGACCGAAATTGTTTTTTTAACAACTCCTCTTGAAGCTTTCCGGAATTCATATTTGAATTCTGATTTTTTATTGCAGCCCTTTGAAAGAAAGAAAAGAAGAATAAGAATAAATAATAATAGAGCGACAATTGCGGCTTTCTTTTTATTTACCTTTCGCATATATAATCCTCGCTAACCCCTACTGTATTTGCCAGTGATGCCAGGGCATTTAAGTAACTCTGTATTGCAATTGCGTGATTCAATTCGGATCTCATTACAGATAATTCAGAACTGTTAACATCTTTCTGAGAACCGATACCGCTTTTGTATGAAGATCGGGCAAGAAGAAGATGCTTTTTTCTGTTTTTAATAATTAAATCTGACATTTTGACCTGTTTCAATAACTCGTTGAGGTTTTTATATAGATTCTTGATGGAGTTTTTAACACTTAAAATGGTATTCCGTTCCATATATACTGCTTTTTTGTAATCGGCTTTAGCCGAATTTTCCCTGGCAATTATTCCGCCGCCCTGATAAATAGGAAGAGATGCGGATAGAATCCCAAATACAGTTGCCTGCCAGTTCTCAGATTTAAGGTTTTCATTAAATGAATCCATCCCCTGGAGTTTATAATTCTCATAACCAAGTGAAAATATGATCGAAACAGAAGGTTTATGGAGCGCTCTTTGCATGTTGATATTTAATTTTGATTTGTTCTTGTCAAGTTTGATCAACTGTATTGAAGGATTATGCAATTGGGCAAGTTTAAACAGGTCCTTTAAATTAAATCTTAGCTTCGGTAATTTTTCAAATTGTACCGGATAGATATCAATATCTTCCTTGCCGTGTATTCCCATAGAAGAGTATAGTTTGTATCTTGCGGCATTAACTTTATTCTTAGCCTTTTCATAATTAAATCTTGCTTCGGCGAGTTCAACTTCAGATGAGGTTAAACGGACGATCGATATTACACCGCTTTTATATTGAATATGAGCCTGTTTGTTTTTTAAAAGAGTAAAGTCCATAATTTTTTTTATGAGCCTCATCCTTTTCATTTGGATTATATAGTCATAGTATGCCTTTTTTACATTGAAAATAATCAGATTTTTTTTCTTAAGCTCATTGATCTTTGTCCTGTCAATTTCAAATCTTGACGTTTGCTCTCTGTAAGTTTTCTGAGGATCATAGAGTTTATATGAAGCTGTTAAACCCGCGAAAAGACCTATATCGGTATCTTTGCCTGGTATTTTAATTGTCTGGTCAGCCGATTTGCCCTCTTTAAGCCTCTCAACTGTTCTCATAGAACCGTTGACCTGCATGCTTCCAATTGACCTTGCGATCTTATATTGAAAAACGGACTTATTTTTATCCTCCTCAGCCAACATCAGATCGGGATGATTTTGCAAAGCAATCTTAATGCATTCTTTAAGGCTGATCTCTCTGGTTTTTGCCTCGGAGTTGTTGAATATTAAAACAAGTAAAAAAAGTATAATTATTGTTCTGCTCATAAAGAGTTGATCATGAAATTTAAAATTGTATTTTAATGGAAATCTCATTCTTATTCCAACAATCTAATTGTCAACAAAATAATATGATGGAGCAAATTCGGCTAAATCCGTAGTCATCTATCATGTTCAAAAATTAATAAAATTTTAAAAAATCGTAAAAATTATTGACAGTATTCGGTATATCATTTTTTAGTTACTTATTCATTTTGCTGGCGTAGCTCAGTTGGTAGAGCAGCTGATTTGTAATCAGCTTGTCGGGGGTTCAAATCCTCTCGCCAGCTTAATCGGGGAGGTTCCCGAGTGGTCAAAGGGATCAGACTGTAAATCTGCCGGCGAAGCCTTCGGAGGTTCAAATCCTCCCCTCCCCAGATTTTCAAATCTCTAATTAATTTTAATATTCTTCTATTGTTCTTATATTTCTCTCTTCAATAATTACTTGTAAATATTTTTTACAAAACTAAAATAGTATAAAATTTTTTGTTAATGCATTAAAATGAAATTCGATACAATAAATATCTCAAGAAATCCCTGATGCAGGATCTGCAGTAAAATATAATTTTTATAGGAGAAAACAATGAAGTCAAAATTAAAATTATTTCTTTTTATTGTTATAATTATTCTGGGAATCGGGTCATACTTTTACTTTAAATATTTTTTTACATACGAACAGAAAAATATTACTAGAAGAAAGATCGAAACATTTACGGGACAGAACCTTACAATAACCGTATTCGGTTTTGACGGAAAAATAATAAAAAGATGGACCAATGTAAAAAAAATAACTTCTGCAAAGGGAGAAAGAAATTATACTTATTTCTATACTAAAGATAATAAGTATGTGCAAATTCCGAATTCGGTATGGTATCTGGCTGAAGAGGAATAGTTTGCTTGCGAAAAATATTAAGTCTTTAAAAGGGATAGGGTCGAATAGAGCGGAAGTACTAAGAAAAGAAGCCAACATTGAAACTGTTGAGGATCTGCTCTATTATAAACCCAGAAAATATATTGACAGATCTGCTTTAAAGCAGATCAAAGATTGCTTTGTAAATGAGACTGTTACCCTGTTGGGAACCATTATCTCAATAGGGATTTCCGGAAGAAGGAAGAAGCATCTGGAAGTTATTATCGACGATGGGAGTGATACGCTGTGCGGAGTCTTTTTCGGAGGAATACCCTTTTTCAAAAAGATATTTAAAGTGGGGGATACTGTATTATTTTCCGGCAAGATCAAGTTTTACCGTACGAAACAGATCGTTCATCCCGATTTTGATTTTATCGATACTTCTTCAAAGATCCAGGCAATAAACACCGGAAGAATAATTCCGCTTTACAGATCAACAGAATCATTAAAAAGCGCAGGTTTTGATTCAAGAGGGTTTAGAAGAATAATAAAATCAGCTATCGATGAATATCTGGATCATGTCATAGAACCCTTTCACAAAACAATACTAAATAAGTATAATTTAATGAGTTTAAAAGAAGCTTTGCTGGCAATACATTTTCCCGATTCTTACAAACATGCAGAAGATGCAAGGAAGAGACTGGCATTTAACGAGATCTTTTTCTTTCAGTATTATCTTCACTTGTCCAAACGATATTTAAGGGATAAACTGAAAAAAAATCAAAGGCATTATGACAACTCAATCTATAAAGAATTTTTTATGAACCTGCCTTTTAAATTAACCGAAGATCAGATAAGATCGATCGAAGAAATTAAGAATGATATTTTATCGCCAGGTCCCATGAACAGACTGCTCCAGGGAGATGTGGGTTCAGGGAAAACCGTTGTTGCAATGGCTGCATCTTCCATTTCAATCGGAAGAGGATGTCAGGTTGCATATATGGCCCCTACTGAAGTTCTTGCACATCAACAGTATCAATCATTCTGCAATTTATTACCTGACAAAGTTAATATTTCTCTCCTTACCGGAAGTCTTACTGTAAAAGAAAAGGAAGACATTTATTCCTCTTTAAAGAAGCATGAAATAGATATAATAATCGGAACTCACGCTTTGATACAGGAAGGTGTTTCCTTTAATAATCTTGGTCTCATTATCATAGACGAACAGCAGCGATTCGGAGTTGAACAAAGAGCGGAATTGAGGCGGAAAGGAGATAATACGGATATTCTGATAATGACTGCAACGCCTATTCCCAGGTCTCTTTCAATGACATTTTTCGGCGACCTTGACATCTCAATAATAAAAACAAAACCGGCTAACAGGATCCCGGTAAAAACTCTTTCCTTCCCTGAAAGCAGACTGAATGCCGTTTACAATTCCATGCAAAAATACTTGGATCTTGGAAGGCAGGTATATTATGTGCTGCCTCTTATCGAGGAATCCGAAAAAATCGACCTGAAATCGGCAATCAAAGTTTACGAAAACCTCAAAGAGAATATTTTTCCGCAAAATAGTGTTGCCCTCATACACGGGAAGATGAAGCAGAATGAGAAAGAAGATATTATGAGAAGATTTTATGGAAATGAAATTGATATTCTTGTGTCCACTACGGTTATTGAAGTAGGTATAGATGTTCCGAATGCAACTATAATTGTTATAGAACATGCCGAGAGATTTGGGCTTTCCCAGCTGCATCAGTTAAGAGGAAGAGTCGGCAGGGGCGAGAATCAGTCTTTCTGCATATTGATTCATCCGGAAGATATAAGCGATGAGAGTATGAAAAGGATCAATATAATTGTGGATAGTAATGACGGCTTTAAAATTTCCGAAGAAGATCTGAAACTGAGAGGGGCCGGACAATTAATCGGTATCAGACAGCATGGGTATTCAAATGATTTTGAATTTATTGATTTTGCAGGCGATAGTGAAATAATATCCGATGCCAGAGACGAAGCGGAAAAAACTGTAGCAGAAATAGATGATATTGACACAATCTTTAATGATTTTCAAAATCTCGACAGAAAGGATCTTCTTAACAGTATCAGAAGTAAAAAAATACTATCCATACTCAGTTAATACTTCCACTGTGTAATTTTTGATAAATCGCAGAGCAGAAGCGTCAAAGACTATCTGAAAATAGTTTTTTTCAAAAATCTTTTGAATATAATTATATTGGAATAGCCAAACCACTGATTACCTTTTAACTCCAATAGTCTATGGCTCTCAATACTTTTGCCGGGTGGAAGTTTTCGATTCAGCTCATTCAGTCTGATCAAAAATTGTCTTTTCGATGCATTATAAATTTTTGTTATGGATTTTATAATTGCATCAAGTTCGGTTTCATTATCAAATGGCAATTTTAGTGTATTTATATTGATCTCATACCACTTAAGTATAACCGTTTTAATATATTCTTCGGGAATAAAGCTGAATACACTGCCCTTCTCCGGTGAAAACCTATAGCAGGAACCTATATTGTCCAGATCAAATTTCTTTAAAACAATTCTATATAGAGTCAAAGGCCCGATGTGATATATGAAGAGTTTGCTTTTCTCCCGGTCTATTTTAAAGCGGGTCAGCATTTTATCTGTTTCGGAAATAATCAGTTTAAAAATAAATTCCTCATAATCGCTGATGACATTCCGCGAGGTATTCCTCATAAATCTGGCAAATTTTAATTTGACTGTATGCTCAATTTTGTCCCTCTCTGTTTTATCTCTTATGAAATAAAACGATTTTGCAAGGAGGGACATGTCTTTCCCCAGTTTTTCCGGTTCAATTTTAATAATATATGGTTCTCTTGTGTTCCAAAATTTAGTTCCCTTTACGGTAAACCTAACTTTATCTGATAGATCCTCAACAGTACTTTCGGGTTCTCCGAAATTTTCACTGATCACTTCATCTGTTTCAACTTCTACTTCTTCAGAAGATCCCATAGCTCTTTCTTCTGTTTTTTCAACACTGATTGAGAAAGTATCAGATTCGCTTTCCGGCATTTCGTCCGGTAAATCATTCTCTTTTTCCGAATATGTATTGTTATCCGGATAGCCGGATATTGATCCATTAAAGTCGTCGCTGTCTATCTCAGACAAAATTTCATCAAGATCGTAATCGTTTTCCATAATACTATCTTATTATATTATTTATGAGCCTCGTCTCTATTTGCAGGACTCTTGCCATTGTGAATTTTATTATTTACAAGGGGAGGAAGTTCTTTCCCATTCATTATAAGTTTTATCTCTTCCGCATCAAGTGTTTCCCTTTCTATTAAATAGGCCGCCATCTTTTCAAATTTGTCAATATTCTCTTCAATAATGCTTTGAGCATCTTCCATACATTCTTTAATTATCCTGTTTACTTCTTCATCAATTAATTTAGCCGTTGCCTCACTGTAATCTCTGTGCTGAGATATCTCTCTTCCGAGAAAAATCTGTTCATTTGATTTTCCATAGGTAACGGGCCCTAAATTTTCGCTCATACCCCATTCGCAGATCATTTTTCTCGCTATTGATGAGGCCCTTTCAAGATCATTGCCGGATCCGGTTGTCTGCTCCTTGAATTTTATCTTCTCTGCAATATAACCGCCAAAGAGAATTTTTATCTGATTGGTCCAATACTTTTTCGAATGAAGATGTTTATCCTCTGTGGGGAGCTGCATAGTCAGACCAAGAGCTCTGCCTCTCGGTATTATTGTGACTTTATGTATAGGATCAGAGCCCGTAACTATCCCAAGAATAGTATGCCCCGATTCATGATAAGCAATGATCTGCTTTTCGCTGTCCGATATAAGCATTGATCTTCTTTCAGGCCCCATAAGAACTTTATCTTTTGCCAGTTCCATTTCAGCCATGGAAACTCTCTTTTTATTCTCTCTCGCAGCAAGGAGAGCGGCTTCATTTACAAGATTTGCAAGATCTGCACCGGTAAAACCGGGAGTTCCCCTGGCGATTACTTTAAGATTTACATCTCTTGCAAGGGGTATCTTTTTTGAGTGTACGGCCAAAATCTTTTCTCTCCCCCTTATATCCGGAGTATCGACTATAACCTGTCTGTCAAATCTTCCGGGCCTTAAAAGAGCAGGATCCAGAACGTCGGGTCTGTTAGTTGCTGCAATTATTATTACGCCTTCATTGGTTTCAAAGCCGTCCATTTCAACAAGAAGCTGGTTCAGTGTCTGCTCCCTTTCGTCATGCCCCCCTCCCAGGCCTGCGCCTCTCAATCTGCCCACTGCATCAATTTCATCAATAAAAACAATGCAGGGAGCATTCTTTTTGCCCTGTTCAAAGAGGTCTCTGACTCTGGAAGCGCCTACTCCTACGAACATTTCAACAAAATCGGAACCGCTGATCGAGAAAAAAGGGACATTTGCTTCACCTGCGATTGCTCTGGCAAGGAGAGTCTTGCCTGTTCCCGGAGGCCCCACAAGCAGAACTCCTGTGGGAATCCTTGCGCCTATATTAATGAATTTCTTTGGATCCTTTAAAAATTCTATTACTTCCTGCAGTTCGATTTTTGCTTCTTCAACTCCGGCAACATCATTAAAAGTAACTTTATTCCTCGTCTCGGGGTTCAGTTTTGCTTTACTTTTGCCGAATGAGAGGGCTTTATTACCTGTTGATTGTATCTGCCTGATCATGATAAACCATATAAAACCAAAAAAGAGAAGCCAAGGCAAGAAACTCAATAAGCCTTTAAGCCAGAAACTCTCTTCATTGTCTCTGCCTTCAACAATTACATTGTTACTGATAAGGAAACTGATAAGATTTGTATCATTATATGGAATTGCCGTCCAGAAATCATATCCTTCGGGTGTCATACCTCTTGAGTTCTTTTTATCAACCTTTTTTATTTCCGAATTTTTATAGAATCCGTAAATCTTTTTGTTATCTTCAATTACTATTTTTGATATTTTTTTATCTTTAACTTTTTGAAGGAAATCGCTGTAATTGACTGTTTTAGGGTCAACTCCTTTCTGATTTACCTGTGATATTGCCAGAATAATTAGTCCAATTAACATAAATAAGGCAATCTGTTTTAAAGTTTTATTCATTTTTATCTCCTGAAAGTAGAAAGCATATATGAATTCCAATTATCTCTGATTCAAATCTAAATAAATTGAAATTATTTTTCAACACTATTTATAACAAGTATTTTTTTTGATTTACTGTTAACAAGGTGAAAAAGAGAAACTCTGTTACTGCAATCAAAAAGAAGACCCGGCATAAATGCTGCGATGTTGGAATCTATTATTAATAGAGGAACAAGGTTTTTCCTGCTTATGTCAAGTTTCTTTTCAATTAATAAGTCCTTTATTTTCTTCAGGCCCCTTTCAAGGCGGATTTTATCTCCCCTTCTTCTGTTCCTTACTATTATGGTGTCAGTATGTTCGGGAATGGATACAAAAATTTTATCCCGTGAAAAATTGTCTTTAAAATATTGGAAATCCACTGATCTTATACTTATTGATATTCCCGCTTCTTTAACGGAGAGCTCAATATTTTTCTCTTTGTCTATTTTAACCGGATATTCCCATTCGGTTTTACTCTTTAAATCAGTATAATTAAAGTGATTTCTACAAATTTTTATATAACTCCTGCGGTTCAGGTAAATTTTTTCAATATGAATATCGCTGCTGCTGTATAAGAATAGATTTGATCTGTCAGTATTCAGATTTTTTATAACTTCATTAAGCAGCGATGCTGAAACGAATTTCTTAAAAAACTTTCCCATTACTTCCGAAATTATATATTTCATCAACGGTATATTATTACAGACAGAAGCAAGATCAATCAATACGTGATCATTTTTGACTGCAATAAGGTTCTTCAGCTTGTCTCCGGCAAGAGACTCTATAAGCTCTGCCGCTTCAGAAGCATTTCTGCTCAGCTTCTCAACAGATCTTACAGCCTGAGGAAATCTTTTTTTTATATGCGGAAGCATTATGTTTCGGACATAATTTCTTAAATATTTATCATCCCTGTTTGTCGGATCCTCGCGCCATTTAATATTATTATCGATTAGAAATTTATATATCTCCGAAGATGTCAGGCAGAGCAAAGGGCGTATAATATTCTCTCTTAAAGCTTTTATTCCTGCCAAACCATTAATTCCGGTACCGGTAAAAATTCTCATTACTACTGTTTCAATATTGTCATCAAAGTTATGCGCAGTGGCTATTTTATTTATACTGTTTCTCAGCGTAATTTCTTTTAACATGGAATATCTTACTTCTCTTGCAGATTCTTCAAAGGATGACCTGCGCCCGGCATTCTTTAGAAAATCAAAACTCCTGCAGTAACACCGAAGTTTAAAACTATCCGCCAATTCTTTTACAAAATTTTCATCATTATCGGATTCTTCTCCTCTTATCTTATGGTTCAGATGAAATATGGAAATATTAAAAGGTATTTCGTTCTTTAATTCGTTTAATATGTAAAACATAGCCATAGAATCCTTGCCCGCAGAAAGAGACAGAAGTATATGATCATCATAACCGATGAGTTTATGTTTTTTAATGAATTGCAGTACTGTTTTATAAACGCTCATTCACTGTTCCGAATAACAAATGTTATTTAAAATATTTTCTTCAAGCTCTTCCATTTTCCGGGCATCTTCTGCTGTTTTCTCATGGTCGTAACCGATAAGATGAAGGATCCCATGAACCAATAATTTTGTCACTTCACAGACTATTGAAACTTCAAATTTTTCAGACTGCTCAAGAGCTTTTTCAATCGAAATAAAAATATCGCCAAGATCTTCAATCGGTTTTATTTCCGGAAAAGGATTCTCTCTGTATGCAAAGCTAATTACATCCGTAGCTTTGTCTTTTCCTCTGTATTTACGATTTATACCTTTGATTTGATCATTGTCGGTTATGATCAAAGAGAGTGCGGCATTTTGCAGGTTAAGATATTTTAATATTTTGATTGTTTTGTTCTTTAATAATTCTTCTGAAATTTCAAGGTATGGCAGATTTACCGAACCTTCAGTGAAGATATCAACTTCAATACCGTTGTCAGCTTTTCCTTTTTTTGCCATTATTAATAATCTTCTGTTCAAGTTCTTTAACGTCTTCTGTTTCGGGATATTCGATCCTGGAATGGAAAATCCCATTGAGAATTCTCATAAATGACCTTTGAATTCTCTTCAGATCCGACATGGATAGATCCGACGATTCCAGTTCTCCTTCATTCAGCTTATTGTATATTATTTTTCTGACAAGGCCTTCAATAGAGACTTTGTTCGGGTTCTGAAGAGTTCTTGACGCGGCTTCTACGGAATCTGCGAGCATTACTATTGCGGTCTCTTTACTTTGCGGCTTAGGGCCGGGATATTGAAAATCCGATTTATCAACCTCTTCCATCCCCTTTGTTTTTTCTGCATTTTCAAGAGCCTGATGATAAAAAAATGTCATGGTGGATGTTCCGTGATGCTCTCTGATGAATTTTATTACAGTTTCGGGAAGACCGTTTTTCCTTGCAAGTTCCACACCCTTTTGAACATGCGATATAATTAACTTTGAATATTCTTTGGACGACAGCTCTTTTACTCTGGGATCCGTAACTCTGTTTTCTATATAAATGCCGTAATTTTCAATTTTTCCGATATCATGGTAGTATGCCCCTACTCTCGCAAGAAGGTGGTTTGCCCCTATATCGTTGCAGGCTGCTTCTGCCATTGTAGATACTATGAGAGAATGATTATATGTGCCCGGAGCCTGAACAAGCATATTCTTAAATATCTTAGCGTTAAGATCGGACAGTTCAAAGAGTTTAAACTTTGTTGTAATACCGAAAAGGCTCTCATAAATGGGAAATATCCCAAGAACAAGAATTGCATTTATTATTCCGTTTGCAAAAGCTAAGGCTATATCTTTCCCTGAATTAACAACCGGGATTCCTTTCATGAATGAGAGAGAAACCACAATTACCGCATTCATAAATCCCAGAATGAAACCGCCTCTTAAAAAATCGGTTCGTTTTTCAACGTCAACATTTATATATGATCCCACAACAGCAGAACTGAAATCCAATATAATTGTAGAGAGCTCTCCCCCCGCCATAACAGAGGTAAAGAAAACGGCATACATCCCGATTACAAGGGATAAATAAACATTATACAAAACCGAAATTATCATAGTAACAAAGGGAATCGGAAGAAGCAGGACAAAATTGTAATCATTGATAAAATTGTACTTCTGTCTTAATATAAAAAACGTATAAACCATGAATAAAAGAATCACTGAAAAAATTATGAAGGATGTTTCTCTTGTTGATATAAAAACATTTTTATACTTGATTATAAAATAGCTGAAAATAATAAGAAAGATTATCTGAATGAGAAAAATACCCAGTATATAGTTTATGTTTGATGATGAGGCATGGCGGTTCAGGATTTTGATTTTCTTAAGAATTTCCGTTGTTATGGTATCTCCTTCTCTGACAATGTTCTGGCCCTTTTTGAGAACACCCTTTACCGGTTTTACGCTTCTCACTTTTTCATTAATTCGTCTCTTTGTCTCTTCAAGGTTAAATCTGAGGTTTGGTCTTAAGTTATTTCTTACAATGTAAACAACTGCATTCAAAGTCTTTCCGGGCAGATTGGGAGCTATGGAATAACATATCTTATATAATTTTTTTGCTATCGAATCAACTGTCTCAAGATCATAAATTGTTCTTGATATCTCTTCGGTATTATCAGAGGCTTTTATCTTTCTTACAGTGATATTTATTGTGTCAATGTCAAGAGGGTTCTCAAACTCATTTTCAATAATCCCCAGTTCATTATTGTCAAAAATATATATAAGGATTTTATATATTGTTTTTTTTAATTTTTCAGGATCACTCTGACTTAACAGTTCCTGAAGAACAGAGTCTTTATATTGCAGATATCTGGGCAGTTTTTTCTTTAATGATAGGATCTGGAAAGTCAGATCATCGGTACCCAAAGGAGGATTCTCTTCCAGTGTTGTAATTATATGATTAAACAAAACACCGATACTTTTAAGTCTGTCCAGAAGTATGGAAGTATCCTTATCAAAAACAAGAGGAACCGATTGGGCTGCTTTTTTTTTGGCCATCTCGGTTTCGGTTTCGTTGATATAATGTATTTCCTTATGAACTTTTATATCTTCAGCGGCAATATCGCCTATGTTGTATTTGTAGGTAATTCCAACAATATTGTAAGTCATCAGCTGGGTGGCGGTGATTATTATGAGAAGCATACATATAAATGAAATTCTTATATTCGCATCTTTAACAATGCTTCTTGTAATATTTGACAATATTTTATATATTGAATTCATAATTATTTTCCGGAAGAGGATCCCTTTTCATAAGCGTTAACGATTCTTTCAACAACAGGATGTCTTGATATATCTTCTTTTGAAAATTTGATAAAATCTATCCCTTTAATGTTTTTCAATATTTTCATTGCATGAATAAGACCGGATTGCTTTGGCCTCGAAAGGTCTATCTGAGTAATATCCCCGGTTACGACAAATTTTGAATTGCCGCCAAGTCTAGTAAGAAACATCTTCATCTGCGTATGCGTTGTATTTTGAGCTTCGTCAAGTATAATAAAAGAGTTGTTCAACGTTCTGCCCCTCATGTAAGCCAGAGGCGCGATCTCAATGCTCTCCCTTTCGATCAGCTTTACCATCTTTTCATACGACAGGAGATCGAATAGCGCATCGTATAAGGGTCTCAGATATGGATTTATTTTCTGTTTTAAATCGCCCGGCAGATAGCCAAGGCTTTCTCCGGCTTCAACAGCAGGTCTTGTTAATACGATCCTGTCAACTTTGCCCTTCTGGAAGTGATCTATAGCAAGAAGAACCGCCAGAAATGTTTTCCCTGTTCCTGCAGGCCCGATCCCAAATGTTACCGGGTTGTTGTGTATGGATGTTATATACTTTGCCTGGTTATATGTTCTTGGTACTATTGTTTTTCCGCTTTCGGTCACTGTTATTTTTAAGCTGTCCAGATCGCCGGGTTTTATATTTATTCCCGATAAAACCGAGTTGGAAAGGTATTTAAGATCAAAATCGTCAAACTCATAAGTATCGTTATTTATATGAAGGTAGTCGCTCATCAGATGGAGCAGTTTCATGGTTTTATCATTTTTAGATCTTTCGGCTTTAATAAGCAGTGTATTGCCTCTGGGAATAATATTTACGCCTATGATCTTTTCAATTTTTCTGATATTTGAGTCATTGTAACCGCAAATTTTTTTGTATATTGAAATATCATCAATCTCAAACTTACTTTCCATCATATAGTTACTACTCAACAATCTTAATAGAAAGTTCTTTTAACTGTATATCAGCTACTCCGGAAGGAGCTCCGCTCATAAGACACTGCCCTTTCTGTGTTTTGGGAAAGGGGATCACATCTCTTATGGAATTTCTTTTTAACAAAATCATTAATATTCTGTCCAGACCAAGGGCGATTCCGCCGTGAGGCGGAGCGCCGTATTTAAGAGCTTCTAAGAGAAAAGAAAATTTATCATTTGCTTCTTCATCGGAAATGCCAAGTTTATTAAATATTCTGTTTTGAACCAGGGGATCGCTTATCCTGATGGACCCGCCTCCGATCTCGACTCCGTTTAATACAACATCATAGGCCTGCGATTTAAGTTCTCCAACATTTTCAGGAGTCACTTCTTCAAGCATATCGATTTGATCCGTCCTGGGGGATGTAAAAGGATGATGCTTTGCCTGGAATCTCTTTGCCTCGCTGTCATATTCAAATAAGGGGAAATCTGTTACCCATAAAAAATTTAATTTATCCTCATCGATCAAACCGAGATCGGCAGCTATCTTCTTTCGCATATTAGCCATAGTAAAATTCACAATATTTTCATTGTCAACGGAAAAAAACAGAACAGACGGTTCATTGAGTTTAAATCTTTTAACTATTTCTCTTTTTTCGTCATCGCTTAAAAATTTCGATATGCCGCCTTCAAAATTACCTTCCTTATACCTGAACATGGGAAGCCCTCCGGCTCCGTATATCCGCACGTGGTCAGTATAATCATCAATCATCTTTCTCGATATTTTGCCCTTATCCTGAACGGCAAGCCCTTTAACAATCCCGCCTTTCTCAATAGCAGTAGAGAAAACTTTGAATTCCGATCTCTTAAAAATATCCGTACATTCAATAAGCTCAAGATCGAAGCGGGTATCCGGTGCGTCAGTTCCGTATTTTGAAAGGGATTCATGATATGTTATTCTTTCAAAGGGAACGGTTATATTTTTACCCGGAACCACTGATACTATTTCCTTTAAAAGTCCTTCTATAACAGCCATTACCATATCTTCAGTGCAGAAGGACATCTCAAGGTCAATTTGTGTGAATTCCGGTTGTCTGTCGTTTCTCAGGTCTTCATCGCGAAAACATTTTACAATTTGAAAATATCTGTCATAACCGGATACCATAAGGATCTGTTTAAACAACTGTGGAGACTGAGGCAGTGCGTAAAATTGTCCCCTGTTAATTCGGCTTGGCACGATAAAATCTCTGGCGCCTTCAGGAGTGGATTTGTTAAGCACGGGAGTTTCAATCTCAATAAATCTTCTGTCAACAAGGTACTTTCTGCCGGCCTGCATCATCAAATGCCTTTTTATTATTGCTTCTTTTAATGTCTCTCTGCGCAGATCGAGAAATCGATACTTCAGGCTTATTTCTTCATTGATAGTATCCCTGGTATCTATGGGAAATGGAGGCACTTTTGACCTATTTAAAATGACAATTGAATCAGCATCTATCTCAATATCGCCTGTAGGTATATTGGGATTTATTGTATCTTCAGCTCTTTTTCTTATTTTTCCCTTTACAAGTATAACATATTCGCTTCTTGTTTTATCTGCAATTTCTGCATTTTCCTTCGATTTGGATGAATCAAAAACAACCTGCATTATACCTGTTACATCTCTGACCTCTAAAAATATTATGCCGCCAAGATCTCTGTTTCTGTCAACCCATCCTGATATTGTTACTTCTTTCCCTGCATCATCAATACTTAAATCTCCGCAATAAACTCTCTCTTCAAACATCTATTCCTCACTACCAATTTTTGCTGTGAAATCACATTTTTACAAAGTATGTTTTTGTCAAGAGGAAAAAGAATTAATAATAATTAACATAATTTAATTTTTTGTCGGTTCTGTTAGGGAGTATTTTTAAAAACTCCGGTATACTTTATATTTAGTAGGTTCAATAAGCATTGCATCAACACAGGCCATTATCTCCCTTCGATGATTATTATGATACCAGTTGTACCAGTCCTCTTTAGAAGCCCATGTACTGATAACCAGTACATCATTGTTGTCTTCGATATTTATAAATGTACTCCCTCCCAGGTAACCCTTCTGCTTTTTGGCTGCCCGACGAAGTTCAAGGAGATAATGATTAAGTTCGGAATGCATCTCCTGAGCTACTTTCCTTGTCATTAAAACATTAACTTCCATTTCGCCCTCCTTAAATTCATTTACTTTTTTAGAGCAAATTTTTCAGGCCTCTTTATTTTTAATATTACATAATAGTTATCACATTTGATTTAAAAAGTCAAATTAATATAGAAGTATTCTTTTAAAAGACGGGTTCTTTAAGACAGATTTAAACTCTTTTCCAACTCTTTTATCTGAGATTCCAATTGAGCTTTTTCATTATCGGAGAGATTCTTATCATTTAATTTTTTTCTAAGACCAAGGAGAATCATTTCACTGCGGTAATCCTGGCAGCCGTATCTATTCTGTTTCTTCATTTTAATTTTCGTTTGATCTTTCCTTTATTTCCTTTATTAAATTGATATGAGCATTACTGACTCTGAAATTTAATCCATTTTCAGATAGAATAATTTTTGTCAATGACAATATAAAAGAAAAACCCGCCTCGGTTAAGGCGGGCTGCATTGATTAAACTAAAGAATTTAATTGGAAACAAATCTATTATTGTCCGGTATATGCAGGTTTTTTCCTGCTGAGGACACTTCCCAGACCTTCTCTCGCGTCTTTAGTATTAAATATCCAGTCAAGTGAATTCAGTTCCAACTGAAGCGCATCTTCAAGTTTCAGATTTTCTCCTTCGTCAATCAGTTCCATTGCCTTTTTTAAGGCAAGAGGAGCTTTGCTTTTCAGTTGTTTCTCATATTTTTTATAAATATCCTTTTGAAAAAGGTCGTCATCTAAAGTTCCGCTGAATGATTCAAATTCGTTTTCCGGCAAGGATGAATTATCAATATCCTTTCTTTGCGGAATTTCAATCTTTGATATCTCTTCAATACCTTCAACCCTCTCAATTATTGCATCAATAAGCCCCATTGCAAGAGCCTTTTCGGCATTGATCATACGGCCTGTAGCAACAAGAAATTTTGCCGGCCCCTTTCCGATCAATCTTGGTGTACGCTGAGTGCCTCCAAGTCCGGGGTAAATACCGATTCCCGTTTCCGGGAATGCCACAGTTGTTCTGCCGGTCCCTACCCTGTATTTACACGCAAGAGCCAGCTCAAGGCCGCCGCCCAGTGCCAGACCGTCAATAAAAGCAATAGTATCTTTTTTAGATCCGGATATTTTAAGAAGGACTTTTTGTCCGAAATCGGTAAATTTATATATCTGATCAATCTGTTTTTTGTCAATATTATCAACAAAAAACTTGATATCAGCTCCGGCGACAAAAGCTTTACCTCTTCCGAAAAATATAATTTTATCTATATTGTTTTCACTGTCGGCGCTGTCAAAAGATTCGGCAAGCTGAGACATTACGGCTTCATTAAGTGCGTTCATGCTGTCGGGGCGGTTGAACTCAATTATTGCAGTGCTGCCAATAATATGTTTTCGTACATATTCGCATTGGAAGCCGGCTTTTTTATCCACATCTGTAAAAATTTCAGGTACGGGAAGATCCCATTTTGTGAAAACCGATTTAACAGCACTTACTATTTCTTCTATGCCAATATTATTCATCATCTCAAAGGGCCCCATAGGCCAGCGTAAACCGATCCTGGCTCCAAGATCGGCATCAGTAGCAGTTGTTACACCTTCACTTACCATTTGAGCAGCAACTCCAAGAGTTGCTCCTATAAGTCTGTCTTTTACTATATCTTCAGAAGTATTGCCGTTCCCTTCTTTAATTTCCCATAATTTTCCTGTCTCAACCTGTTCTTTGAGTTTTTGAGCAGGAGCATAAAAGGGACCGAAAGCATCTGCAAGAGTCTGCGCCGCATGCATAGCTATGGGCACACCCGTTGCATTCATAAGAGCAAAGGGCCCCATCCCCACATTAAAGATTTCACAGGCTATTTTATCAATTGATGCTGTAGTACCGCTGCCTTCTTCTAATAAACGAACTGCCTCGTTTAACCAGGGAACAAAAAAACGATTAACTGCAAATCCGGGGACATCTTTAACAATTATTGGCAGCTTGTCATAGTAGAAATAGAAATTATTCAGAAAATGGGTAAAATCAGCTGAAGTCTCTTTACCCGGAATTATTTCCACAAGTTTGTTTTTTGCTGCATGATAGAAATAGTGAATTCCAAGAAATCTTTCCTGATGTTTCAGGTCTTTGCCAAGTTCAGTAATAGGAAATGACGATGTGTTGGAAGCGATTACACAATCGGAAGAAACATTTTCTTCTATTTTACTGAAAACCGACTTTTTAACATTAAAATCTTCAAAAACAGCTTCAACAACATACTGGCAATTAGTTAAATTTTCATATTTATCAGTAAAATTAATTCTATCAATACAGTTCTTCTTTTCATCTTCAGTCATGATCCTTCTCTGAACCGCCTCGCTGAGAGAATCTTCAATAGATTTGCGCCCTCTGTTGAGGCTTTCACTATTAACATCAACGAGAATAACATTGAGATTTTTCATGCAAAAATGCTGAGCTATAGCCGAACCCATTGTTCCGGCGCCAATAACCCCTACATGTGAAATTGTTTTAAGATCATTATTTTTCATTTTCATTTTTATCGTTTTTCTCCATACTTATTCTCTTTTCCGGAGAATAAACGATCCGGTTTTTCAACCGGCACCTCCTTATTTTTATTATTATTCCGCTTTTCTTTAAAATACGATTATTTTTTTAATTATTGCTTCTTATTTGCTTCGTTGAGTTACATTTTAGCTAAAATATAGCTAAAATGTAGCAATACCCGTTTTTTATGTAAAGAAAAAAAAATTTTTTTTGAATTATATTTATACCAAAAAACATCGATTTTATCCCTTAGCAGAGAACAAAATCTTGATCAGATCATATACCGATTCATTTAATTCGGTGTAGTTAAATCAATACAAAAAAATATACAATATCCATTAAGATGATGACAAATTTATAAAAAATAGTGCTTTATACCTATTGATAAAGGATTCTTATTGACAAAATGCGTATTATTAAATACAATTATATAATTTTATTTATGCAATTCAGCATAAATTCTATAAGAGTTTACAATTTTGTTTATCTTAATCTAAGATTTGGTGCCTTTCCGGCATTATGACAAATAAAAAGGAGAAGTGCATTATGAGGAAAAAAATATTTTTAATCTTTTTTGCTGTACTGTTATCATTCGGCTTTATGAATTGCGGGAAAAAGAAAGATTCCGGCAATCCCATTGTAATAGGGTTGCCAACATCGTTGGGCCTTTTGGAAGGCAGTGAATCTTACAATGCCGTAATGCTTGCTGTAGATGAGATCAATAAAGCGGGCGGAGTAACCGTCGGCGGAGTTAAAAGACCCTTTAAGATCGAAAAAATTGACATAAGAGACGGTCTGCCGGGTGTCAGGGTCCCGGAAGCTCTTCTCGGCATTGAAAAAATAATTCTTGAGAAGAAACCCGTATCATTGATTGTGGGGCCATTCCGATCCGAAGCACTTATGGCAAGTATGGATATCATTGCGAAGCATAAAATTCCTATGCTTGGAACCATTGCCATGACTCCGGGAAGTGAAGCAAAAATTAAAAAAGATCCGCAGAAGTATAAGTATATTTTCAGAGTATCGCTGAACGTTATCTACTGGGCAAAATTGCTTGGAGGTACAATGCAGACTCTTAAAAAAGAATTCGGAGTGAACAAAGTTTTTCTTATGAATCAGGATGTTGCATGGGCCAGAGGAACTGCAAACGCAATGAAGAAAAAATACTTTGAAAAGACAGGCTGGAACGTGGTCGGGCATGAACAGTTTCCAACCGGGTCGCAGGATTTTTCAACTGCTCTTAAAAAAGCAAAGACCGCGGGCGCAGAAGTTCTTTTTGTTACTTTTGACATGCCTGAAAGCGGCATTCTGGTCAAACAGTGGAAGAACATGAAGGTTCCGTCACTGATTGCCGGATTCATTTCTCCAATGGCAGGAGAAGTGGCATGGAAGACTTTTGATAAAAATATAGGCGGATTGTTAAATGCTATCTTCGAACTTGGCAATATCCCCTCCGATAAATATGCGCCTGCAAAAAAATTCTATGACGCCTACAGGGCAAAATACGGGAAAAATATTCAGGCAGGCCACGGCCCTGCTCCCTCCTATGAATCGGTTTATATCCTGAAAGAAGCAATTGAAAGAGCTAATTCAACCGATGCGGACAAAATCGTTGCTGAACTGGAGAAAACAGACAGAAAAGGCGTTATGGGCCGTATAAAATTCGATTCCGGCCATCAGGTGATCTATGGTCTTGATCCTGCTAAAACAGCAGTTGCGGCTTTTTTCCAGTGGAAAAATGACGGCAAACGTAAGATCTTTTATCCTCCGGTTCTGCTTGAAGACAAAATTTCATTACCGTCCTGGGTAAAAATCGGGAAATAATAAAAAAGTTTAAGATAGAGTTGCGGGTATATAATAGATCTCCATTGAAGATTTAATTTAACATATATTACCCGCTTCTCTATGGCGTTTTTTATATAATATAATGAGCAGATTAGCGGATTTTATCTGTTTTTTTTCGGAATAATAGATTTTTTTATAACAAAACAAGGCGACGGAAATGATCGGTATGAAAAAAGCAGATAAAATTAGCCTAACTTGAGTTATGTAAGATAAAAAAAATTACACAAAACAGAATTTACATAAATCCGTAAAATCAGGAAGAGACAAAAATGTTTTTATCCACTATTGTACTCGGTTTTATTAACAGTATCATTCTTGCTCTTGTCGCTCTTGGCTTTAATCTAACCTTTGGGATCAGCGGAGTAGCAAATTTTGCCTATGGCGGACTTTATGTTTTTGCAGGGCTGACCGCATGGATCTTTATTAATATTGTGAAACTGCCTTACATCGTTTCAATATTACTTTCAATTGCAGCCACTTCTCTTTTCGGAGCTTTAATATACCGTTTCATATTACAGAGAGTCAGAGGCATTGAGCTTTCCGAAGTAATTGCCACTTTTGGGATCGGACTTGCCGTACTGGAACTTTTCAGATATCTCGGATTTTACGGATTTGAGTACACTCTGCCTGTTATGTTTGAAGGAAGTATTAACCTCTTTGTAGTAACCGTATCGATCCAGCGAGTTATGATCGTTATTATAGGAATTGCTCTTGCAGGGGGAATATGGTTTTTCACTCACCATACTAAAATCGGGCTTGCTTTCAGAGGCATCGCTCAGGATGAATATACGGCACTTACTCTTGGCATTGATTCGGACTTCATAGCAACTCTCAGTGTCGCATTCGGTTCCACTATTGCCGCTATTTCTGCTGTAGCAATATTTCCTCTGGGCACAATTTCCATTGAGCAGGGATATGTGGTTTTGATCAATGCCCTTGCAGTAAGCATAGTTGGCGGACTGGGTTCAACAGGAGGACTGATCATTGCGGCCTTTATAATAGGATACTTGCAAACTTTCACATCAGCATATATTGATACGCAGTGGGTTATGTTTGTTCCTCCATTGATAATACTGGCAGTGCTGGCCTTGAAACCGTCCGGATTATTTGGAAAACAGAAAGAACTGGAAGAGAGAGTATAATGGCAAAGAGAAAAGAGAGAATTGATCGAGGCATAAAAGTACGTTCCGATGATATTTTTGCTCTAAGTTCCTGGAGAGAGATGCTTTATCTTTCGTCACCGAGAGTACTTCCAATAGTGATCATACTTTTTCTTGCAATTTTTTTAAGCCCCTACTGGCAGAGGGTCCTTCTTTCCGTTGCAGTTTTCGGAATTCTCTCCCTCAGCTGGGATATGCTCAATCAGACCGGAATGATCTCCCTGGGGCAGAGTTTATTCTTCGGGATCGGAGCATATTTTGCAGGAACAATGAATCATTATTTCGGATGGCATCCCTTTTTGACAATCCCCTTTGCAATGATCGCAGGAGGACTTTTCTGTACGGTTATTCTTATGCCTCTGGTAAGATTAAGGGGGATATATTTCTCAATGACAACCCTGATACTGCCTATTTTCTTTGAGCGTCTTATTGAGGCTGCACGTATTTTCGGAGGAACCGAAGGTCTTACCGGTTTACAATCACTGCCCTATTCATGGCTGGAATTATATTTACCCCTGCTTTTTTTGCTGATCGTACTTTTCGGTTTTAGGCGTTTTATGGCATCGGATTACGGACTTGTTCTGAAGGGTATTCATGATAACGATCAGTCTGTGAAAAGTTCCGGTATTAATATAAATATATATAAGGCATTTGTTCTGTTTATGGCAAGCGCGGTGGGTTGTTTTGCCGGGGCCTTTATTACGCATGTATATCTCTTTGTGGGAATGCCTGTGTTTGCACTTGATTATTCCATTTTACCCATTGCTTCTTCTGTTGTGGGAGGCGTAGGAACTTTTGCAGGGCCTGTTCTCGGGGCTTTTATTCTTGTGCCTCTTTCGGAAATCTTAAGGCAATTTGGAGGTTTACGTATTGTATTTTACGGAATGTTTCTTGTTATATTCATTGTTGCCTTGCCGGATGGAATATTCCCATATATACAGCGAAAATACCAGCAATTCGAACGATGGGTGGAGGTAAAATAGTGCATAATTCTCCCTTACTGCGAGTGAATAACATTACAAAACGCTTCGGCGGGATTACAGCTGTCAACGAAATAACTTTTGAAATAAAAAAGGGTGAACTTCTTGGAGTAATAGGTCCGAACGGATCCGGGAAAACCACGCTGGCAAATCTCATTACAGGCTTTGTAAAACCTACTTCGGGCACTATCACTTTTCATGGGAAAGACATTCATTCCCTGCCGCCTCATAAGAGAGTTTTACTTGGCATAGCCCGTACATTTCAGATGGTTAAACCATTTTATCAGCTTGCAGCTTATAAAAATCTAATTATCCCTCTCTGTTCTCAAAGAGTGAAAGATATGGAGGGAGGGAAATATGGAGAGAGAGATGACATTGCCCTTGACCTTCTTGAAGAAGTGGGATTTGAACGTGATTCCCGTGTTGCTTATAAACCTGCCAGCATACTGCCTCAGGGATACCTGAAGCGGCTTGAGCTGGCTAAAGCAATTGCCCTCTTTCCCGATCTTATCATTCTTGATGAACTCTTTTCTGGCCTCAGTCTGGCTGAAGTGGCAAGTATTATTCCGATAATTGAGAAACTCCGCGTTCAGGGCAAAGCTATAATAATGATAGAACACAGACTGAAAGAGCTGTTTCGAATAGCCGACAGAATAATTGTGCTTAATTTCGGGGAAAAAATTGCTGAAGGAAATGCAGATGAGGTAATGGAAAGCAAAGCTGTAAAAAATGCATATCTTGGAGCAGAAACCGAATAAGAAAACAGACTACCGGAGGATATAGTGCTGCAGGTCAAAAATTTAATGGTCTTTTTTGAAAATGCTCTTGCGTTGAATGAATTGACATTAACAGTTGAAAAAGGAGAAATTATCGGTTTAATCGGATCCAATAGCGCCGGTAAAACTACTTTCATGAATTCCATTTCCGGTCTTATTATTGAAAAACAGTTGAGAGAAAACAGAAGACGAGGCGAACGTATTACAATTTACGGTGAAATAATTTTTCAGGATACGGATATAACGCTTATGAAGCCCGCTAAACGTGTTAAGATGGGTATAGTTCTGGCCAGAGAAAGACACCCTATTTTTCCTGAAAGCGACGTACTGGAAAATCTTAAAATAGCCTCTTATCTGAAAAAAAGAAAAGAATGGAAAAAAACACTGGCAGACATTTATAATATCTTTCCGGTACTCTATGATTTAAGAAACAGAAAAGCCGGATTTTTATCCGGAGGCGAACAGCAGATGCTTGCCATCGGCATGGCTCTTATAGTACAGCCTGACCTGCTGCTTCTGGACGAACCTCTTCTTGGTTTAAGCCCTCACTTTCAGTCCGTACTTGTTGAAGCAATCGTTAATCTGAGAAAGGAATTTGGAATTACTATTATATTGAGCGAACAGTTTGCAAGACCGGTTTTGCCCATAATTGATCGCGGTTATATTATAGAAAACGGAATGCTTACTCTCACAGATACCGGAGAGGCTTTAATGAATAATCCTGAAATCAAAACTGCATACTTCGGAATATAAAAATGGAAAATAAATACAATCATAATAATATATATTCGGTTTTTGAAGAAACTGCTGAAAAATACGGCAATAATATTGCAGCCATATATATTGGTACCGCGTATACTTATTCGCAGATCAAGGACATGGCGGAAAAGCTCTCGGTAAGTCTGTCCGAATCAGGCGTTCATTCCGGCGAACGGGTTATCCTATATATCCCCAACAGCGTTCAATGGTTGATTTCATGGCTGGCTGTTCAGAGGCTCGGAGGAGTTTGCGTCCCAATAACGCCTATTTATACGCCCCATGACATTGAATTTATTGCAAATGATTGTCAGGCAGAGACCATAATTTGCGGGGACACAAACTACGGTTATGTGGCGAGAATATTTTCCAATACGAATCTCCGACGAGTTGTTGTATGCGGTCTGACCGATCTGCTTCCCGGTTGGAAAAGGTTGTTCGGTTTTTTATATGATGTTATTCCGGGCGGCAAAGTGGACTACAACAGGAACGTATTTTCTCTAAGAAAGCTTATCAGCCGCAGGCACCGGGACAGATCAATTCCGAAACATACATTTAACGGAGATGAAGTTGCGCAGATACTCTATACATGAGGAACCATTAAACATCCTAAAGGAGTTCCTATTACACACAACTTATTTCTGACCTCCTCACATGAACAGATCATTGTAAGCAATCCATTTTTTCCGCCCGAAGAAAATATTGTATATGCCGGAGCGCCTCTCTTTCACATTCTTGGCCAGGCATGTAGTCTTAGTACGGTTTTAATGGGAGGGACTATTATACTTCAGCCAAAAGTTAATCTTGACGCAACTTTTGCCTCTATTGAACGGTTTAAGGCAAAGTCCCTAATTGCCGTGCCGACTTTTTACAGAATGATCCTTGAGCATGATCGTCTTGATAAATATGACCTTTCATCTCTTCAATACTGTTTCAGCGCAGGCGATGTGCTTCCGGTTGAAGTTCGCAACAGATGGATCGAGCAGTTCGGGAAACCCATATATCAGGGATACGGCGCAACCGAAACATGCGGAGGCGTTACAATGAGTCCGGTAGATATTGAGAACCCTTCTAAAAGTGTCGGCCGGGTGCTGCCCAGCAAAGATGTAATAATAGTAAATCCGTCAACACTTGAACAATTGAAACCGGGAGAAGCCGGCGAACTGCTTGTATCATCAGAATTTATGGTAAAGGAGTATCTCAATAAACCCGAAGAAACTAAAAAATCTTTCATCAATAAAGACGGTAAATTGTGGTACCGCACGTCGGATATAATGACTTTTGATGAAGAGGGTAATCTCTACTTTGTAGACAGAACAGTTGACTTAATTAAGCATAAGGGATACAGAATTTCATCTTCAGAAGTTGAGGCTGTCCTTCAGGAACATCCGGCAGTGATCTCCTCCTGCGTAATAGGTGTACCCGACTCCAGAGTCGGGGAAAGAATAAAAGCTTTTGTGGTTTTAAAGGAGGATGTAAAAGGAATAACCGGATACGACCTTATTCACTGGTGCAAAGACAAACTTGTATCATACAAGATACCGCAGTATATTGAATTCAGGGATATGCTCCCAAAATCAAAAGTCGGTAAACTTCTCCGCAGGGAGATCAGATCGCAGGAAGAATCGATGAGATGATAGCAATAACAATTTCACGTAATATTTGCATCATGGCTCAATCGCTTTAACCAGCGAAAGAATTGTTGTATTATAGGGAGTTTCTATTCCTGCCTGTTTGCCGTATTCAATGAACTTACCGTTAATATAATCGATTTCAGTCCTTCTTTTATTTTCGATATCCATTAACATCGACGGCTTATGATCGCCTGCCTTACCCATATATTCGATGGCATAGGGATAAAAATCCCATCCCAAGGGGATTTCGTTTGCCCTGGCAATTTTTACGCATTCTTTGATCAGGGAGTCTACAATATTAAAAACAATCGGGTCATTCATTGCCTTTGACATTGTTAAACCGGTTAAGGCGCAAACCGGATTCATACAGGCATTTAAAATACCCTTTCGCCATACCATAGAAATAATTTCATCGGTTCTTTCAGTTGCAAGCCCTCCTTTGGAAAGAGCCTTTGCAATTACGGCTCCAGCTTCTGATGAGTCCGGGGACATCTCCTGAATGAAATGAGGCGCATGATGAAATGCCATATGAACCTGAGCCGGGCCCGCAAGTCCGCAGCCGTAATTCACAACAGCTCTCATAACATGCTCATGCCCCAATGATCTTGCCATAGTCAATTCTGTGTCAATACCGTTCTGCCAACTCACAACATACATATCTTCTTTAATAAAACCTGCGATTGCAGATGATATAAGCGGAGTTGCGTTAGCTTTTACGGTAATAATCATTACATCGGGATTATACTGTGCAAGTTCATCTACATTTGTACATGTTCTGGTAACTTTTTCCTGAATGTTTTCAGCGCCTTCAATAATAATCCCCCTGTCAACTGCAGGTTTAAGCAGATCGGGGTTAATATCGCACAATGTTACTTCATAGCCGCCTTTGGCAAGGAAAGCGGCAACAATACATCCCACAGGCCCGGCGCCAACTACAGCAAAGGATTGAGGATCAAACTGTGATTTATTTTCCATTTTTCAACTCTCCTTCGGTTTTTTCATCCATAACGGTAAATATACTCAGAATCCTTCTCTGTGTCTATTTCAGTATCCCAAGCGTTTTAGCATCAAGAATTTTAACATTTCGATCTTTCAATATTTTAATAGCCTCTTCATTATCATTGAAGCGAAAGATCATAACAGCCCTTTCGGATGTAAATCCGGCCATTGCATAGGTGTAAATAATGTTTACCTTGGTTTCAAGAAAACACTCGAGCAATTTTGCAAGAGAACCGGGAGAATCTTCAATTTCTATTGCAATAACCTCGTCTACATGAGCCGGGAGCATCATCTCCATTAAGATCCGTCTTGCTTCAGGAATATCTGAGACAAGGAGTCTAAGCTGTCCAAAAGCGCCGGTGTCAACCAGGCTTGCGGCCCTTAAATTAATTCCGGCCTTCCCGAGAGCGTTCGTGACTTCGTAGAGTCTGCCATGAGAATTTTCCAGAGAAACAGTAATTTGTTGTAACTTCATGGGAACATTCCTTATTATATATTATTTGAAATTATAATGATCACTATAATAAAAAAAGTAATATGTCAAATATAAAAAAGAACTTCCGGCTGAGTGATGTCTGAATGCTCTATTTCTTATAATCTTTGCCAAGATATGCTTTTTGAACATCATCATTATTCAACAGTTCTTTTGAAGTATCTTCAAGAACTATCTGCCCCGTCTCAAGAACATATCCCCTGTCGGCAATTCCCAGAGCCGCCTTGGCATTCTGTTCAACAAGCAGAATCGTATTTCCCTGATTTTTTAATTCTTTAATTATATCAAAAATATTCTTGATTATTAATGGAGCAAGTCCCATTGAAGGTTCATCAAGCATAATAAGTTTAGGTTTAGCCATAAGAGCCCTGCCAATGGCCAGCATCTGCTGTTCTCCTCCGGACAGGGTACCGCCAAGCTGATTTTCTCTTTCGTGCAGAATCGGGAAGAGCTCGAAAATTTTGTTCAATTCGTCATTAATTATTTTTTTATTCCTGTTAAGCGAATAGGCTCCGATCATGAGGTTCTCTTTTACCGTGAGTGTATCGAAGATCTGTCTTCCTTCAGGTACAAGAGAACAGCCCAACTTTACAATTTTTTCAGCCGGTAAATTTCCTATATTTTGATCATTAAATACTATTTCACCTGAAGTAGATTTTATTAAGCCCGATATTGTATTTAATAATGTAGTCTTACCTGCACCATTTGCTCCAATTATAGTAACAATTTCGCCAGGTTTAATGTGCATTGAAATTTTCTTTAAAACCTGCAGTTTTCCATAACCGGATTCAAGATTACTGACATTAAGCATCATCATCTCCCAAATAGATCTTTATCACTTCGTCATTTTTCTGTATATCTTCCGGAGTTCCCTCAGCTATTTTTTTACCATAACTTAAAACCAGGATTTCATCTGATATATCCATTATCAATGACATGTCATGTTCTATTATAAGTACTGTCACACCCCAGTCTCTGATTTTAGTGATCAACTCTGCCATTTCTTCTGTTTCATGTATATTCAGTCCTGCTGCAGGTTCATCCAGAATTATTATTTCCGGTTCCATAGTCATTGCCCGCGCAAATTCCAATATTCTCTGTTTCCCAAAGGGAAGATTATCCGGATAGAGATGGGCAACTTCTTCCAGGTGGAACAGATCAAGTATCTCTTCAGATTTATTGAGAATTTCTTCTTCCTCCTTCCACGACCATGGAAGATTAAACATACCGGTAAAAAAACCCGCTTTACTTCTTGTATGCCTGCCGATCATTACATTTTCACGTACAGTCATATTATTAAAGAGCTTAACGTTCTGAAATGTCCGTGAAATTCCCATTTCAGCTATCTTGTATGGAGGCAAATTCTCAAGATGTACATTGTTAAATAGGATCTCCCCGGAATCCACTTTAAGAACCCCGGAAATTAAATTAAATAGTGTGGTTTTACCAGCGCCATTGGGACCGATGATTGCCTTAATGGAACCCTTTTTGACTGTGAAACTCACATCAAAAACCGCCTGTAATCCGCCAAAGGACCGGAATAAATGTTTTACTTCTAAAAAACTCATTATTATTATCTTTTAACTTGTCTTTTTAATTAATTTAATGAAATTATTACAATATTTTAATTTGAAAATACCGTCCGGAGCAAAAAGCATGATCACGATCAAGATAATTCCAAACACGGCATCATCATAGCTGCCAAAATAACCCCGCAATGAGAGATAATTCAAAATTATTCCCATAATGAGCGTTCCCCACAGATTTGCCATTCCGCCTACTGCAACAATGGCAACATATCTTACAGATCTCATTACACCTGATTCTGCAGGGCCGATACCGCCGTTAAAATGTGTCATAAAGACACCTGCCACAGATGCAAGAACAGCGCTTAAGATAAATACAAGCAATTTGGTTCGTGAAATATTTACTCCCATTGAATTTGCCGCTTCTTCATTACCGTGGAGAGACCTCAAGGCTCTCCCCACCCTTGAGTTAATAAGGTTGGTTAAAATGAAGATTGATATTACCACAATCAGCCATGCTATATAATAATTCTCCACCCTTAGTGCAGGATCGCTGTTAATTTTAAAATTAAATAAAAATTTGAAAGTAGGAACGTCTGAAATACCGTCGGCTTCTCCGAAAATACTGGTACCAAGCACTATTCTATAAATAATAATGCCAAAACCCAGAGTAGCCATTGCCAGATAGTGCCCTTTTAATTTCAAGATTGGAACCCCAATTAATGCTGCTATAAAAATTGTAATTATTACAGCAATAAAGAGCGAAAGCCAGGGTGATATATATATAATCTTTTTGCCATACGGATCCATCCCTGAAATTGTCAGACCGGTCTTGATCAGAAAATTTACTATTGGAACATCGGTAAGTGCGGCAAAATTCATAGTTGTTAATGCTGCAGTGGTATATCCTCCAATAGCAAAAAAAGCTGCATGCCCGATTGATATCTGACCCGCATAGCCCATTAAAATGGACAGACCTATAATAACAATACCATAATAAGCAGACATTGTAAGCTGTGTTAAATAGAATTGCATCCCAATGCCCGATACTAACAGCTGAATAAAAATTACAGCCAGTATAAGCCCAAAAATCGGATAATATTTCTTTAGCTTCATCAAAATTCCTTTAAAGCAGATATTTCACTTTTCCCCAGTAAACCGCTGGGTTTAACAAATAAAATTATCAGCAGAATAGTTATTGCAATTGCATCTTTATAAGCAAGAGGCAGAATACTTATGCTTAATGACTCAAGAATACCGATAAGCAATCCTCCGATCACTGCACCGGTACTATTGCCCAAGCCGCCAAGAATGGCCACAGCAAATCCCTTTATTGCAAGAGACGTACCGCAATCGTATTGTGTTTGAGCAATGGGCGAGATAGCGGCCCCTGCAACAGCTCCTATTGCTGCGCTTAAGACAAAAGAGAATGTAATCATATTATTGGTTTTTATACCGCACAATTTTGCAGCAGTTATATTTGACGAACAGGCCCTCATGGATCTGCCGGCAACCGTATATTTAAAGAAAAATCCTAAAAATACAACAATAAGGGTGGATATTCCAAGAACCCATAATACCTGTGGAGGAATATATGCGCCGAAAAAATTAATTGAAGTGGTTTCATCGCCGGTGAAGTATGGAAGCGACCTTACCTTTTCGTCCCACACATGAAGAGCTATTTCTCTTATCAGAATGGAAAGCCCGATTGTAATAATGATCATATTGAGTACAGTCGGTTTTTTCATGCGTCTGATAATAGTAAAATCAATAAGAGCTCCTACTATAGAAGTAACAATTACGGCAAAAAGGATAGCAATTGGGAGCGGAAAATATTGCGAGAATGTTATAGCAGACATTCCTCCCAGCATAAGGAATTCTCCCTGTGCAAAATTTATAATACCGGTAGTATTATAAATTATATTAAAACCGATTGCTGTTATTGCATATATACTTCCATTAGTTAATCCGGAAAGAATATATTGCAGCAAATATTCGAATTTCATTATTTTCTTACCTGTATAATCCTAATAATTAAAATCACCCCGTACCGTTATAATCTATAACTAACCCTCAACAGTAAAAAACAGTATGAGGTGATTTGCAATTTAATAATTATGCTGAACCAAAAATTAACTATTTTTTATAAGGAACAAATTTGCCGTTTTTAACAGTCATCATAGTAAATGCATTAATGTCCAGACCATTATGATCAGTTGGTGAAAAATTGAATATTCCGCCTGTACCGGGAAAATTCTTAAGATTTTCTATTGCATCACGAACTTTTTCTTTATCTGTTCCGGCTCTTCTAATACCTTCAACAAGGATCGTTAAAGCATCATATGCATGACCGCCGAATGTACTGGCATCTTCTTTATAAACAGCTTCATAGTTCCTTTTGTAATCGAGTAATAATTTTTTCTGCTTATTGCTGTCCGGCAAATCATTTGCGATCAATAATCTTCCGGCTGGGAAAATTATGCCCTCACCGGCTTTTCCGGCCTGCCTTGCATATTTAATATTTCCAAAACCGTGACTCTGAAACAGAGGAACATTCATATTAAGCTGTTTCATATTCTTTGCTACAATTGCCTGAGCAGGGACAATAGACCAGTTTACAACAGCCTGAACTTTTTTTGCTTTTATCTTTGTCAATACGCTTGTAAGATCCGTAGATTTTTTGTCATAAACTTCACTTGCAAGTATTTTTATGCCGTACTCTTTAGCAATCTTCTCAAGCTGTTTTTTTCCCGCTTTGCCAAATCCGGTATTTCCGCACATTAATCCGATTTTTGAAATCCCCATTTTTTTCATTGTTTGATAGATCTTCTTTACAGCGTCACTGTCTTTTTGAGGTGTTTTAAAAACGTATTTTGCAACCGGATTAACAATTACCTCGGCAGCGGCACACGATATGAGAATTGTTTTAGCCTTTTCACAGATATTCTTGATCTTCATGGTTTCACCGCTGGTTGAGGGCCCTAAAATTGCGAATACCTTTTCTTCTTCAATAAGCTGTTTGGCAAATGAGATTGCTTTGGCAGGGCTAGCTCCGGAATCCTTAATAACAAGTTCAAGTTTCTTGCCATTTATTCCGCCTGATACATTAATCTGATCTACAAGCATTTTAAGAGTTTTGCTTTCAGGGGCTCCTAAAAATGATGCAGGTCCTGTTACAGCAAGAATTGCGCCGATTTTAATTGAACCGCTTTCAGCTTTTTTGCATGAAAAACTTACTGCAGCAACTATTAATGAAAGCGCGATTGATAAAAATCTCTTAATGTTCATACCTTCCTCCTATTTATTTGTTGCATCCCAATAAAATATTGAGATATTTAAAAACAGTTCAGAAAAAATTTAAAAATCTATTTCAGCAATTCAAAACACCAAACATTTCCCATTATTTTAAATGCTGCTGAATTACCTGCCTAATCTCTTTGTAACTGTAATTCCGAATAGATCTTTATACAATATTTTTTTATATTTATATGACTTCGCTAAATACAATTTAGCTATATTGTAGCTATATGAATTTATTAAAATAAAGTCAAGTAAAATAAATATATAATGATATAAAAATAATATTTTCTTGAAAATTTTCTTAATAAAATCAAAATAATCATTTCATAAATTTTTATTTATTGACTTTTTTTATTATTGATTTATTTTAATGAAAGCTGAATTTAATATTTTGTAAAATAAACTTTTGCTATATAAATACCAGAAAGCGTGAACTGGTATTTTTTTATCGTTATTTAGAAGCTAATTTATCAAACGTTTCTAAATTTAACCAAACTATATTAAAACAATTATATATTAAGGAAGAAACTATGAGAATCAGAGACTTGATGACAAAAAACCCGGTAACTGTGGATCCAGATACATCTATACATGATGCCAGGAAATTAATGAAAGAGAACAACATCCGGAGATTGCCGGTAACCAAAAACGGTAAATTAATAGGGCTTGTTACCATGAGAATGCTGATAGAAGCTGCTCCGTCTCAGGCATCAACATTGAGTATTCATGAGTTAAACTATCTTTTAACAAAGATGACTGTAAAGGATATAATGGTTAAAGACCCAGTAAGTCTTTCTCCGGATATGCCTGCAGAAGAAGCTATGAAGCTGGGGCAGGAGAAAGGATATGGCGGATTTCCTGTTGTAGAAGATGGCAAACTGGTTGGAATTTCGACGGAATCGGATATTGTGAGACTGATAACCAATATTCTTGGAGTAAGAGAAGAAGGCGTAAGGATTGATATGGAAGTTGCAAAAAAGTTTGGCGAATTCAAAAGAATTATTGAAGTATTTGATGAGATGAAAGTGCTTGTGATCAGTTTTATGACATACGATATGCCCGATGAGAAAGAAAAATACCGTATTTTCCTTAGATTAAAGAGCAGGAACGGTAAAGAAATCGTAAAAAAACTTACAGAGGCGGGCTTTAAAGTTTTGGATTACGTATAACTGATCAAGTAAGGAGGGGATTTAAGATTATGAGAAGGATACCCCGATCATCATTGAAATTTCCCATATTACCTGAGCCTATGCGAATTATATAAAAAGTGTCTAAGTCGAATAATAAAGTAAATTGATGCATAAAATTAAAGTCCTCAGCCTGGCCGCAGTTCATGTGCTTCCGTGCACACTGCGGCACTTGAACATCCTGTTTGGCGCAGAACTTACTTTCTATTTCGGGCTCAAACAGTCTTGCCGGCAGGATGCCGGTAATGCCGATTTTGACATGGATGTTAAAAAATCGGCCTCGGCTTTCGCTTCTTTTTGAGGAGGATTTACTATCTGTAGAAAGAAAAGATGTTCCCGCCAGCCCTCAATTTTTAAAACGACAAATTAATAGATGACCGGTTTTTTGCTTGACTTTATAAGCCCCAATTAATATAGCTATATTATAGCTAAAATGTAATTAAATTATAAATGTATATAAGAAATAGACATTATCGCATATTTGGTAATTAATTACAGAATAGATCTTAATTCTTCCTGAAAATATAAACAGATATCAGAGGAATGAAAGATAATTGAGGAGGAATGTTATGAATTTTAAATTAAGTGAAGAATTGGAAATGCTGCAGGAGACTGTAAGGAGATTTGCTGCAGGCAGAATCGCGCCCTATGCAGATGAATGGGATGAAAAGCACTATTTTCCTTATGAAGAAGTTATAAAACCGATGGGTGAAATGGGATTGTTCGGAACGGTAATTCCTGAAGAATACGGCGGGAATGAAATGGGATGGCTTGCCGCAATGATAATTACAGAAGAGATAGCCCGCGCATCAAGCTCTTTACGGGTTCAGATAAACATGCAGTCTCTTGGATGCGCATTTCCTATATATAAATATGGTTCGGAAGAAGTCAGAAAGAAGTATGTACCGAAACTTGTAAGCGCAGAATATATGGGAGGCTTTGCCATTACCGAGCCCGATGCCGGCTCTGACGTAATGTCAATGAAATCCACAGCTGTTGATGAGGGAGACCACTGGGTGATCAATGGCTCGAAAACATGGATATCAAATTCAAGCATGGCAGATGTGCTGATCTTTTACGCTTATACCGACAGAGAAGCCAGAGGCAAAGGGCTTTCTGCATTTATAATTGAACCGAAAAATATGAATGGGATCTCAACTACTGACCTCGACAAGCTGGGATCCCGTTCTTCTCCCACAGGAGAGATATATCTTGACAATACAAAAGTTCCCAAAGAGAATATTCTTGGCAAACCCGGAGACGGAGCAAGAATAGTTTTTGGGTCATTGAATCAGACAAGATTATCTGCCGCAGCCGGTGGAATCGGTCTGGCTCAGGCCTGTCTTGATGCTGCAGTCAGTTATTGTAATGAAAGAGAACAATTTGGCAAGCAGATCGGACAGTTTCAGATGAATCAGGACATAATAGCGCAGATATCATGCGAGCTGGAAGCGGCTCGCTTAATGGTATATAAAGCTGCATACCAGAAAGACCTGGGAGAGCTGGGCAATACTCTCGAAGTGGCGCAGGCAAAATATCTTGCAGGCGAAATTGCGGTAAAAGCATCACAGGCAGCTATGAAGATATTGGGCGCATACGGATATTCAACGGAATACCCTGTAGCAAGGTATTACAGGGATGCTCCGACTTATCAGCTTGTTGAAGGATCGACCAATATCTGCAAGATGATTGTCGCGCTTGATCGTCTTGGTATAAGAAAAGCAAATAAATAGAATTAATAAATAAATTCTTTCAGATGTAAGACAATTTGATTTTGCCGCATCTGTTTTATATTAATATCACTTCAGGAGACTTAACAATGAGACCTTATTTTGAAAAAATGACAGATTTTGGCTATGAATTGAATGAAAACGAAATAAAACGTACTGAAGAAAATCTTAAAGAGATCCTTAAAATTGAATCCGAAATAGATCAACTTGTTGAAAAAGTAAAAAATGCGGGCTTACCTGAAGAAAAAATAAACAAAAGAGGCCAGATGACTGTATGGCAGCGTCTTGACTATCTTGTTGACCCTGGTACATGGTGTCCGCTGCATACCCTTTTTAATCCTGAAAATAATGATGAAGGAACAACCAATGTCATTGACGGTATCGGTAAAATCTCAGGTAAATGGGCAGTTATAATAGGTTTTGACAATAAAGTTATGGCAGGAGCGTGGATGCCGGGACAACCCGAAAATATTCTGCGCGTTACCGATCTTGCTAAAAGATTAAATATCCCGCTTGTATGGCTTGTTAATTGCAGCGGGGCCAAACTGTCGGAACAGGAAAAGTTTTATGCAAACCGCCGCGGTTCGGGGACTCCCTTTTTCAGACATGCTGAACTGAACCAGCTTGGTATTCCCATACTGGCAGCTATTTACGGAACAAATCCCGCAGGGGGCGGATACCAGAGTATAAGCCCTACGGTTCTTTTTGCCCACAAAGACTGCAATATTGCAGTTGGAGGGGCCGGTATTGTAAGCGGCATGTCTCCAAAGGGTGAATTTACTGTTGAGAATTCGGAAGATCTGATAGAAAAAACAAAACACTTTAAAAGCAATCCTCCGGGTACAGTAAAAGTACATTATGACGAAACAGGCTTTTTCAGATATGTTTTTGACGAAGAGAAGGGGGTTCTAGACGGAATAAAGGATTACATGAGAGAGATGCCATCATATAATCCGAAATTCTACCGTGTTGCAGAGCCTGCTGAGCCGAAATTCCCGTTAGACAATCTTTACAATTTGATACCGATAAATCAGAGAGAAGTATATAACTTTGATGAAGTCCTTGCGCGTCTTGTTGACAACAGCGAACATATGGAATTTAAACCCGGTTACGGACCTGAGGTTTATACGGGTCTGTGCAAAATAGACGGTTTTCTTGTTGCATGTATAGGCAACAGGCAGGGATATCTTGGCAAAGGCTATCCTGAATATGCGGACTACCCTGCAATGGGGGGAAAACTGTACCGTCAGGGACTGATCAAGATGAATGAATTTGTTACTCTTTGCGGAAGAGACAGAATTCCCATTATCTGGTTTCAGGATACTACAGGAATCGATGTTGGCGATCTTGCTGAAAAGGCAGAACTTCTGGGTCTGGGGCAGAGTTTAATATATTCCATACAGCAGACCGATATTCCGCAGATGTTAGTAGTTCTCAGGAAGGGCACTGCAGCAGCGCATTATGTAATGGGAGGCCCCCAGGCCAATAACCAAAATGCCTTTACAATCGGCATTGCAACAACTGAGATCAATGTTATGCACGGACAAACTGCGGCAGTGGCAATGTATTCCAGAAGGCTTGTAAAAGAGAAGGATGCCGGCAGACCCATTGAACCTGTAATAGAAAAAATGAATAAAATTGCAAAAGAGTATTATGAAAACTCGAGACCCTCATATTGTGCAAAAGTCGGTTATGTAGATGAGATCGTTTCATTGAAAAGATTGAGAGATTATCTGGTTACTTTTACCGGTGCCGTTTATCAGAATCCGAAATCCATATGCCCTCATCACCAGATGATTCTGCCAAGAATTATTAAGGGATAGCAAAAACGAGACAACGGAGAATTATAAATAGATGGGAGATCCATTAACCTTATTTGCCGGCATTGACGTTGGAGCTTCAAGAACAAAAGTTGCTCTCATTGACAGCAATAAAAGATTGACGGGCTATGCTGTTGAAAAGTCCGGCGTGGATTTTTCAAAAACGGCAGAGAGATGCCTGAAAATATCATTAAATATGGCCGACGCCGAAAAGGAACGCATAAAATACGCTGTATCGTCAGGATACGGCAGAAAAAATGTTCCCTATTCCAATGAAACTAAAACTGAAATTGCCTGCCATGCAAAGGGCTGTTTTCATTTTTTTCCGGAAGCCATCACTATTGTTGATATAGGAGGACAGGACAATAAAATTATCAAACTTGATGACAAAGGCCACAGGATAAGTTTTAAGATGAACAGAAAATGCGCTGCAGGTACAGGAGCATTTCTTGAAGAGATGTCTGCAAGGCTTGACATCCCCCTTGAAGATTTAAATGACCTTGCTGCAATATCAACGAACATGGTAAAACTTGGAAGTTACTGTACGGTTTTCTCAGGAACGGAAGTACTTGAGAACATAAGAAACGGAAAAAGGATTGAAGATATAGTAAAGGGGCTATTCTATTCGGTTATAAAAAGAATTGTTGAAATGGATTCATTTTCGGATAAAGTTGTTTTTACCGGAGGCGTTGTTGAGCATAATCCGTATATGATTGAAATGGCTAAAGAAATTTTTAATAAAGATATATTGGTTCCTGAGCATCCTCAATTAACCGGAGCTTTTGGAGCTGCGATTTACGCTATGGAAAGCGTGAAAGCATAAAGAAGAAAATTAAAGAATATATAACAATACTATTTATTGTTGGGAGGAACCGTGGCTGTTGAAGAAAAAAAAGTTACAATAAGAAGATTAAAGACTGCCAAAGATCTCGGGAAATTTATGGCAGATTATTATTATGAGCTGGATGATGCGGTAAAATCAGGTAAAAATAAGATCGCATGGTGTACAAGTGTGGGCCCCGCAGAGATTCTAAGAGGTATGGGCTTTCTTGTCTATTTTCCCGAAACTCATTCGGCTATGCTGGGAACAACGCGTATGGCAACCGATTTAATCCCGGCCGCAAATGCTATCGGGTATTCGCCTGAAATATGCTCATACCTGACCGCCGATATCGGGGCTTTTATTCAGGGCAAAACCCCGCTTTCAAAGGCCTTTCCCGGAATTGAAAGCGTTCCGAAACCCGACGTTCTGGTGTACAATACCAACCAGTGCAGAGACGTACAGGACTGGTTTGCATATTACGCAGATAAATTCAATGTCCCGCTCGTAGGAGTAAATTCATACAGAAGTGTCGGTGAAGTGACTCCCTCTCATACTGCTTCTATAAAAATGCAGCTTGAAAATATGATCGAACCTCTTGAAAAAGTTGCAGGAAGAAAATTCGACATGGCCGTCTTCAAGGAAGCTGTAAGGCTTTCAAAGGAATGTTCCGATCTCTGGGAAAGAGTACTTGCCACGGGTTCTGCAAAACCCGCTCCCCTCTCCTTCTTTGACGGAACAACCTTAATGGGACCGGCAGTGGTGGGCAGAGGTACAGAGGCTGCTATTGACTGTTATAATCTCCTGCTGGAAGAACTGGAAGAAAGAGTATCCGCTAAAATCGGCGTTATTGATGATGAAAAATTCAGGCTCTACTGGGAAGGTATGCCGGTATGGGGAAGACTGAGCGCCCATTCAAAGCTCTTTGCAGGACTTGGAGCTAATGTTATAGCATCCACATACTGCAGCAGCTGGATTTTCAGCGCCCTTGACCCGGAAGATCCCTTTGAAAGCATGGCAAGAGCTTATACTGAGCTGTTTATTGTAAGAGATGATGATCACAAGGAAAAGTATATAAAAGAAAAGATCGATTTCTTTAAAATTGACGGGATTGTATATCATAATGCAAGAACATGTCCCAATAACACCAACTGTTTGTACGGCATGCCTCAGAGAATTGAAAATGAGACAGGAATCCCGAGCCTCATAATAGACGGAGATCTCAATGACCTGAGATGCCTTTCTGACGAACAGACCAAAACAAATGTTGAAGCATTTATAGAACAATTGGAGGAGAACAGATAATGCTTGATTCATTATTCAAACCGAAATCGGTTGCCGTAATCGGAGCGTCAACAAGAGAGCTGCACATTGGCAACAGGGTCATAAAGAATCTTATAGAGTTCGGATTTAAAGGTACAATATATCCTATCAATCCAAAGGCCGACGAGATATGCGGAATAAAGGCCTTCAAATCAATTCTTGACTGTCCCGACGGCATCGACGTTGTACACATGGTTATTCCTGCAAAGCTTGTCCCTCAGGCAGTTGAGGATTGCGGCAAAAAAGGCGTAAAGAATATAATTATAAACTCGGGAGGATTTTCAGAAATCGGCCCCGAAGGCGAGGCAATTGAGAAAGACTTTCTGGAACGCGCCGAAAAATATAATATAAGAATGCTGGGGCCCAATTGCCAGGGAATCATAAATTCGGATCCAAAGTGCAGGGCATACTGCAATTTTACTTACACTAAACCCGATCCCGGTCATATATCCATTGTATCCTTAAGCGGAGGCGTTGCCGAAGTTATACATCAAGGCTTTTCAGCAATGGGTGTGGGGACAAGATTCTACGCATCAAACGGAAATGCCTGTGACGTGACAATTCCGGAAATCATCCGCTATTACGGCAATGACGATGAAACCAAAGTTGTTGTAACATATGTGGAAGGTCTGAGAGACCCTATTACATTTCGCGAAGTGGCTCGTGAGGTTGCCGCGAAGAAACCCTTTCTTGCCATGAAGGCGGGACGCACTGAAGAGGGCGCTAAGGCAGCTGCATCGCATACGGGCGGACTCGCCAAGGAAGACCTTGCCACGGATCTGATATTTAAAAAAGCCGGAGTTCTTACATTTAATGATGAAGGCGACCTTATAAATGCAGCAGCCGCTTTTGCCTCGCAGCCGGTGCCAAAGGGCAACAGAGTGGGGATCATAACCAATACAGGCGGGCCCGCAGTAATTGCCACGGATGTGCTCGTTGCTGCCGGGTTGACCATCCCTCCCCTTTCAGAAAAAACAAAAAGCATGCTGCAGGAAAAATTATTTAAAGAAGCTTCTGTAAATAATCCTGTTGATGTTCTGGCCACAGGCACAGCAGAGCATTATAGAGCCTGTCTGGATGCAATGATGGAGGATGATGGAATTGACTGCATATACATCGGCTTTGTTACTCCATTTTTCGTTAATACGGAAAGCATTGCAAAAGAAATAGCAGAAGTGAATAAACAGAAGAAGAAACCCATTGTGTGCAACCTCATGACCGACAAAAGAGAGTGGACCGAAACCGTAAAAATTCTTCAGGAAGGGCAGGTGCCCTGCTACAGTCTGCCGAGCGTTGCTGCCAGAGCAATGTGTGCGCTTGTAAGATATCGAAATATTCTTGACAGAGAAGTCGGTAAAGTTAAAATTTTTGAAGATGTAAATAAGGAACTTGCTGCCGAAATTATTGAGAATGCAAGATCTGCAGAGAAAAAAATTCTCACTGCCGAAGATGTATACGGAATACTTGAAGCATACGGAATTCCCGTATCCCCATGGAAAATCGCAGCTACTGCTGAAGAGGCAATTGAAGCGGCAAAGGATATGGGATTTCCTGTTGTTATTAAAGCCGATTCTGAAAGAATTGTTCATAAAAGCGATATGGGCGGCGTAGCAGTTAATATTACTGATGAAGATTCGGTCAAAAAAACAACTGAGGAAATGAAAAATAAATTTAACGTACCGGATCTGAAATTCTTCGTACAGAAATTCCTGCCGGGAGGACTTGAAGTTATTGCCGGAGCCAAAGCCGAGGAAGGCCTGGGGCATCTGTTAATGTTCGGTCTTGGGGGAATTTATGTTGAGATAATGAAGGATGTAATATTTGATCTAACGCCTGTAACCGACTCTGAAGCAGAGGAAATGCTCTCATCAATAAAAGGCGCACCCCTATTGGACGGAGTGAGAGGACAGAAAGGTGTTAATAAAAAGATCCTTGTTGAAATAATTCAGAGGCTCTCTCAACTGCTCAATGATTTGCCTGTAATTAAAGAGATGGATCTCAATCCTATAATGGCATTTGAAAAAGACGCTTTTGTGGTTGATGCTCGGATAAGCCTCTAACAGTATACAGACTTATTGCAATAAACTGTTGAGAAATACTGCAGTATGTCTCAACAATATAATATACATTATGAATAAGGAGTTTTCAAATGGCTCACTGGATGAATTTAGGTGAAATTCTCAAGGTAAATTCCAAAAAATTTCCAAAAACCGTTGCCATCAAAGACAAAAAAAGAAGTTATACTTATCCTCAGTTTAATAAGAGAGTAAATAAATTATGCCATAGTCTCTATTCCCTCGGATTAAAAAAAGGCGACAAAGCAGCGGTACTTCTTGAAAACTGCATTGAAATTGTTGAAATATATCTGGCAACTGCCAAAACAGGAATTATAATTGTGCCCATAAATTTCCGGCTTGTGGGCAAAGAGATAGAATATATTGTAAATAACTCCGATGCGGGAGCCTTCTTTGTTCATGATGAATTTGCTCCTGAAGTAAATTCGATAAAAGAAAAATTACCCAATATTCCGGATGAGAATTATATCATTATAGGCGAAAAACAGACCGGATACAGAGAGTATGAAGATCTCATATCCGATTCCGTTGATGAAGAACCCGACGCATCTGTTGCGCCTGAGGATATATGGATCCTTATATATACTTCCGGAACAACGGGCAAGCCAAAAGGAGTATTGAGGTCACATGAATCGCATATTGCTTTCTATTTGATCAACGCTGTTGATTTCGGATTCACCGAACATGATAACTGCATGAATGTTATGCCGCTGTGCCATATTAATTCAACATTTTTTACTTTTACTTTTCTATATATTGGCGGAAGCGTTTATATTCATCCGGCAAAATCGTTTAAACCGGAAGAGATTCTCCAAATTGTTGAAAAAGAGAGAATTACATTTATATCTCTCATACCGACTCATTATAACCTCATCCTCAATGTATCTGAAGAGGGCAAAAAGTATGACAGAAGTTCCATTAAAAAACTTCTGTGCTCTTCAGCGCCAGTGAGGAAAAGCGTAAAGAAAGCGATTATGGACTTTTTCCCCGGTGTAGAACTTTATGAAGGATACGGGTCTACCGAAGCCGGTATTGTTACTGTTTTAAAACCCGAATACCAGTTGGAAAAACTTGGATCCATCGGTTTTGAATCACTGGGCACTGATTTTGTAAAAATTCTTGACGAGAACGGCAACGAGGTCAAGCCCGGAGAACCCGGAGAACTATATTCAAGAGGGCCGATGCTTTTTAACGGATACTATAAACTTCCCGAAAAAACCGCTCAGGCTTTTCAGGGAGAATGGTTTTCTGCCGGAGATATGGCAAGATGCGACAGTGACGGTTTTTTTGAGATAATCGACAGAAAAGACAACATGATAATCACAGGCGGAGAAAACGTATATCCGAGCGAAGTTGAAGAGGTAATAGGAAATCATCCCGACGTATTTGATGTTGCAGTGATCGGTTTACCGGACGAAAAATGGGGCGAAAGGATCACCGCTGTTGTAATTAAAAAGAACGACACGAATAAAGAAACTCTGATCAATTACTGCCGCGATAAACTGGCAGGTTATAAAATCCCAAAGGATATTATCTTTATAAAAGAAGAAGAAATGCCGCGGACCGGGACAGGTAAAATTCTTCACAGGATCCTACGCGAAAGGTATATCCCCAAATAGGACAACAGGAGTGACAAATAGGATCATTAAATTTCTGATCTTCTTAATATTATTTTCTTTCTGTTACTTTATTTCTTCATGCAGAAGTATCATCGCTCCTAAACCAAAAAACTGCAGCGATATATGTTCGCAAACCAATAGAGAATGCATCTACTACTGCAATGAATTATCGCGAAGCATCAACGGCAGTTATAACGAACCGGCAGGAACGGGCTGTAATGATGAACGCAGCGACTGCATCTGGCGCTGCGAAGATAATTATCAAAGTTGTACCGATAATTGCAGCAGAACTGAAAAAAAATAATTGAAATAGCTTTTAACCTGTTAAGGATCCTCAGGTTCTCCTTTAAAGGACGGCACGGCAGAAGTCAGCGCCTCGGTTAATACGTAAGCTGCCTGCAGCGCCGATGTTGGGCACAGAGGAAAACATTCCTTACATTTCCAGCATTCCTTCGAGGCTATCTCCGGAACAAAACTTATCTCCCTTTTTGCCCCCCTGTCAACAAACCCTACAGCATGCGCTTTTTTTACTTCTGCACAGTATCTCACACACAGCCCGCAATGTATACAGAATGATGTCTCTTTGTCAAAACGATTCTTATCCGCGCCGTACTCCTTGGCCAGTTCATCAAGTTCAAAAGAATCCGGAGCATGGGCAAGGAGCAGTTCAAGTATCATTTTGCGTATTCTATCGATCTTCTCGGACTTTGTTCTTACAGTCAGATTCTCTTCAACAGGGTAAAGGCAGGAAACAACCAACTTTGTTGAACTTCCCGATCCTATTTCAACGATACAGATCCTGCATGCTCCGTAAGGTTCCAGCTTTTCATAGTGACATAGCGTGGGGATCCATATTCCGGCGGTTTTAGCTGCTTCAAGAAGAGTCATTCCCCGGTCTGCTTCAACTTTTTTTTCGTCAATCTGTAAATTTATCTTACTCATTTTTTCTTGCTCTTTCTGATTATAGTTCTTTTTTCTTCCGGCACAGAAGGAGGTACAGGCTCACCGGAAACTTTCTTTACTGCTCCGAAACGAGAGGGGCAGACTTCAAAGCATGTTTCGCATTTTGTGCACTTTTCCTGATCAATAACATGGATCCTGTTTTTCCCGCCATCTATGGCATAGGAAGGACATTTCTTAAAGCAGATCATGCAGGCATTACACTTTTCAGGATCTATATAATAGGAGATCAATTCCTTACAGGAAAGAGCAGGGCATTTTTTTTCATTTATATGCGCCTCATACTCGTCTCTGAAATATTTTAATGTACTGAGAAAAGGGTTAGGAGCTGTTCTTCCAAGAGCGCAAAGGGAAGCTACTCCCAGAACTTCCGATAATTCCTCCAGAAGCTCTATATCACCCTCTTGTCCCATGCCTTTTGTGATATTGGTTAATATTTTAAGCATCTGTCTCATCCCCTCTCGGCATGGAACGCATTTTCCGCAGGATTCGTCAGTAAGAAATTCAATAAAATACCGCGCCACATCAACCATGCAGGTATCTTCATCCATTACTATCATTCCGCCGGAACCCATCATGGAACCTGCTTTTGTGAGTTCGTCAAAACCGACTTGCAGATCAAGCTGTTCTTCCGGGATACAACCGCCCGAGGGCCCGCCGGTCTGTACGGCTTTAAATTTCTTGCCGTCCGGGATCCCTCCGCCTATTTTGTAAATAATATCTCTCAGGGTCATTCCCATAGGTACTTCAACAAGGCCCGTATTTGTGATCTTTCCCACAAGAGAGAAAATTTTTGTCCCTTTGCTTCCTTCGGTTCCTATTTCAGAAAACCATTGGGCGCCTCTATTTATTATAAGCGGCACATTGGCCCATGTTTCAACATTATTCAAAACACTTGGTTTATTCCAGAGCCCTTTGATATTGGATCTGATATATTTCGGTCTGGGCTCCCCTGCCCTGCCTTCAAGCGCAGTCATAAGAGCGCTCGATTCGCCGCATACAAAAGCTCCCGCTCCCTGATGCACTTTAACAATAAAATCGAATCCCGTACCGAGAATACTTTCCCCGAGAAAACCGAACTCTTGGGCCTTTTTAATCGCAAGAGTTATATTTTCAACAGCAAGGGGATATTCCTGCCTCACGTAAATATATCCTTCCCGGGCTCCGATAGCATAGGCTCCTATGATCAACCCCTCAAGGATCAGATGAGGATTGCCTTCAAGGAGAGCTCTATCCATATAAGCCCCTGGGTCCCCTTCGTCAGCATTGACAATAACATATTTTACCTTTTCAGGAGCGTTTCTGGAGCCTTCCCATTTTCTTCCTGCAGGAAAACCGCCTCCTCCTCGCCCTCTGAGATTAGATTTTTTGATCTCTTCCAGCACTTCCAGGTCGGTCATTTGCGAAAGAACTTTTGATAATGCCGAATAACCGCCGATTGCCAAATAATCCTCAATACTCTTTGGGTCAATACTGCCGTTTGACCCGAAAACAAGACGCTCCTGATATTTATAGAAGGGGATCTCAGATTCATGAATTATATTTTCATTTGTTGACGGATCAGTATAGAGTAACCGGTCAACAACTTTTTTTTCCTTTATTGTCATGGATACAATTTCAGGTATGTCATCAGGTTCTATCTGCAGGTAAGTTGTTTCATCAGGATGGTTAACAATAATGGGGCCTCTCTCGCAAAAACCGTGACAGCCGGTCTTCCTGATATCAACCTTACCGCTCAATCCCTGTTTATTTATCTCCTCTTCAATAGCATCAGCTACTCCTTCGCTGCCGGAGGCATGACAGGCAGACCCTGTACAGAGAGTTATGCAGGGCTTATCAGGGTCCCTTTCCGACAGAATGCTTTTCCTCAGTTCTTCCAATTCAGAGGGTGAATTTATCCGCGACATAATATTTCCCTACTCATAGTTTTTTAATATGCCTGCTGTTTCGGCCGGCGTCATCTTGCCGTGAGTCTTTCCGTTAATTTCCATTACAGGCCCCAGAGCGCAGCAGCCGAGACAGTTAACAGTTTCAAGACTGAACTTCAAATCAAGGTCAGTTTCACCGGGCTTTATTCCGGTAATATCCTGCACCGTATCCAGAACGCGGTTTGCGCCGCGAACATGACAGGCAGTACCCATGCAAATGTGAATTTCATTCCGTCCCTTAGGAATCAGGCTGAAAGCCTTATAAAACGTTGCAATATGCTTGATCCGGGACAGAGGAACATTCAGCTTTTCACTGACTCTTTCCAGAGCATTCCCGGGAAGCCAGTGATTTTCGCTCTGAATCTCCAGTAATATCTGGATCAGCGAACTGGCTTCACCCTCATGTTTATCAATAATCTGATCGATTTTTTCCTTATCCATAATTTTATTCCTGATCTTCTCCTCTCATCTTAAACAGTTCCGATCTCAGGTCAGGGCATAACACTTCAGGCTTTCATCATATCTGACTAAACCCTGCCTGGATGAATCATTCAGGTACTTTGATATTTCTGCGGGATTAAGACCGAGAACTTCAGCTATTTCTCCGCTTGGAAGCGGTTTTTCCCGCAGAAGCAGCATGATCTGACTTATTGCCAGTTTATCTAATATTAATTCATCGAATAACCTGTCCATCTCGCTGCCCGAGAAAAATTTTTGATATTCTCCTTCCGATTTCACCGGCACTCTCATTTTTTCTCTCTCTACAAGCTTAATATAAGGTATCAGTTTTCTAACCGCTTCGAGTTTGAATTTTAAAACCTTCTCATCTATACCTTCCCCCCGGCCAAGAGGACCCAATTCACGAATTTCTTTGCTGAAATTATTCATAACTTCGGCAAAAAGTATCCCTTCACTGGCAGACATAAACTCGATCTTAAGTCTTTGGGGATCTACTCCAATATATTTGAGCAATCTTTTACATATATGCACCATGCCCATTGCATCATAATTGCCATGAGTTATATAATTGCATTCGTTTAAACGGCATCCCACAGTTAACACTCCATCCATTCCCTTTGAGAAGGCTCTGAGAACAAATTCAAGATCCACTCTGCCGGAACACATTACGCGAATAAGTCTGATATCGGTTGAGTATTGTAGTCTGGAAACTCCAGCCAGGTCCGCTGCCCCGTATCCTCACCAGTGGCACACAAATCCAAGGAGTTTAGGCTTAAATTCAATTGTACTCATTCCTTCTTACCTCTTTGATATGATCAATCATCTTATAATTCATAACATTATCTGACTTCTACTCATTTACAGCTGCAGCGTCAATCTGCTGCATGATCTCTTCTTCCGGAATCACAGCATCAATCTGGCTGAAAAGCTCTTTATCGGTAAAATGCTTCAGGAAAATAGCTCCTGTGGGGCATTTTGAATTGCATAGACCGTCGCCTTTGCATAGTACCGGATTAACAGCGGCTTTTTTGCCCTTTGGCGTATCATGAAACTCTATAGCGCCGTATGTACAGGCCGTAATACATGCTCCGCATGATACACAATCATCCTCATTTACCTGACAGACTGAACCGGAGGCTGTGACCATATCATGTGACAGAAGAGTTAATGCCCGTCCCGCTGCTCCGTAAGCCTGATTAATGGTCTCATTTATATGCTTCGGGTAATGAGCAGTACCGCAGAGATAAACTCCTTCGGTTCCGAATTCAACGGGTTTTAATTTGACATGCGCTTCTTTGAAAAAACCGTCGGGGCTCAAAGTCACCTTGAATAGCCCCGCCACTTCACCGGTTGATTCGGAGGGAATAACAGCCGCAGCGAGAGCCAGTGAATCGGCATCTATTGCAAGCTTCTTTCCTAAAACAGGATCCGTTATGGTCACCCTCAGAACACTCTGTCCCCTCTCTTCAACAAGTTCAACTTCAGGTTTGTTCTGCGGTTCATATCGAATAAATTTTACATCTCTGTTTGACGCTTCCCTGTAATAATCCTCTTTAAATCCGTAGGTTCTCATATCCCGAAAAAGAATATATATATCCATCTGAGGATTTATTTCTTTCAGTTTCAGAGCGTTCTTTACCGACCCGCTGCAGCATATCCGACTGCAGTAATTCCTCTCTTCATTTCTGCAGCCCACGCACTGGATCATTACCAGACTCCGGGAGTTAATGAGCCTTTCATCCCTTTCGGCGATTTGACTCTCCAGCTCCAGACTGGTCATCACTCTGGCATCTTTTCCGTAAAGATATTCTTTCGGTTTATACTCATCTGCGCCTGTAGCGATAACGGCAGCTCCATGCTTTATTTCGGTAATTCTGCCTTGGTATTTAATTCTGGTTACGAAATTGCCTACATAACCTGAAACGCCTATTATAGCAGCGTCAGTTCTCACATGTATCAAAGGATGCCGGTAAACCTTATGTATAATTTCGTTCAAATATTCCTGCACATCCAGTCCTTCAAGGGTATAATGAATTCTGCCTGCCATTCCTCCCAGCTCGTTGTTTTTCTCAATCAGGTAAACATCATGTGCCTGATCGGCTATAGAGAGAGCACAGGTCATGCCTGCTATACCTCCGCCAACCACAAGGGCAGTCTTGTTCACCGGAAGGTCAAATTCCTGTAAGGGTTTCAAATTACAGGCTCGCGCTGCAGACATTCTTATTATATCTTTTGCCTTCTCAGTGGCGTCTTCTTTTTCTTTGGAATGTACCCAGGAACAGTGTTCTCTTATGTTAGCCATTTCTAAGTAATACTGATTGATTCCCGCTTCACGAAGTGTGTCGCGGAAGAGAGGTTCAAGGGTTCTCGGAGAACATGCAGCCACAACCACTCGATTCAGTCCTTTTTCCATGGCAAGGTCGGCTATTTCCTTTGCAGAGTTTGTGGCGCACGAAAAAAGCTGCTCCTTAGCAAAAACAACATTCGGCAGTGACAGAGCATATTCTACTGCGGAAGGTACTCCGACTATTCTTCCGATATTGGCTCCGCAATGACATACAAATACCCCTATCTTGGGCTCCTCTTTTGAAACATCTCTTTCCAGCGGATACACCCTTTCCTTAGCAAGTTTACCCCTTCTGTAGTCAAGGAACTCACCGCACTGTGAACCGGCTCCGCTGGCTGAAAAAACCGATTCGGGGATATCAGTTGGTCCCTGAAATGCTCCGCTCACATAAATGCCGGGACGTGTGGTTTCAATAGGATTAACAGGATTGTTTTTGCAGAAGCCGTGCGAATTAAGGTCGATCCCGTATTTATCTGCAATAATTTTATAATCCACAGGAGGATTCAATCCCACGGAAAGTACGACCATCTCAAATTCTTCTTCTTTCACTCCATCATCAGGAGTAGAATATCTTATAGTGACATTTCCGGTTTCAGGGATCTCTCTTCCTATCGTTACATAACTTCTTATAAATCTCACTCCGGAAAGATTTTCAGCCCTTTGGTAGTACCGTTCAAAATCTTTGCTGTATGACCGAATATCATTATGAAAGACCGTGCATTCTGCTTCCGAATTGTGGTCTTTTGTTAAAATCACCTGTTTCTGGGTATACGTACAGCATACTGCCGAACAGTAACTGTTGCCGCCCGGAATAACCTGCCTGGAACCGACACATTGAATCCAGGCTATTTTATTCGGATGCTTTCCGTCCGATGCGCGCAACACTTCGCCCTGATAAGGCCCGGTAGAACATAAGAGCCTTTCATAATCCATACTGGTTACGACATTTTTTATCTTACCATAACCGTATTCATCCCTCAGCCCGGGAT
>JAJRXZ010000067.1 GCA_024276015.1 Spirochaetota bacterium | reverse complement strand
ATCTCGTTATTCGGTTTAAAATCGAAAGCAGCGATATTATCATGGGGAACTCTTTTAAATAATCTTCCGATTATTTCCGAAGAATAATTATGCTTATTACTTTGCTGAAACCTTGCCAATTACATATAGACAAAATAATAAGTCCGGAAAAGTTGAACAAACAATAATCCGTTTTTTTGATAACTTTTTTGTTATTCAAATAGAGCCCCGGCCTTCCGGGGCCGCTCTAAAAAAGCCTTGATTTTATATCATACATTTTATATCATATTTTATTGATACAAAAATAACTATTTCTCATCAATTGTTTATCAACAAAATAGCTATGTATAATATCAATAAAAATAAATTAACCGGGGCAAACAAACCTGTCTTGTAAAATGACTTTCCTGGATATCATTGAAAATAATAAAGAAAAATTCCTGAAATATAATAATGCAAAACTTCAGCGCTTTCAGGAACTCTTTCCCAGCAAGAGCATTGGTATGGCAATTAATTCTATCCCTCTGCTTCTCTCCGTGAATGACAAAAAACTCCCCGGATATATTGACGGCGATGTGCCCACAGGTATTATAAATTACAAACCCGGCGAACAGATGATCAAATATATACGATCACGTTTTAAATGCGGCAATCTCACAATAAACACATCGCAGCCCTTTATTCAGATGCTTGCGGTAATGGGAAGCATAGGTACCGTTGCCTATACAAAAAAATCGGATTTTGATTTCTGGGTTTGTATCGACTCTCAATCGATTCAAAAAAAGTATCTGAATAATTTTAAAAAAAAGGTTAATGCAATTCAGGAATGGATCAAAAAAGATATAAGAACAGAGATCCACCTTTTTATTAATGACATTGAAAACATAAAAAAAAATCTTTTTGCAGAAGACAAAGATGAGGCATACGGTACAACTATAGGGACTCTCCTTAAGGACGAATTCTACAGAACATCCATAATAATTGCCGGGAAGATCCCATTCTGGTGGGTTGTCCCTCAACATACTCTTGAGAAGGAGTACAACAGGTTTTACAACCAGCTTCCTTCCGATATGAAGGAAAATGTTTTTATTGATCTTGGGAATCTCATTGAAATCTCCAGGGAGGATTTTCCCGGAGCCGCTCTGTTTCAGATAATAAAATCACTTGGCAGCCCTTTCAAATCAATCATAAAAATAGGAGTTCTCGAAAAATATCTGTTCAAATCGAATATATCCCCTCTTCTAAGCCAGAAAGTAAAAGCAAACATACACAGGGACAATCTCACAAACAAAATTATTGATTCATATATACTTATGTTTGACGAGGTATATGATTATTACGAATCAACAATTAAGGATGACAGAATTTTAAATATTCTGCGTCAGAATCTGTACCTTAAAATAAATCCCCGTCTGTCCAGATACGCGGGAATGAAAAAGAGCAAAAATCTGCCCTACAATGTTTCAATTATGTTTGACTATGTAAAGGTCTGGGGATGGAGCGATTCTGAAATTACGAGCCTCGATAATTTTGACAAATGGGATTATAATAGGGTTATTGACTTCTGGAACGATACAAAAAAATTTATGCTCTTAAGCTACCAGAAAATACTGAAAGAATTGCCGTCTTTAAATCTCTCCCGAAAGATATCAGAATCGGATTTTAAATTACTCAGCAGAAAAATCAAAACATACTTTACGCCAAAACCTAACAAAATCGACCAGTATATTACATTTAAGGACACGCCATGCGAACCTGTTCTATATATCGAACCTCACAGTATCGGCATTAAAGAAGCGGAATGGCGGCTCTATAAGAATACCAGCGACTCAAAGGGGAATATTGATCCTACAACATTAAAAACAGAAAAAGATCTTGTTAAACTGTTATCATGGGCTTCAATAAACGAGATATTTGATCCTAAATTTTCCAGACTCAAAATTCACTCAGGCTACCAGAGAATTAATCAGAATCTTGTCGTGAACCTGATCGGCGAGATATCAAAACTATTTGCGGAGAAAAGAATCCCGCCTGAGAACGAGTATTTTCTCAGTGACAGTTTTAACACTGTGAATATGATCATATTAAATTTTAATATGGAAAATACGGACAATATTAAGACAATTTACCATCTCTATCAAACCAGCTGGGGCGAATCATACATCGATTTTTATAAATCTGAAAAATCGATCATTGATATACTGCAGAGCGTATTAAGGGGCGGAATAAAGCTTAAAAGAGAATTTCAGGACTGCTGTTCAGTTGTTTCGCCTGAACCGGTAAAACCGATTTATAAAAATATTGAAAAATTATTCAGAAATACATACGACTATATAGTCAGAAAAGACGCAACCAAGGCTCTCTGCATGATCGCCTTTACCGGCAATAATTATATTACCGTCAACCGTGATATGAACGATAACATCTCAATTATTTCGCATAACAACATCATAAAACTGCTCCTTGCGGTTTCGCTGAAACCCTTTAACAACATTGATATTAATTTTTATGGTAATAACAAGCAAATCGAAAAATTAAAGCTGATCTATGAGAAAAAGAAAGAGAATGCCATCTCTATCATTTACGAAGAGAAGAACAATTATCTCTTTATATATGTAATTGACGAAAGAGGAAATCTCTTTACGTTCATTAAACCGTTTATACAAAAAGATGAAGCCCTTCTAAGTATGTATATCTTCAGCAAAAATATAATTATGCAGATCAACAACTTCAATTATCTGCCGGATATTAATAAAAATATCTCCATTTATCAACTGTTAACCGATAAAGACGGAAACTTTTCATTCAGCTTTGAAACTGCCTCTGTAACAGAGATGTACATGAAAAAATTCAAGATGAACAGCGGAATCTCAGTTAAGATATCAAAATATAAAACGGATACAAAATATTACTCTTTGAGCCTTCCCGACAAATCTTCAACAGAATTTATGCCTGTTAAACTCTTAAAAGAAAAATTCAATTCCATAGCATCTCACACTAAAATTACAAATCTCATTAACAATATCGACTTTCAGGATAAGGAGGAAATCGATATAAAAAAAGGATCTTCCCAATATTTCATCGAAAAATATAAGTTGGAACTCTTACTGAATAAAAAAAATCTATAACCCTACATGCTTTCACAGGCTAAGCGCAGGTACTGCTGCAATTTCCGTACAAGGAAGGCAATTATTCGGAAGGAAAATTTTCCCGGAAAAATTTTACTTTTCTTTCCTTTGTTTTTTCGATTTCCTGTTTATTGAGCGTTCCATGTTCCAATGCAGTATCAAGTATTTTGGGCCCTTCATTGTCACCATCTTTTATCGGATCTTTTTCCGTTTCCATCTTGTTTATCTTAATACTGCTTATCTTCTCGTCAATCTGATCCTGAGTAAGCATGGGGATCTCATCAGCATCTTTTAATTCAATCTTTTTTTTTGCGGCTCTTTTTTTTGTTACTTTTCTGTTTTGGGCTTTTTCAGCAGGGGACTCTTCAGTTTTTCCTTCAATCTCTTCCGCAAGGTTTGCAGGCGGATTCTCAATTCTTAATTCAAGCAGTTTTATTCTCTCACCGAGAAGTATATTTATCTGCTTCTCAATTGACATATAAATGGCATTGGTAAAGGATTTTCCCTTAGTTAATGATTTTTCCAGCTTTCTAAGTTCTTTAATATCCTGGTCTATCAAATCGATTCTTTTTAATACGTGAACAACCTTCATAAACAACCCCTGATAATAGCTTTGTTATGAATAATGTAGAAATAATGTCAATAAAGTCAATGACATTTTTACAAGCATACTGTTTTTAAAGATAAATTTTAATTTTATTTTATTGATTTAATTTGTTAATATGTAAGATCTTGTATCCATCAACAACACAACTTATTCCTATGAAGAAAAAATTTTTTCAGATATCATTCATCCTTCTGTCAATTATCATTTCAGTTCCTCTTTATGCGGAGCTGAAAGCCAAAAAGGATTGGTCGGACCTCTTTAGGGACGACAGAACATACTACGGCAGTGAAAAAGAGGAAAAATTAACTGTTAATCTGTTCTTTGTGGAAAAGGAAAACTGGAAAGATCACTTTTCACTGAAGATATTCTGGCTCTTTAAATACACCGATTATCCTCAGATGAAAAGGATCTACTTTCAGCCTCTTTACTACAATCTCAAAAGCAAATCGGATAACAGGGAAAAGACATATTCCATAATCGGGCTCTATTACAACAAAATAGACGGACCCGAAGAACTCACACTGTGGGGGCCTTACTATTCAAATATAAAAGCCCGAAGCGCAGACAGATCTCTCTTTTATCTTTTCTGGTGGGGCAGCTTCAGGAATTCATACAAAGAAAGAAGCAGTTACACTTTTTTTATTCCGCTTCTCTTTTTCAGTAATAATAGGAAATTCATATATAGATCTAAAGCTCATGAAAACAAATTTCATATATCTCCCTTCTACTTCTACGAGTCCCGGAGCACAAAAAAGCCGGATTCGGAACCATCAGTAACACGAACCTTCTGGGCGCCCATTATTCCGCTGATATATTTTAAAAAAACTCCTGCTTATGGACATATAAATTTTTTCTGGTTATCTGATCTTGCCTGGATCGTAGAAAAGAAGAGCATAAAATGGAAAAGATTCTGGCTCTTTCTATGGTACCAGAAATTCGGACCCAACGGTTACCTGCATATTATTCCTCCCCTCTCCATTAATCTTTGGTCGCCAAAGGGAGAATACTACAGCCATTTCATCCCTCTATGGGTAACATGGAAAACTATCAGGAAAAAGCATAATTACAATAAAACAGAGTACAATATAGAATATGAACATTCCATCTTTTCACTTATCTTCAGAAGTTATACAAGATATAAAGACGGTCAGAAATGGGGCGGAACTCCCTATTACTCAACATTCTGGATAGGGCCTTTTATGCCTCTGCTCTTTTACTATCACTATGAAGAAAATTATGGAGAACATTACAACATTGCGGGCCTGATTGACTGGAAATTCGACAGCAAAGGCAGCTATGAAAGGTTTTGGGCCATACCTTTTCTCTTTCACCGTTTCGGCAAAGATGGATACACGCATATTCTTCCGCCGCTCTTCATCAGCTCAACAGAGGCTAACGGAGAAAGTTTTACTCATATACTGCCTCCCCTCTTTATGTCATGGAAAAGCATTGATTACGCATATAACACAGACACAAAAAAGGTCGAACCTGTTTATAAAAAATCAACATACTCTTTCATATTCGGAAAGTTCACCAAAGGAAGGGGGGATAAAAAATGGAATGAAAAACCGTACAGTAAAACTCTGTGGGCGGGACTCTTTGCGCCCATACTCTTCTATTATCACTATGAAGAAAATTATGGAAAACATTTCAACATTGCGGGCCTGATTGACTGGAAACAGAGCATAAGCAACGGCCTTGAAAGATTATGGGTTATTCCCTTTGTATTCTATAAACAAGGGATATCAGGATACCGGTACATTGTCCCTTTCTATTTCAAGCCTTCGGGCTGGACAGATAAGAGAGGATATTCATACGGCATATTTCATTACCACCGCTGGTCGCGTGAAAAAAATGTTTTCTGGTCGTGGCTCTACTATTCAGAAGACAGCCCCCTCAAAGGGACTTATTACACGCATATTATCCCCCTCTACTGGTCATGGAAAACAAAAAATACAAAGGGCAGTCTTATTATCCCATGGTCATTTCAATATGAAAGCAGAAAAAGATCTCTATACATAAACATTCTCGGTATATCCAGGTCTATTGCTCTGAGGCCGATGCAGCCTGATGTTTCCCTTGACTTCGGAAAAATTAAAGGTAACTGGTACTTTGATTCCGATATATCATGGATGTATGACGTCTTCAGCATTTCATCGCGTATAACAATAAAAAATCCTTTTAAGAAAAAAAGAGAGATCAGCATATCTCAACTTGAAGAAAAAAGACTTTTAAAAGAAAACCTGATCGTTAAAAACGATTCCATTGATAAGTCCGGCGTGCCTGCAATTACCAGAGAAAAAAAATTTACAAGAGAGCAATCGGAATATTTCTGGGGCATAAAAATTCTCTTCGGCCTTTTCGCATTTGAAAGAGCCGATTCAAAAAGGCACATAAGGCTGCTTCCTCTTTCATGGCTCACATGGGATGAAAATTCAAAAGACAAATTATATGCCACGCCAATCAGCCTGTGGTACAGATCCGAAAGCAGAGATTCGGAATATTTTGTTCTTCTCCCCTTTTACGGTCACCAGAGACAGGGAAAATCATTTTCCACAGGTTACTTCCTGAATCTCTTCTGGGATGAATACAACGATAAAGAGAAACTAAAGGAGAGAACGGTTCTGTGGCCTTTTTTTAACTGGTACTCTTCTCCCCGAAAAAGCGGCTGGAGATTCTTCCCCTTTGTGTGGAGAAAAAAATATTATGAGAATGGCGCCCATGTAACCAAGTGGATCAGTCTGTTCCACTACAGCAATTACAAAACAGATAAAAAGGGGAACACACTTTTATACAAGCATGTTATTAATCCCTTTTATTATTCAAGAAGCATACTCACCGGAAACACCTTAAATGAAATTTCATTCTTCCCTATTGTGCCGCTGGTCTTCCGGAAAGGGAACAAAACAGTAAACAGGAACAAAAATAATACCCCGCCGGATCCGGACAATGCCTTCACATACGAAGAAGATTCGTTCTTTTATATTTTCCCATTCTATTTTCACAGCTGCGAAAAAAAAATCGCCCGTAACGGCATGAAGGAAGAATACTTCTCCTTTTACGCGCTCCCGCTTCTCCATTATGAACAGAGGCAATATAACATTGACGCTGAAGAGCCTGAAAGATCCGGCAGGAGCGGATCATACCGGAAGGACTATTCACTCTTCTTTTTCACCTATCAAATGAGACAAAACCGTTATACCTATGAAAACAGCTTCCTTTTCGGATTATGGAATTATTCACACAATGCAAAAACCGGAACAACAGCTTTCAAACTTCTATACAGCCTCTTCAGTTATTCAGGATCAAAAGAGAAAATCCGTTTAAGATTTTTTCCGGTTTATTACAGGCACAGTTCGCCTGAGTTAAAAGAGCTTTCCATTCTCCTCGGCCTTTACAGTACCTACAGAAAAAATTACAGCACAGAGAATACATTGAACAGCACCGCGAGAACAGAATCCGGGTGGAAATTTCTCTATGGAATAATAAGATCATCACAATTTTACCGATGGAAATACCATGAGTTTAATAACTATAACGGGATAAACGTAAAAACAGAAAGATTCCGGTTTATACCCTTTTATTATTACAGAACCGAAGATTCAACAGACAGTGTAAATAAATATCACGGCACTATGCATTTATCCCCCTTGTGGTATTACAACAAAGAATCACTGAGCAGCGCAAACTCTAACAAATTCTCGGAAACATACTTTTTCCCAATACCGGGATTATATATCCATTCATCACATAGTGAAAAACACTGGAATCTCCTCGGTTTTATTGACAGAAAAACTTCAAAGAATTACAGAAGATTTTTTATATTCCCGATTTTCCCCCTATATTACAGCACTACTTCCTACGGCAGAAAACACACAAATATAATCGGAATTTTTGACTGGCAAAGAAACAGCAAGGGCAGACTTGAAAAGCTATGGGTACTTCCTCTCTTTATGTGGTATTCGGGAGAAAAGGAAAGAGGACTTTATATTTTGCCTCTCTTTACATATTTTGGTAAAACCGAAAAAGATAAAACCGCATACATTCTTGGCACATACTGGTACAGATCAGCCCATTATGAAAGACAGAATATATGGTATCTTTACGATCACAAAAAATATACAAACAGTAATAAGAATTCATACGATTTTTTATTCAGTACTGTGCATTATGAAATATCGAGAGAATTAACAAATATAAGATTATTCTGGGGAGGCTTGGCAAGTTTTAAGAACTATAGAAATTCCGAAAATTACGATTTCAGCATGCTCTTCAGTCTTATCAACGTTAAGAGAAGCAGCGGGAAGTTCCACCACCATTTTATTCCGATCTACTGGTACAACAGCAGACCGGACGGATGGGAACTCTACACGCCGCTGGGATACTTCAGCAAGGATAAAGAGGGAGATTTCGACCTTGGCCTGTGGGGACTTCTCTATTACAGAAACAATAAATTATACCAAAAAAAGGACAGGCGCCTGTGGCTCCTTGGAATTATATATTATGAAGTGAAAAAACCGGAAAAGGGTTACCGTTCCCGGGGCACTCTCGGAGGATTACTGTGGGAATATGAAAGGGAAAGCGAAACAGGTTTTGAGAAATGGACTATTTTAAAGGGATGGATATATAAAAAGGTAGTATTAAAAAACAGAGTCAAAAGAAGAATTTTCGGCATATCATTTTAATATTGATCGCTCCGTTACTGAACTTTTTGTCTCTGATAATATGAATTATAACAGGGTTAAAGATCATTATACCCCATCGTCCGGGAGGGATGTTTAAAAAAAATTACCAAATTCAATACTTGATCGTATATAATTATAGGGAGTTCAATTTATAATTGACACAAACCCCTGAAAAAAATATATTACTAATTAATGAGGAAAATCAAATGCCGACAAAAGTTAAGAAAACAAAAGGATCTCTCTCTTTTGACGAATATAAGGCGATAAAGGATGAAATAATTGAAATAAGCGAACATCGTTTTGAGAATATTCTCACTAAACGATTAAAAGAATTCAAAAATTCACTCATGGAGGAACTTAATACTAAATTCGATGCAATGGACTCAAAATTCGATGCAATAGATTCAAAATTTAATGCAATAGACTCAAAATTTGATTCTCTGGAGAAAAGATTAACATTTATAACATGGTTTCTGCCTCTTTTTATAACGCTGCTATCGCTGATAATGAAATATTTTAAAAATTAGGGCGCGCCCATGCCCAATGAATTGAAAAAAATATTATTTGCTTGACACTTAACATTTATTTGCAAGCTATTTTCACATGATTATGTCATATATACTTTAGATTACCCGTTTTATCCGGCAAGTAATAAATAAGCATGATCAATAATATTTATTATAGGGGACATGTATAATGTCAAACATGAACACAGAAAAAGAAACAAAGAAAAAGAGGGTGCCTTATTATAAAAAGCCGATGGATATGACCATTGAAAAGTGGCAGATTGAGCTCAGAAAACAGTTTGCCTTGGACCAGAATTATGAGGTCGATAATTGCGGGAGCCATCCTTTCTTTTCGGATTTTAACGTATATAATCCCGACTCGAAATCTTCCTATAAGGTGGCAATAAGGAGCAGTGAATCCGGACAAAATTTTTGTTCCTGCCCCGATTTTACGATCAACGGACTGGGCACCTGCAAACATATTGAACATGTTTTATATCAACTTAAAAAGAACAGCAAGAATAATGAATACCTTGATCAAGAATTAACATTACCATATTCATTTCTCAGTTTGAGCTATAGAAGAGACAGAAAGGTGTTCCTTCGTATCGGTACCGAACATAAGGAGCAGGTATCAAGCCTTGCCAAAGATCTTTTTGATAATGATGGTTACCTGCTCCCTGAGAAGTATCCTAAGGTTGACCGGTTTATTGCAGAGGTTGTCCGAATCGATCCTGATTTTCGTATATATCCCGATGCTATCGAATATATTAATAATGTACAATCAGCGTACAGAAGAAAAGAGAAAATAAAAGCAATGTTTCCCCATGGTGTTGACAGCGCCTGTTTTAAAGACCTTATTAAAACGAACCTCTATCATTATCAGAGAGAGGGGGTGATATTCGGCGCAGCCGCAGGCAGGGTATTGATCGCCGATGAGATGGGACTGGGGAAAACGATCCAGGCCATTTCGATAGCTGAAGTACTGGCAAAAGCATGCGGAATTACAAAAGCATTGATAGTCTGTCCCACTTCCTTAAAGTACCAGTGGAAAAATGAAATAGAAAAATTTACTGACAGAAGTGCGATAGTGATCGAAGGGATGATCCGCAAAAGAAAGGAGCAATACAGGTCAGGTCATTTTTATAAAATAATAAGCTACGGTATCGTGAAAAACGATCTGGAATATATTAATGCATTTACTCCGGATCTGGTTATTCTTGATGAAGCCCAGCGGATAAAAAACTGGAAAACCAAAACAGCGCGATCAGTAAAAAAAATATCTTCGGAATACGCTGTTGTTTTAACAGGTACCCCCTTGGAAAACAGGATAGATGAACTGCATTCCGTTGTCGAGTTTATTGACAGATATAAATTGGGCGCTCTCTTCAGGTTTCTCTACAATCATCAGATCTTTGATGAAAACGGGAAGGTTGTGGGATACAAAAAGCTGAATGAGATCAATAGCTCCCTTTCCGATATACTGCTCAGAAGGACCAAAAAGGAGATAGAAGACCAGCTTCCGGGCCGTATTGATAAGACCTATTTTGTTGACATGACATGGCAGCAAAAGAGCGATCATGACAGCTATTATGAAATTGTGATCCATCTGGTACGCCGATGGAAAAAACAGGGGTTTCTGTCAAAGGAGGACCGGGAGCGCCTTCTAATCAGCCTTAACTGCATGCGTATGGTTTGCGACAGTACCTATATACTTGATCAGTCAACTCGGAATGATACAAAGATTGACGAACTTATGATCATACTGGGGGAGATATTCGAAAATAAAGACGACAAGATTGTTGTTTTCAGTCAGTGGGAACGAATGACGAGACTTGCAGCAGCGGAACTCAATAAAATGAATATCGGATTTGAATATCTTCATGGCGGCATCCCGGCCGCAAAGAGAAGGGAACTTATTGAGAATTTCCATAAAAATCCTGAGTCGAGAGTATTTCTTTCAACCGACGCGGGAGGAGTCGGTTTAAACCTTCAATGCGCGAATATAGTCATCAATGTGGATCTGCCGTGGAATCCGGCAGTACTTGAACAGAGAATCGGAAGGGTGTATCGTCTTGGTCAGAAAAAAAGCGTAAGAGTTATTAATCTTGTTTCACTTAACAGCATTGAACACAGGATCTTATATCTCATTCGGTTTAAAAGATCGGTATTTGCAGGTGTTCTTGATGATGGAGAAGATACGGTAATGATGAACCATGGTGAATTAAAAGACTTTATGAGATCAGTCGAGGCAATGACTGAAAATTCTGCAAATGACGGTATATATTTTACGCCCCATGCAGTTGAGCCGGATAATTCCTCTCATCCCTTATCTAATGAGCCGGAAATCTGTGTTACTCAGCGAAAAAGCGATAATATAACCGAAAATCTGATAACACGGGTGCGGACTTCAATTGGCCTTGTATATAATCGATTCAAACATTTTCTAAAGAAATGAATCCGCGGTTCGGGTCATTTCGAATTTATGGGAAATATAACCAACAACAATTAATTGATCAGATAAAAAGTAAATGAAAATCAAATATCCTTCCATATCTTTTTCACCCATACAAAAAATACTCTTCAGCTTTATAATGCTTATCGGCGCCGGCGTAATACTCCTGCTTCTGCCTTTTTCAACTCACAAAGGAATATCTTTTATCAACGCTGTATTTACTTCCACTTCGGCAGTATGCGTTACGGGCCTTATTGTTCTTGACACGGCAAAAGATTTTACCTTTTTCGGCAAAGCTGTTATACTCATGTTAATACAGCTTGGCGGGATAGGCATAATGACTTTTTCACTTGCGGTAGTAATGATGATCGGAGGCAATCTTTCAATTAAGTGGAGATTTACTCTGGAAAATATCTACAGCGACATAAAAAAACTATCGGTAAAAGGGATCTTAAAAAGGATCCTCTTATACACATTTACTATCGAATTGATCGTCTCAATTATTCTTTTTACTCAGTTCATCAGGGACTTCCCCTTTTTTAAAGCAGCAGGACATTCGGTTTTTCATGCTGTTTCGTCATTCTGCAACGCGGGATTTTCCACATTTTCCAACAGTCTTATTAATTATAAAAGCAACAGTGTTGTTATTCTTACAACAGCAGCGGCAATAATCCTCGGCGGATTGGGGTTTATAGTGATGAATGAAATAGCGCGGTCAAAAAAAAGAGGATTTAAAAAATTCATTAAAGACCTTACGCTTCATACAAGACTTGTTCTTTTGCTGACAGTCATATTTATTCTTCTCGGCATGGTCACCTTTATAATTCTTGAGAAGAATTATTCATTGAAAAATTACAGCGCGGGCGATTCTATCCTGACATCTTTCTTTCAGTCCGTAACATGCAGAACAGCAGGTTTTAATTCCATAGATATCTCTTCGCTCAGAGAGAGCACTCTTTTTATGATGATCTTTTTAATGTTCATCGGAGGGTCTCCCGGTTCCATTGCCGGAGGAGTTAAAACAACAACAATCGGAGTAATATTTCTGTTAATATACTCAAAGTTCAGAGGAAAAGAACAGGTTATTATCTGGGGAAGGGCTCTTGACAAAAACACTATTGAAAAAAGCACAACGTTAATTTTAGTTTCATTGCTCTTTGTTATGGTATCCACTTTTTTTATGCTTACGGTAAAGGATTTCGACATCGGCCACTCCTTCATGTCGGTAATGTTTGAAACGGTTTCGGCATTCGGCACTGTGGGGCTCTCCACAGGGATCACAGATAAACTGCCCGTAACCGACAAAGTCCTGTTAAGCGTTATTATGTTTCTGGGCAGACTGGGGCCTTTGACTTTTATTATGGCTCTTACATCCAGGAAGAAAAAAGCAATGATAGAATATCCTGCCGAACATATTATGATAGGGTGAAAATTATGAAAAAATTTATAGTTATTGGCCTCGGCAACTTCGGGCTGAACCTTTCAAAATCACTTATGAAAAACGGCTGCGAAGTGCTTGGCATTGATACGGCAAAAGAAACCGTTGAGCATGCCAAAGATTTTATAAGCCATGCCATAATCGGCGACGCCTCAAATAAAGAAGTGCTTGAATCGCTGATGTTAAAAGACTTTGACGGAGCAATTGTCAGTATCGGTCAGGAAATGGCATTGAGTATTCTTATCTCCCTCTACCTGAAGGAAATCGGCGTTCCAAGGATAATTGTAAGGGCAATCTCGGAAGACCACGGCAAAATATTAAGGATGATAGGGGTTACAGACGTAATTTTCCCTGAAAAGGATGAAGCCTTCAGGCTTGCAAACAAGCTGACATTAAAAAACGCTATCGACTATCTCCCGCTTGGCGAAGATTACGGTATTGTTGAAGTATCTCCTCCGAAGAGTTTTATAGGAAAAACACTGATGGAATTAAAGATCACAACAAGATTTAACTGCCAAGTAATAGGAATAAAATATCTGCACGATAACAAAAAATCGCTCAATATGGCAGACCTCTTTTCGGATATCAAAATTGCCCTCTCGGGAAACGACATTGTGCCGAAAAATTCGGTTATGATAATAATAGGCAAATACAGCGATATCGATAAGATCCAGGCGCTGGAGAAATAGAAGGACATATTTCTCATCCTAAATTGAGAAAGCATGAAGATATTACCGGAATGCTCGCGTCTATATATCCTTCATCAAATTCAACTTACCTATTTCTCCGGCAATTACAATTGAGTCATTAATAGAAAATATATAATCGGGATTGGGGATCGCTTTTATCTTAGACCCTGCTTCGGTATTATTTCTGATCAAAAGAATATCCACCCCGTATTTGGCTCTGATATTCAGATCCTTAATCGACTTGCCTATAAAATCATGAGGAACAGGGATCTCGGTTATTGCGTACCCTTCCATAAAATGAATATGGCTGTCAATATTCTTCATTGTAATTCTCGAAGCAAAAGAAGAAGCAATATCCCTCCTTTCAATTTCCCTGTTGTAAGCATCAAGTATATCCTTTCTCCACACCATTCCGATCAGTTTTTTCCGATTCTTGGGATCAACAACAGGAAGCCCCTCATGGTTATTCCTGCTCAATTTATCCAGAACGGTCTGGCAGTTGTCCTCTAATGTCACTGTTTCAACCTCCCTGTTTGCAATATCCTTTGCAATCAGAAGATTCTGAAGCTCGTCTTTGTCATAGAGGTGTTCTTTTATATCAAAAATAGATATTATACCGGATAGATCGCCCTTTTTATCAAGAATAAGATAATACCTGTCATGGCCTGCAATTACCCTGTTAACCACCTCGTCAAATTTCAGAGTCTCACTCAGGGTTTCTACAGATTCTGTTAATACATCCTTTACCATTATGGATTTCATTATATTGGTTTCAGCGCCGTTTTTAACGAGAATATTCCTTTTGACAAGCTTCTTGGTATAAATAGATTCCCGAGACAATTTCAGTGAAATAATTGTGCTGATAATACATGTGATCATCAGGGGAAGGATGATATGATAATCATTTGTCAGTTCAAATACTATTATTATGGCAGTAATGGGTGCATAAGTGGTTGATGCCACAAGCCCCCCCATTGCAACAAGTGCATAGGCGCCCGGTTCGGATGTTATGTCCGGGAAAAAGTTATGCACTAATCCGCCGAAAAAAACGCCTGTCATGGCTCCGATAAAAAGAGCCGGAGCAAATATACCTCCTGACCCGCCCGACCCCAGCGTGATTGATGAAGCCGCTATCTTCAGAAAAACAAGAATTAAAGCCATATACCATACGGTTTTCCCATGAAGAGCGTTATCGATCGATTCGTAACCTATGCCCATTATCTCGGGGAAAAAAAGCGCTCCGAAACCGATCATTATTCCGCCAACCATAGGTTTCAGGTATTCCGGGATCTTAAAATCATCATCGAAAAAATCTTCTGAAAAATAGAGAAGCCTTATAAAAAGATGCCCCATAATCGCGGACAAACCCGCAAGAATAAAATAAAAAATAAGTTCATAAGGGCTTGTAAGTTTATAGGAAGGCACCTGAAAGGCTGCAAAATTTCCTTCAAAGTGGTGCGATACAACCGTTGCCATAACAGAAGAAACAACAATGGGAGAAAACTGAGAAAAAGCAAAATCCTGAAGGATTATCTCAACTGAAAAAAGCGCTCCCGCAATGGGAGCGTTAAAAGCGGCGGCAATACCGGCAGCTGCTCCGCATCCTACAAATGTCTTTAATCTGTTAGACGATACTCTGAAAAACTGCCCCACTGTGGAACCTATACTGGAACCTATCTGGACAATGGGGCCTTCCCTTCCAACGGAGCCGCCGGTGCCGATCGTTATTGCAGATGCCGCAGCCTTCACAACCGCGACTCTTGGTCTTATTGCCCCGCCTTTGAGAATAATAGCCTGCATTACTTCCGGAACGCCGTGCCCCTTGGCTTCTTTGGCAAAAAAATAGATCAAGGGGCCCACCACCAGACCTCCGAGAGCCGGGATCAAGATCTTCATATACCAGGAAGTGTTTCTTATATTCATCAGAAGCGTTTCGGTCCCGGGAAAGGAGAAGCCGGAGATCCCATTGATCATTGCTCTGATAAGAATAGCGCCGAATCCGGCAAAAGCTCCTATAATGACAGCAACGAAGATCATGAAAGTATATTCCGTCATCTTTGCTCTGTCAATTAAATCCGCGGTTTTTCCGGAAACAAGATTATAAAATCCTATTATAACCTTAATCATCTTATATTTTTCCTCTGAAAAAGAATAAATTATTTCAACAGTGTTATTTTTTCTGTCAATGAGAATATGAATTAATTATTGACATATGCAACTTTCAGAAGAAATAAGTATTAATAAAGCACTTTTTGTAAAATATCATAATTTGGATCTTCTTAAGCTTTTTCATTGGAGTTAATGAATACATAAACAAGAGTTCCATTGTTCATAATAATATACATACAGAGGATACCTGTAATGGAAGAAATACACAGTTACACTGACAAAAAATATGTTAAATATTTATCATCTGACAATAAATTCAAAGCGATCGAAGAGCTTGCAATGATATTTAAGGATACCGATATCTGCGCCGACATTGACGCCTTGATAAAAGCTCTTATTGAAAGAGAAGAAATTATGAGCACCGGCATCGGATTCGGACTTGCCATCCCCCATGCAAAAATAAATGTCGTTAAAAAAATGGCATTTGCAATCGGCATATCCAAGAAGGGCATAGATTTCGATTCAATGGACGGCCGGCCCGTTCATCTGATCATTCTTGTTGCAGCAGGAGAAAAACAGCACAAAAATTATCTGAAACTTCTTTCCAGTATAATGTCAATGTTAAAAAACGAACAGGTCAAAGAAAAAATAATTAAATCCGAATCAACCGAAGAAATAATTGAAATAATAAATAACTTTTCCAAATTAAAATAAAACTTAAATGCAAATCAAAAATTTACCGGTATACAATTAATTTATACGGGATCCTATGAGGTAATTGAATGGCAGAGATAGAATATAATTTCAAAGAAATTGAGAAAAAATGGCAAAAAAAATGGGAAGAGAATAAGTCATTTCTCAGCAAGATCGATAAGTCCAAAAAGAAATTTTATCTTCTGGAGATGTTTCCCTATCCTTCGGGGAAACTTCACATGGGACATGTAAGAAATTATACAATTGGGGACCTTGCCGCTCGTTTTGCACGAATGAAAGGGATGAATGTTTTTCATCCCATGGGCTGGGATTCATTCGGTTTGCCCGCCGAAAATGCGGCAATACAGAACAATATCCCCCCCCGGAAATGGACTGAGAAAAATATAGATCATATGAAAAAACAGTTTGCCATGATAGGTTTCTCCTATGACTGGACAAGAGAGATTACAACATACAAAGAGAACTACTATAAATGGAACCAGTGGATGTTTCTCAAAATGTATGAGAAAGGTCTTGCCTACAAAAAAATGTCTTCTGTGAACTGGTGCCCTCAGTGCAATACGGTGCTTGCCAACGAACAGGCAGAAAACGGAATATGCTGGAGATGCGAATCGGAGGTTAACCGGAAAGAGCTGGAACAGTGGTTCTTTAAGATCACGGATTATGCAGAAGACCTCCTTAAAGGTCACGAAGAACTCGGAGAAGGATGGCCCGAGCAGGTTATTACAATGCAGAGAAACTGGATCGGCAAATCAACAGGTTTGAATATTAACTTTAAACTTGAATCGGGCGAAGATTTCCCAATATTCACAACAAGGCCCGACACGGTTTACGGAGTTACATTTATGGCAATAGCTCCGGAACACCCATTCCTTGAAAGGATAAAAGACCCTGAAGTGAAAAGATCGATTGAAAGGTTCAAAAAGCAATCCATTGCCGACAGAACCTCTGAGGAGAAGGGGAAAGAAGGCGTTGATACAGGCATTAAAGTCATCAACCCCTTTAACGGCGAAAAGGTTCCCCTCTATGTGGGAAATTTTGTCCTCATGGACTACGGGTCGGGCGCAATAATGAGCGTACCGGGACATGATACAAGAGACTTTGCCTTTGCCAGAAAGTACGGCCTGCCTGTAAAAATCGTTATAGACGATCCGAAATCTCCTCTTGATCCCGATACTATGGAAGATGCATATACCGCGGACGGAATATGCGTCAACTCCGAACAGTTTAACGGGCTGTCAAACAGAGAAGCTATTGAAAAGATATCGGACTATGCCGAAGAGAAAGAGATCGGCAAAAGAGAGGTCAATTACCGTTTAAGAGACTGGGGTATCTCCAGGCAGAGATACTGGGGCTGCCCCATACCGGTTATCTACTGCGAAAAGTGCGGTACGGTCCCGGTTGACGAAAAAGACCTCCCTGTTATACTGCCGACAAATGTAGACTTTAAGGGAGATTCAAAATCCCCCCTGCCCCACATGAAAGACTTTACAGAAACAGAGTGCCCTTCCTGCTCGGGAAAAGCCAGAAGGGAAACCGATACAATGGATACATTTGTGGACTCCTCATGGTATTATGCTAAATTTACATCTCCCCATTCGGATGAAATTTTCGATAAGGAAGAAGTTGATTACTGGATGCCTGTTGACCAGTATATCGGAGGCATTGAACATGCATGTCTTCATCTCCTTTATGCAAGATTTTTCTCAATGGTGATGAACGATATGGGTCTGCTGCAGAACCGCGAACCCTTTACAAGGCTTCTCACACAGGGAATGGTAATAAAGGACGGAGCTAAAATGAGCAAATCCAAGGGCAACGTTGTTGACCCGGACGAGATCATTCAAAAATACGGCGCGGATACCGTAAGGCTCTTTATGCTCTTTGCGTCGCCGCCGCGTAAAGACCTGGACTGGTCTGATAAAGGCGTTGAAGGATGTTTCAGGTTTATAGGCAGGGTCTGGCGGCTGGTAAACAAATACGCCGGCCTCTATGATAAAGATCTCAAGATTGAAAAATCAAACCCTGATACTGAACTCCATAAAGTGAGGATTGAACTGCACAGAACCGTTAAAATAGTTACCAAGGATATTGAAGAGAGGATGCAGTACAACACTGCCATAGCAAGGATGATGGAGTTAACCAATGTGCTTTATCAAATTGACGAGAAAATACTTAACAGCAGCGAAGGGAAAGCCCTTATATCGGAAGTATTCTCCAAACTCATTCCCATGCTTTCGCCCTTTATTCCCCATGTATCCGAAGAGATGTGGCATATACTGGGACACGATGAAATGCTTGTAAATTCCGGTTGGCCCCAATATATTGACGAACTTACCAAAAGAGAAGAGATTGAGATCGTTTTTCAGGTAAACGGGAAGATAAGATCAAGAGCCCGGGTTTCATCGGATATATCAAAAGATGAAATGGAAAAGATGGCCCTCGAAAACGGACGAATAATTCAATCTATCGGAGAGAAGGATATAAAAAAAATAATCGTTGTACCCGGAAAACTTGTAAATATTGTTGCAAAATAGTATTAAATAGTCATTGACATGGTCTCTCTTCTTTATTTATTTATGTGAATTAAACAATTAAGAAATCGGGAGTTTGATATGGAACTACAGGAAGCAATACTTAACCGAAGATCAATCAGAAAATTTACGGACTACCGCGTATCCGACGATGAAATTAAGGAGATTCTTGAAGCGGCACGCAGCGCTCCCTCTTGGGCAAATACGCAGGTATGGGAATTTATTATAGTCAGAGACAAAAATATAATAGAAAAAATTGTTGATACATATTCGGAAAAAAATCCGGCAAGGAAATGCACTCTTGCCGCTTCAGCAGTAATAGTTGCCTGCGCCAGAACAGGTATATCGGGCTGTAAAGAAGGTAAAAATGTAACTAAATATAATGAGTGGTTTATGTTTGATCTGGGACTTGCAGTTCAGAATTTATGCTTAAAAGCTCATGAAATGGGTCTTGGTACAGTAATTGCAGGTCTTTTGGACCACAAAAAATGTGAAGAGATCCTTTCAATTCCCGAAGGATACGAAGCTGTAGTAACCATTCCGCTGGGTAAGCCAGCTGTTACAGGCAAAACGGGCCCTCCCAGAAAAGAATTAAAGGATTTTACTCATCTCAACAGGTTCGGTAATAGATTTACCGAATAGAAGACTCTAAGCTGCCGAATTATGAAAACTTTTCTCTTAACTCATTATTAACTGTTTCCACCTTAAAGCGGCAGGCAAGATAAATTAATGACAATTTTGATCAAAAAAATAATTATTTGGTTGAAAAAAAATATAAATAAACATTTTTAACCCATGTATAAAATTGTTCTTTAAATATAATTTAATGATCTCAACCGGATTTAAAGCTGTATCAAAAAGTATTGATTTTGTCCCTTGACAAAGGGCAAAATCCCGATCAGATCATAATACCGATCCATTAAATATAGAAATTTTCAATGATGATCGGTATAACAAAAATGCATATCAATTGCGAGGGCGGGATTAAATGGATATCAATCTGTTCATTGTAATCATTCTTATCATACTCGGTATTTTCGGGCTCATCGTAGGAGTAAGCAACGATGCCGTAAATTTTTTAAATTCTTCCATAGGCTCAATGGTCGCTCCAATAAGAATTATAATGCTGATTTCGGGGCTTGGCATTTTAGCTGGGGTCACATTCTCAAGCGGCATGATGGAAGTGGCCAGAAAAGGGATCTTTCATCCCAAATATTTTACTATGCCCGAACTAATGGTGATCTTCCTTTCGGTAATGCTGGCAAACGTTCTTCTCTTGGATCTTTTCAATACATTCGGCCTCCCCACATCAACAACCGTAGCTATTGTATTCTCGCTTCTCGGAGGAGCCGTGGGAATGTCATTAATAAAAATAGTAAATTCAAACGGGAATTATTCCAAACTCGTTCAGTATATCAACACAGGCAAGGCCTTAACAATAATAATGGGCATAATACTATCAGTGGGCATTGCCTTCTTTTTTGGCGTTGTGGTTCAATTTGTAACCCGTTTTATATTTACTTTCGATTACCAGAAACGTATTAAAAGATACGGCGCTCTATGGTCGGGAACGGCATTATCTGTTATTGTCTATTTCATATTGATCAAAGGCGCTAAGGGATCCTCTTTCATAACACCTGAGATGATGAACTGGATCAAAACGCACACAATACTGATACTTTTGATCAACCTGATCTTCTGGGCAATCGTATTTGCTTTAATACAATTATTTACCTCCGTAAATATTCTTGTACCGGTTGTGCTCATCGGAACATTTGCTCTGGCAATGGCCTTTGCGGCAAACGATCTGGTTAATTTCATAGGCGTGCCTCTTGCTGCTCTTCATTCCTATATCATAGCAAGCAGCAGCAGCGACCCCGCGGGAATACTGATGGAAGCTCTCCAGAAACCGGTACAGACAGATACGATCATACTCCTGTTTTCGGGATCTATAATGGCTGTAACTCTATGGTTTTCCAAAAAAGCGCAGACTGTTGCAAAAACGGAAGTAAGCCTGGGAAGACAGGACGAAGGCACGGAACGCTTCAACTCTTCGCCCGTATCAAGAGGCATAGTGAGAATGGTTGCATCCATGTTCAATCTCGTGAAAGCGGTTATTCCCGAACCTCTGGAAGAGAGGATATCGCGGCGTCTTGATATCAGGCAGTATAAACCGGACACCCTCAAGGACGGGAGAGTGCCTTCATTTGACCTGATCAGAGCATCGGTAAACCTTGTTGTTGCCAGCGCAGTAGTATCATTTGCAACGTCAATGAAACTGCCTCTATCAACCACATACGTTACATTCATGGTTGCAATGGGGACATCTCTTTCCGATCAGGCATGGGACAGGGAAAGCGCGGTTTACAGGGTATCGGGCGTGTTAACCGTAATTGCCGGATGGTTTATGACAGCTGTAATTGCCTTTTCCTTTTCCCTCGCTCTTGCCTATGCAATATTTTATCTTAAGATTTACGCTATCCTTGCGGTTCTTATAGTAGCGGGCCTCTTTGTTTATCATAACCACCATCTCCATTTGACAAGAGCCAAAATGGATAAAGAGATGGAGATATTCAATCTCATTAAGATCGATGATACTGCATTTGCAGTAAAGACAACATTTGAGCACAGCGGGATTTTTCTGAATGAAGTAAGAAAAGTCCTTTCGGACTGCTTTGACGGCCTTTTCGCGCAGAACAGACATCTTCTTAAAAAAACTAAGGATTCAACAAAAAAGATCCAGATTTGGGCCAATATTATAATTGCAAATATATTCAAAACCATGCGGTCTCTTCATCTTGACGATATTGAACATACGAAAAACTATGCCCATACTATCGGAGCGCTCCAGGAGATCGCCGAAAGCGTAAGGGATACAATTATGAGATGCTACCTCCATGTTGAGAATAACCATAAAGGATTACTTGAAGTTCAGATTGAAGAATTAAAGTTAGTTAAAAAATATCTAATGGAACTGCTGGACCATACATCCAAAGCGGTGCACGAAAAAAACGTCCTGGAATACCACGAAATTGAAGATATCAATACAAAACTGAAGGAAACCGCGGCTCAATTGGACGAGAACCAGATAAAAAGAATTCAGGACGAAACCTCAAAAACAAGGTTAAGTATTCTTTTCTACGGAATTATCGGTGACTCTTTGAAAATTTCCGAACAAACGATAAATTTACTGAATATCTTCCGTGAATCATTTAAAGCAAAATTAACAAGTAATTCCAGGTAATAAACCCGAAGGATAACGAGACGCAAAATGAATGAAAAAACCGTTCCTGCAAGAGAAGATATTGATAATTCATACAAATGGGACCTGACTGAACTCCTCGATTCCGACGAAGAATGGCAGGCACTTCTTGAAGATATGGAAAATGAAATATCAGGTTATAATAAATACAGAGGACGGCTCCATGAATCCGTTGAGCTTTTCAAAGAAGCCATCGATTTTGACCTGAGCATATCCAGAAAGCTCGATATTATCTATACCTACGCCCATCTTAAAAGCGATGAAGATAAATCCAATCAGAATTATCTTGCAATGTATCAAAGGGCCATTGATCTCTACATGAAAGCATCCGAACTGTCGAGTTTCTTAACGCCGGAAATTCAGTCTATTCCCGACAAAAAGACCGCCCGGTTTATGCAGAACCATATCCTGAAGGAGTATAAATTCTATCTGGAGAAAATAATCCGCTACAAACCTCACACACTGAGCAAAGAAATGGAAAAAATTCTTGCAATGTCGGGCCAGATGGCGCAGGCTCCTTCGGAAATTTTCAGTCAGTTAGATAATGCAGATCTAAAATTCGGAATGATAGAAAATGAGAAGGGAGAACTCGTTGAACTGAGCCACGGAAATTTCAACACATTTTTAATGAACCCCCGCAGAGAGATCAGAAAAAAAGCATTCTTTCAATATTATAAAGTATATGACCAGCACAAACATACCATCTCAACCGCTCTGGCATATTCAAATAAAAAGGATCATTTCTATTCGCGGGTGAGAAATTTTACAAGCTGCAGAGAATCCGCCCTCTTCCCGGACAATGTCGAAGAAGAAGTTTACGATAATCTCATTAAAGCTGTGATCAAAAATCGGGCACCCCTCTTTAAATATCTTAATTTTCGGAAGAACGCACTAAAGCTTGAGGATCTTCACTTCTATGATACATATGTTCCCATAATCAAAGATATCGATTTCAAAATGACCTATGAAGAAGCTGTTGATATTTCCATTAAGGCGCTTTTGCCGCTTGGTAAAGAGTACGTTTCAATATTAAAAGAAGGGCTTCTCGGCGGATGGGTGGATCGGTTTGAGAACAGAGGCAAAAGAAGCGGAGCCTATTCCTCAGGATGTTACGATTCTCCGCCCTATATCTTAATTAACTATGACGAAAACAATATCAACAGCCTATACACGCTTATTCATGAAGCCGGCCATTCAATGCACACATACTACTCAAATAATGCTCAGCCTTATATGTATCACCAGTATACGATCTTTGTCGCCGAAGTTGCTTCAACCTTTAATGAAACCCTTTTAAGCAATTACCTTCTGGAATATTATAAAAATGATCCGTCCATGCTGGCCTATATTCTTAACAGAGAGATTGACAACATAAGAGGAACCCTTTTCAGGCAAGTAATGTTTGCAGAATTTGAAAAGATCACACATGATTCTGTTGAAAACAATATGCCTTTAACCCTGGAATTCTTAAGAGGCGAATATAAAAAACTTCTGGGAAAATATTTCGGCAATACTATAGTCATAGACGATGTTCTTTCACTGGAATTTTTAAGGATCCCTCACTTTTACTCTTCATTTTACGTATACAAATATGCAACCGGTATTTCGGCTGCCATAACTCTTGCAAATAAAGTCTTGAAGGAAGGAGCATCTGCAAGAGGCGCTTATATCGATTTTCTCAAGCTGGGTGCAAGCCTCTATCCCATTGACCAGCTTCAAAAAGCCGGTGTTGATATGAGAACCCCCTTCCCCGTAGAGAATGCAATAGAGCATTTCTCAGAACTAGTCGAGCGTTTTATTGAGATCTGCGGTAAAATATCGGAATAACATCTATTTACTCGAGTTAGGCGAACTTTACCTATTTTTTCTATACCGATCATCACAGATAAAATTCGCAAATTTGCTCATTATATTATATAAAAAATCCTTAAGTCGATCGAGTATTTAAGTATAATTGAAAATTCAGGGACATCCCGCTTTAGAAGGAAAGAATATTAGAAGTTCCTAAGACACCTCTTAAAGGAACCGATTTTTTTTAAAAAAGTATTGACACAAATATAAAACCTGCAGTAAATTTCAACGAGAGGGCAATTCAACAAATCTATCTTATATAATATAAACTTAATCATGAAATACTTTTCAAGAAAAATTCTTTTTATTGTGGGGCTCATTGTGCTCTCATTTTTTTCCTGTGAGAGCGGGAACATGCTGGTTAAAAGCAGATCAGTCATGGATGTAAATGTTCCCGACTACAAGAAAAAAGTGATATCCGTAATGAAATTTGAAGACAGGTCGATCGGGACAAAAAAATACAGGTCATGGTCTATGGGGATTCCCGACAGAATCATGGAAGGTTTGGGCGCGATACCATATTATAAGGTAATATCCCGCGAATATATTGTTAAACAGGTCTTAAAAGAGCAGGAATTTCAGCTTCTGGGAGCTACAGACTCAAACAGCGCTGTTGAACTTTGCAACCTTTTAAACGCTCATTATATAGTGATCGGGTCATTTCAGGTATTCAGAAACACTCTGCAGATCACGGCAAAGGTCCTGTCAGTTAAAACGGGGCAGATCCTCCAACAAACATCTGCTGCGGGAATTCTCGATAACTTCTATACCCTACAGAACCGGATCTCCCTCAACATAGCGGCTAAAATGAACATAAAACTGACAAAAGAGGCAAAATTCAAGCTTGTAGAACGATACGACACAAAGAATCTTGACGCTTCACTTGCAAATTACAGGGGTGAAGAAAAACTTGAAGAGATTGCACTGTTAAAAAAACAGAAAAAAAAGAAAGAATTAAAGAAAAAAAAGGAAGAGGCAAAGAGAGAATTTAAAAAAGCCATAAAACTTGACAGCAATTATGAAAAGGCAAGAAAAAATCTTTCAAAAGCAGGCCTCGGAATACCTATGACGCTTTAAGGTTTTGACCAATTTATATTACACTTTAATATAAACAATATAAACCCATTAACTTTTTTTATAGGAGATAAAAATGAAAAAAATCATATTTCTGTTATTACTGGCAATTCCGGTTCTTCTGTTCAATTCATGCTTTGAAGCTCAGACAGAAGATGCGCTAGACAGCGGCGGAACATCCATAAGTGCTCCAACCGGAGTGACAGCATCGGACGGCACATATGCCAACCAGGTTGAAATAAGCTGGAATCCGGTTTCAGGCGCATCTTACTACTACATTTACAGAGCCGATACATCAACGGGCAGTTATACACTAATAGGTTATGTTGACTCAATCTATACTACTGCTTACAACACAACTTCATCTTCCAGCTATCCCATTGAATCCTATACTACATACTACTACAAAGTATCAGCAGAAGATTCAAACGGTAACGAAAGCGATTTAAGCAGCGCAGACGGCGGGTATGTCACAAGGGGCTCGTTAAAAATAATAAATAACTCTTCAAGCTCGGTAACGGGGTTCTATTGTGAACAAGGCGATTCCATGCCTGCTTCGTATGGAACTACAAATCTATTTGCAAGTTCACCATTACTAGCCGGTTACACAATCTATTACCGATTCAAGCCGCAGCAATACATAAATTTCAGATTTGAGTGGAGTACATACTTTGTAGAAAAAGATACTGTTGAATCTCAAATCTCTGGATCAGAATTCTATATCGACAGTAATGAAACCAACACAATGCTAATAGGGGCAACAAATGAAAGTACATATTACTATTATCTGTCCGATTTTTCCATAAGCAAAAGATCTGATAACAGTATTGAGATATCTGAAAAGATCGAATAAGGGCCTTTTTTCCTGCAGAAGATAATACTGTTGAGAATATAAATACAGAGCAGATATTGATCTGTATTTTATTACACAAAATCACAGGCTAATAATATGAAAAAAAGAAAGTCTATTTTAATATTACTGTTGCTGATCGCCTTTCCCATATACCTGAATGCCGGTACTTTTATGTTTGGCGTCAAATCATGGTATGCTCAATGGGATTCGGGGCTGGGCAAAACCCTTGGCGGTTATTTTCATGATTATCTTGAAGCTTCCGGGACTCCCAACACAACAACTATAAAACCGGGCAACGGATATCTTGCGGGTCCTCTCATTGGGTATCAGACAGAGGACAGAAAAATTTCATTCAGCGCGGCAGCAATGGTGTTCAGTTCATTCAGCCAGGAAACTGAGTTTAAGGTGAGCGGGGATTCGGCCGACCTGCAGCTGAACCTGGAGAGAAAGGATCTGGATTTCAGCATGTCATATTCTCTGACAGATTATTTAAAGATATTTTTCGGCTATAAATTTATGTATTCAAAAGCAGACCTCAAATTTGTATTCAGCGACGGCAGCGAACTTGACGGAGGTTGGTACCAGGCGTCCAACTCCATATACAGTATTGGTGCGGGTACCGTTTATCCTTTAACTGACAGAACGCTTTTAAGCGGTCAGATTGGGATGCTCTTTGTGAAAACAAAATTTGAAAGTAAATATGGAACAACTTATGATGTGGAAAATTCAACGGGCTATACTGCGGAAATTGCGTTCAATTATCTGATATCCGAAAGCATATTCCTGCAGGCAGGTCTGAAATACCAGACATTTACCTTTAAAAATAACGATTGGGGAACAAACGAAAAGGATTCCTTTATGGGCATAACTCTTGCTGCAATCTATATGTGGTAGAAGCCCTATTAAATTCTTGTTACTTAGGCCGCGCCGAATGCGCGGCCTTTCAATTATTTTTTCAGCAAATGAAAATTGACAGTAATCCTTATATAAGGCATTATTGTCTTATGTCTTTATCCGT
>JAJRXZ010000066.1 GCA_024276015.1 Spirochaetota bacterium | reverse complement strand
CTGTCGGTCATGCCGGCAATATAGTCTGTAGCTGTCAGTATAACTCCGTGGCTGCCGACCCTTTTCTGATAACTTCCCGGCAGAGTATCGGGGTGTTCCGTATATATCTGAAAGAGCTCTTTGATCACTTTCCGGGCCTTTATTGTCATTCTGGCAACTCTGTAGTGCTGGTAAAGTCTTTCTCTCAGGAATTGTTTTAATTCTGCATTGGCTTTGTTAACTTCATCTGAAAAACCGGCGATTTTTTTATTCGCTTTTCTAACGTCGTTATAATCTGTAATTGAGTGCGTTTTTATGTTCTCAATTGTAACTTTGATCAGATCGGTAACAAGCAGATTAATTATTGAACGGATAATTTCGCTGACAAGGAGTTTTTTTGATTTCGGCAGATCCCCGCTGTAATTGTCCAGTGCCATCTGCCAGATTTTTAATTGTTCAACATCATAAATACTTACCAGACCGGAGGTTATGCCGTCGTCCAGATCGTGGTTATTGTAGGCGATCTCGTCGGCATAGTCAATGATCTGAGCCTCAAGTGAGGGTTTTTCATCCGGCATGTAGTCGGATATTTCCGGGTGGTCGTATGCGGAAGAGTGTTTAATAATGCCTTCTCTGGTTTCCCAGGTGAGGTTGAGGCCTGAAAATTTTTCGTATCTCTTTTCTAAAACGCTTACTATTCTTAGGCTCTGCCTGTTGTGTTCGAATCCTCCGTGATCCCCGAGAAGGCTGTTCAGTTCTTTTTCGCCTGCGTGGCCGAAAGGGGTGTGCCCCAGATCGTGGGCAAGAGCAATACTTTCAGCCAGATCTTCATTGAGTTTCAGCGCTCTCGCAATGGTTCTTGCGATCTGAGCTACCTCGATCGTGTGAGTTAACCTTGTGCGGTAATGGTCTCCTTCGTGATTGATAAAAACCTGTGTTTTATATTCCAGTCTTCTGAATGCTCTTGAGTGTATGATCCTTTCTCTGTCTCTCTGATATTCCGACCTGTAGGGGTGCGGCTTTTCCTTGAATTCTCTGCCTCTCGATGTTTTGGATTTTGCGGCAAAGGACGCAAGATTGTCTTCGTATATTTTATTGTTAAAAAAAAATTCTGATCCTGTCATCTTTCCCCGGCCAGTTCCGATTCATATGCCTGCATTGCGGCTTTTCTGTTCATTCTGATCTGTTCATTTGAAGGGTCTTCTTCTATCCCTCTTGTAAAAGACTGCAATGCTTTTTTATATAAACCTTTTTTATAGTAGCTTTTTCCGATATTGTTGTATGATTCTGCAATAATTTTGCTGTCATTTGAACTTTTTATGGCCTGATAAAAGGTATCAATTGCCCTGTCGTACATCTCCTTTTTTAAATAAATGATCCCCATAGATAAAAGCGCTCCGGAATCTCCCGGTTTCAGCAGGAGTGCCTTCCTGATCAGTTGTATTGATCTGTTAAGGGATTTTTCATCGTTATTCAGTTTAGATGTAATTATTGCAATGTTCACATAGGCTTTTCTTGCCAGCTCGTTGTTTTCGTTTATTTTCAGGACTTTTTTATAGGATCTGAGAGCATAATCCAGCTGATCTTTTTTATAATAGATTGTTGCAATTTTAAAATGCGCATCCTGCAATTGAGGCCATCTTATTAATATCTTCCCGTATTCTTTTTCAGCCAGATCATAGAATTTTTTTTCATAGTAGTAGTCTGCTATGGCTATATAGGATTTAGGGTTTTCAGGATCCAGCCGTATCGATTCTTTCCATGAATTAATTGCCTTCTCAGGTTTTCCGGCATGTTTATAAGCTATACCTATATTAAAGTATGCCGAAGAATCTTTAGGGCTTATGGAAAGGGCTTTCTGATATGCTTTTATTGCTTCATCATATTTCAGACTGTCGTCCAGTATATTACCCATATTGAGATAGGCGATCCTGGCATTTTCTGTGGCAGGCTCAATCAATGTAATTTTTCTGTAATTTTCATAAGCTCTGTCCAACTCGCCTTTTTTATAGTATATTTCGGCAATTCTTGATAAGATCCTGATGTTGCGTTTGTTCACAGATAGGATCTTATTATACAGAGCAAGGCTTCTGTTGTAATCCTTTAAGGAGAAATAGGCTTCGCCGATATTTTGAAGCATCTGGGAATCTTTCTCTCCATATTTTTCCGCTTTAGATAAAAGTTCGAGCGCTTTATCCTTCTCATTTTGTTTAAGATATGCAATTCCCAGATTATAGCTGTTTACCGGGTCATTAGGTCTGATAGAGACTGCCTCTTTAAGATATTTAATGGCTGCGGGCAGGTCATTTCTCTCTGTATATAGAACCCCCAGTCTTGAGTATGCTCTGTGAGCAACTTCGCCTATTTTATCCGATGCGCCTGCTTTTTTGAAATATTCAACAGCGGCAAATTCATCGCCTTTTTTCATCAGAGCCGATGCCAGGTTATATAATACCGGTGGATTGCCCGGAGAAATTTCCAGCGCTCTATTATACTGCTTTATTGCTTCATTATAATTACCGGTTTCAAAATAGATATTACCCAGAAGTGTTAGTGTGTTTAGGTCCTCCGGGTTCAGCGCTATCGATTTTTTTGCATTTTCAATCGCTTCTTTATATTTTTTTTTATGCCTGTAGGCAAGGGAGAGGTTTTTATAGATTTGCGGATTATCTTTGTCATAGACAAGTGCTCTGGAATACAATCCGATAGCTTTGTCGTAGCTTCCTCTGTCATCGTTGATCATTCCCATATACATTAGAGCTGTTGCTTTGTCTTTATCCGGAGCGTCCGATTCCACTACTTCGTTAAATTCCTTTATTGCGTCGTTAAGATACCCCTTTGAGTAGCTCTCAATACCTCTTTTAATGCGGATGTTTTCAGATCCATTCTCAATGTCTTTACTGATTTTATCAAAGGGCACCTGCAGATCTTTTGACGAAGCTTTGAATATGGCCGGCTTTTTGTAGTAAAATTTTACGGCAATCATAATAGTTATGATTGTTACTGCAACCAGAGTCGACACGATGATCATAGGTTTTTTTATGCTGTGCGCGGTCCGACCCTCTTCTTCAATGTATCCGATCCTGTTTTTTATAAGAAGCCCTTCATCGTTTCTGATATCTTTATTTTGGTTGTCTTTGATTTTTTTACCTTCTGTCACTTATGATGGCCCCTTAAATAAATTGAATTATATTGATAATTATTTATTGTTAACCATTTCCCTGTTTACTGCGTCAAGAATCCCGTTTATAAATGTGCTTGAATTCTCTTCGCCGAAAACCTTTCCCAGTTCAATGCCTTCATTGATCGCCACAATAACGGGTATATCGGGCATATGGAGCATCTGACATATGGATATTCTCAAGATAGCTTTATCAACATGGCTTAATCTTTCAAATTTCCAGTTCTTTGAATGTTTCTTAATGAGTTTATCGATTTCATCTATATGTTTTACAGATCCTTCTATCAGCGAAACGGCAAACTCTCTTATGTCTTCAGGTATTTCTTTGTCAACCCAGTTTAGTGAAGTCAGTTGGTCTAAAGAGGCTTTGTTGATCTCGTACATGTATAACCCCTGGAGGGCATACTCTCTGGCTTTCCTTCTATGCCCCATTGTTAAACTAACTTGAAAAGATTTGCCATCTCAATTGCCGAGAATGCTGCATCAGCGCCTTTGTTCCCTGATTTTGTTCCCGCCCTTTCAATGGCCTGTTCGATAGTATCAGTTGTTATAACGCCGAATATTACCGGAATTTTTGAATTGAGCCCGATATTTGCAATGCCTTTGGAAACTTCGGCAGCAACGTAATCAAAATGCGGTGTTGAACCTCTTATAACTGCTCCGAGGCAGATTACCGCATCATAGCTGTCCCTTTCAACGAGTCTTTTTGCCATGGCAGGAATTTCAAATGAACCCGGTACCCACACCGTGGTTATATTATTCTCATCGGCATTATTTCTTTTAAGGGTGTCCAGTGCGCCGCCAAGAAGTTTGTTTGTAATAAATTCATTAAACCTTGAAATTACAATAGCAAATTTTAATCCGGAAGCATCAAGTTTTCCTTCTATTATTTTCATTTTTCTTTCCTGTATACAATCATTATCTGTTAATTTTTATTGGTGAAAAATAATTTTTTTCAACAGAGTCAGAACTATACTATATATTTGTTTAATTTCAGGCAATTGAGTCAAGCTTTTTTTATGTGTCCATAAAAGAGTTAATTGATAATTCAGATCATGTCATGGTTTTGTATACTGACTCAAGCGCCTCTCTTGTTTCGCTGTTGAAAAAAAATTTCAGGCTTTCGTTCCAGTTTTCCGATCTTGTCTTTTCCATTATCAGATCATAAACTGGTTGTCTCAGCCTTTCTTTTAAGCGGCTGAATGATCTTCCGGGATTATCCATCCAGGAGGATATGATCTCCTTGGACCTGCTGATAAGCTTGCCTTCATCTGCAATTTCATCAATTATTTCAAGTTCCCATGCTCTTAATACGTCGTATTTTTCAGCGAAGAACATTACGTCCCTGAATTTTTTATTGCATTCCAGTCCGAATTTCATAATTTCACTCCGAGCAATTGATAAAGAAAGACCTAACTTTATTTCACTCATAGAAATCTGAATTTTAGGATGATTTTTTGCGATCCTGTAATCTGATGCCATTGCAATGATCAGTCCTCCTGCAATTGCATGCCCGTTAATGGCGGAAATTACAGGTTTTTTGCACATGTATCTCATTTATCATAATTCGCTCCTTTTTTCCGATTTTTGGATTTCAATGCAATGTATGCTAACCCTATTTGCTGTTAATTACAAGTCAATTTTAATCGTGTAAAAAGAACTGGAAAAGTGTAATTGATGAAATTTAATTTGACTGTCAGCAGGTTGTGAGATTATTGTAAGTCCATATTAAACTGTATGATATAAAGATAAAAAAGTATTAGCGATTATGAAAGGCCTTTTGTTTATTTTTGTTTTCTATGTCATTTATGCCTTCGTAGTTTTTACCTTCCAGAGGAATTTAATGTATCCGGGCAAATATATTAAGAAAAGGGATGTCAGTCTATCGGAATATGACATTGAAAGAATATGGATAAAAACCGAAACAGGAAGAGTTGAGGCATGGTTTTCAGGAGTGAAAAATTTAAAGAAGGGTCAAAAAAAACCCGCTGTCATTTTTGCGCATGGCAATTATGAACTTATAGATTATTGTTATCAGGAGATCATAAACTATAACAGACTTGGTATTAATGTACTGCTGGTGGAATATCCGGGCTACGGGAGATCGGAAGGAACTCCGTCGCAGGATTCAATTGAAGATGTATTTATAAAAGCCTACGACCTGCTTGTTGAGAAAAAAACAGTTGATGAAAAGAGAATAATAACACATGGAAGATCCCTTGGGGGAGGAGCGGCCTGTTTGCTTGCAAAAAAGAGGAGAGTCAGCGCAATAATTCTGCAGTCAGCATTTACCGATCTGAAACAGTTTGCCAAAATATATTTTTTGCCGTCATTTCTTGTTAAGGATGTATTTGATAATTTGTCGGTTGTTAAAGAATTTAAAGGTCCTATTCTTATTTTTCACGGCAAGTATGATAAAACCATACCCTATAAAAACGGCAAAAAGTTATATGAACAATCTCAAGATGCCGAACTGGTCCCGATGGACTGCGGTCATAACGATTGTCCTGTCTATGGGGAAGAGTTCTGGAGAAAGATTGAGGAATTTATAAATAGGGCATTAAAAAATTGTTGACAAGGGGCGCATTAGAAAAATAGTGAAAAATCCTGCGAAGGAAAGTGCCTTCGCTTTCGAGCGATTAGCTCAGTTGGTTAGAGCGCCTGCCCGACACGCAGGAGGTCATTGGTTCAACTCCAATATCGCTCACATTATTCCGCACAGTATTCCCTGAACCTGGCGGCTTTAAATCAAAAAACGGAGAAATTTTTTGAGTGAAGCAATTAAAATAAAACTTCCCGATTCATCTGTTATTGAAGCAGAGAAAGGAAGTACCGTATATGACATCATTGGCAGGATCGGCAAAGGCCTTCAGAAAGCCGCTATAGCTGCATATATAAATGATGAACCTTCCGATCTTTCGTCGATCGTAAATGAGGATTTTTCCCTTAAAGTTATTTTATTCGATTCCGATGCGGGCAGGGATATATTCCGGCATTCCGCATCGCATCTGATGGCTCAGGCTGTAAAAAGGCTTTATCCCGGAGCAAAACTTGCCGTAGGGCCTGCAATTGAAAAGGGATTCTACTATGATTTTGATATTGAGGAGAAACTTAATCCCGAAGACCTTGAAAAGATCGAAACCGAAATGGGTAAGATCGTTGATGAAGATCTTGAAATTACAAGAGAAGTAATGACAAAAGAGGAAGCATTAAAACTTTTCTCGGATGCCGGTGAATCTTATAAGGTTGAGCTGATAAATGAGATAGACCACAGAGAAGTAACTATATACAGGCAGGGAGAATTTATGGATCTTTGCCGCGGGCCTCATCTGATGAGGACATCAAAGATCAAAGCCTGCAAACTGCTTTCCATTGCCGGAGCTTACTGGCGAGGCGACGAAAAGAACAGAATGCTTCAGCGCATATACGGAACGGCTTTTCAGGATAAAAAGGAGTTGTCCGAATATCTTGAAATGCTTGAAGAAGCAAAGAAAAGAGACCACAGGAAGCTTGGCAGAGAACTGGAGCTCTTTTCTTTTGACAACGAAGTGGGCGCCGGACTTCCCTTATGGCATCCCAACGGAGCGGTCTTAAGATTCATAATTGACAAATTTACCACAACCGAGCACCTGAAAAGAGGATACAAACTCTTTACTGTCCCTCATATTGCAAAATCGGATCTTTATAAAACGTCGGGACATCTTGACTTTTATAGTGAAAATATGTATTCGCCCATAGAGATTGACGGTCAGGATTATATACTGAAACCTATGAACTGTCCTTCGCAGATCAAAATTTTCACAAGCAGTATCAGAAGCTACAGAGATCTCCCCTTCAGGGGATTTGAGATGGGCACTGTATACAGATATGAAAGGTCGGGAGTACTTCACGGTCTTACCCGCGTGAGAGGTTTTACGCAGGACGATGCTCATATCTTCTGTACCGAAGAGCAGATAGAAGAAGAAGTTATTGAAGTCCTTGATTTTACAATGTATATGTTAAGTACCTTCGGGTTCAGGGACAAGAATATCTATCTTTCAACCCGTCCCGAAAAGTCTGTCGGTTCCGACAGAAACTGGGAAGTGGCAACCGGCACGCTGAAAAATTCACTGGAGAAACTGGGGATGGACTATAAAATTGACAGCGGAGAAGGCGTATTTTACGGTCCGAAGATCGATATTAAGATAAATGACGCAATAGGCAGAGAATGGCAGTGCAGCACGATCCAGGTTGATTTCAATCTTCCCGAGAGGTTTGATATCACCTATATCGGGTCCGACGGACAGAAGCACAGGCCCATAATGATTCACAGAGCGCTGCTGGGTTCGCTTGAAAGATTTATCGGCGTTCTTATTGAGCACTATGGGGGGAAGTTTCCTCTGTGGCTGGCTCCGGTTCAGGCAATAATTATGAATGTTTCGGAGGAACAATCGGAATTTGTAGAAAATTTAAGGAAAGAGCTTTTAAAAGAGGAATTGAGAATTGAGACCGATACAAGAAACGAATCGGTAAGCTATAAAATCAGGGACGCAATAGATAAAAAGGTTCCCTATATAGGAGTAATCGGAAATAAAGAGATTCAGAATGGAGATATATCTGTGCGCAGGCGCGGAGAAAATAGATCCATGGTGATGAAATTAAGTGAATTTATTGAATTAATTAAAAACGAAACAGATAAAAAAACAGATCATGCATAACATACTCCGGCAATAGTGACTTGACTTTTCTGCGTACTTAACAGATAATCGGAAAAATGATAAAAAATCCGTTATAAATTGATATTTTTGTTGATTTTAATGAATATAATATTTCAAACTGTCAAAAATATTTTAAATTTTATAGGAAATAACCTGGGGGTATTTATATTTTGATTAAAAGAGGAAGGCGGTTCGAAGGATCAAAAGCCGATAAATATAAAAGGAACGATCAGATCAGTGCAAAAACCGTAAGACTTGTTGGTGAAGGAGGAGAGCCTGTTATCATATCTACTGATAAAGCGTTGGAACTTGCTAATGAAAAGGGGCTCGATCTGGTTGAAATTTCTCCGAACCAGAACCCTCCTGTTGTAAAGATCATTGATTACACAAAGTTTAAATTTGAACAGATCAAACAGGCCAAAGCGGCAAAAAAGAAACAGAAGATTATTCATGTAAAAGAGATAAAAATGAGGCCTGCAATAGATAACCATGATTTTCAGCATAAAGTTAAGCATGCCAGAGAGTTTCTGCTTAAAGGAGATAAAGTTAAGTTTACATTAATGTTCAGAGGCAGAGAAATGGTCCACCCTGAGCTGGGTTTTAATGTAATGGAAATGATCCAGGAAGCTCTTGAAGATATTGCCACTGTTGAAAAGAATCCGGTAAAAGAGGGAAGAAATATTACGATGTTCATGACATTGAATACGTCGGGAAAATCAAAACAGAAAGAAAATAAATAAACGAGGTAATATAATGCCAAAGATGAAATCAAACAGCGGAGCAAAAAAGAGATTTAAAATTACAAAAAACGGCAAGGTTAAGAAAGCAAAGGGGTATAAGAGCCATTTGCTGGAGAAAAAATCTCCGAAGAGAAAACGCTCTTTAAGAGGCGTAGATGTTGTAAGTAAATCGGAAGAAAAGAAAGTTAAAAGAATGCTTCCTTATGCATAGAATTGACTTTAATTTTGACAGATGAAATTTGATTTAAAATAAAAAGGACGAATAGAAATGGCAAGAGCAACAAACGGTAGGATCCACCATCGCAGAAGCAAAAAGATCTTGAAGGATGCAAAGGGTTATATAGGCGCAAGAAGCAGGCTTTTCAGAACCGCTAAGGACGCCAGAAGGAGAGCTCTGCAGAATTCCTATATAGACAGAAAGAGAAAGAAGAGGGATTTCAGAGCCCTCTGGATACAGCGGATAAATGCAGCAGCAAGGCTAAGCGATATTTCATACAGCAGACTTATGTTCGGTTTAAACAGATCCAATATTGCTATAAACAGAAAAATGCTGGCGGAACTTGCAGTATCCGATCTGGCTGCCTTTGAAAAAATCGCGGATAAAGCAAAGGAAAAGCTGTCATAATTATGGAAGATAATGCCGGGATATCAGGTTAACAGAATAGGCATCATTTCCATGATGCTTATTCTGTTTCTGATCATACCTGTTATTTCTTCGAAGATTCTTCTATCCTTAACTCTTACAGATACTATATACACAGTACCTGCTGATGGGATTGAAATATCATTAAAAGATGAACTCCACAGACTGGAAAATAATTACAGAATTGATCAGGTTGAAATCGGGTTTGGCCTTTTAACGGATCTTTCGGTATTTATTTATTCCCAGTTCCTCCATGAAGATTTTATCAGAACCGGCAGGGACGAGCTGGGAGATACTTTTCTGAAGTTTTCATATTTCATAAACGATTATTTTGAGGGATTCCTGCATACCGGGTTAACCTTTCAATTCAGATTCCCAACCGGAGTAAATACTACTGCAGACAGTACCTGGGAAGATATCACTTTGGGGGAAAACGAGTTGAAAGTCGGATCAGTATCGCGTATTGATATTATGAAGAGAGTTTTTCTTCATCTCAATATTTTTTATTTTTTCAGAGAAGGGTATAATGAGGATCTTTACGGTCTTTTCTATCTTAATCCTTTCAGGAAGGAGACATATTCAAAGGTTTTGGGCCTGAATTTTTTTTCTGAAGGGACCTTTTTTGAAGGGAAAAGATTAAAAAACGACTATGGAGGAGTCTCTTTTGCTGTAAACAGCGATCTGATCTATCCGGTAATTCCCTTTTTTGAAGTATTTCTGGCAAAAGGGATCAAAGGAGGAGATGCAAGGGATGAGAAACCTCTTTTCCCGGGTGGGGCAGATCCGCTTTTATTATCAGCAGGTTTCAGGTATTTTTTCCCCGGGATAAATTACCTGGGCTTTTATTCGGTTTTAAATCCGCGGGATATTAATGAAAAAGTAAGAATAATCATAGGAATTGACGCAGGTATACAATTCTGATCTTTTATAAGAGTTCAACATTTTCATATTTTTTTATCTCTGGTACACCTTTGACCTCTTTAGAGGGCTGGCGGGAACTAAACAATAAAATAATTCATATCTATCAGAGGAGAAAATTTGCCTCCGGAGATAGGATTTATCCCGATTTCCTCTGCAAAAAAGCTCAAAAGTCTGCGGAACTCGCCCCTCATTTCATTCAGGGCTCAAACAGTCCTCGGCTTTTCGCTTCTTTTTGCAGAGGATTTACTGTCTGTAGAGATAAAGGATGTTCCCGCCAGCCATCTTTATTGCATTATTGTCCCGATGCGCCGGTTTTTACTTGACGTAGAGAATATTATGTATATAACTGGAAATACATTAATTGTTTCAAAATAATATAATAATTAATTGCT
>JAJRXZ010000065.1 GCA_024276015.1 Spirochaetota bacterium | reverse complement strand
TAATTCCAGGCCTCGGCGCTGTAAGCACAACCTTTATTACCGGAGTTTTCCTGATCAAAAAAGGTTATAAACTGCCTGTGGGCTCACTTACTCAGATGGGTAAGATCCGGCTGGGGCAGGGCCGAAACGCCAGCGATGTAAACATTAAAAACTTTGTCCCTCTTGCAGAATTGGACAATATTGAATTTGGCGGATGGGATATCTTTGAGGAAAACGTTTATGAAGCCGTTAAACAGGCAAGCGTGCTTAAACGGGACGATTATGAACTTGTTAAAGATGACCTTATAAAGATCAAACCATGGAAAGCCGTTTTTAACAAAGATTATGTTAAAAAGCTTGACGGCACCTGGATCAAAAAAGCACCCACCTACTGGGAGCTTGCCCAAATGGTAAAAGAGGATATTGAGAACTTCAAGAAAGAAAAAAATCTGAGCAGAGTAGTAATGATATGGTGCGGCAGTACCGAAGTTTACCAGAAAGTTGAGACCGGTGTTCACGATACGCTGGAAAACTTCGAAAAGGGACTCAGGGAGAATAACCAGAATATCGCTCCCAGCATGATCTACGCTTATGCGGCGCTCGATATGGGGATTCCCTTTGCAAACGGAGCGCCCAATCTCTGCAACAGCATCCCGGCGCTCTGGGAACTGGCAGAAAAAAAGAGAGTGCCCATGGGCGGGAGTGACTTTAAAACAGGCCAGACATTAATGAAAACCATCTTGGCTCCGGGATTAAAGGCAAGAATGATAGGCGTTGACGGCTGGTTCTCCACAAATATCCTGGGCAACAGAGACGGCGAGGTGCTGGACGACCCCGATTCCTTTAAAACAAAGGAAGTAAGCAAGCTTTCGGTACTTGATCAGGTTTTTCAGCCCGACCTATACCCGGAACTTTATAAAGGATACTATCACAAAGTAAGAATTAACTACTACCCTCCGAGAGGCGATAATAAAGAAGGATGGGATAATATTGACATATTCGGCTGGCTCGGCTATCCCATGCAGATCAAGATAGATTTTCTCTGCAGAGACTCAATACTGGCTGCGCCCATAGTACTTGATCTGGTACTCTTTCTCGATCTGGCTCAGCGTGCTTCACTTTACGGGAATCAGGACTGGCTCTCCTTTTACTGGAAAAGCCCCCAGCACGCACCCGGCGTTGAACCGCAGCACGATCTCTTCGTTCAATTGATGAAACTGAAAAATACGCTCAGGTGGCTCATGAATGAAGCTCCGGTCACATACCTTGGGCCCGAATCCTATGAATAGATAAAATTTACCGGAAATTATGTCAGAAACATCGATCATTCTATTAACAGAGGTTCTTTTGTGCCCGCTGTAAACTGTGAGATCTTTACAATCCTAAATTTGTAAAGATCCTCCGCAGCCGTACCCGCGAGAGTAAGCATGGCATTATCAATTCTGAGCGATTTTTCAGTTCCCACGGAAAGCATTATTTCAATCTTATTATCACTTATAATTTTATAATCATATATTGCATCGCCGAATCCAACATCCCTGATCCCTCTTTTTGTTTTTTTTGAAAACTTGATCCGGGAATTCAAATTAGAGCATATTCTGTCAAAAAGAGACCTGTCTTTGCAGGTAACTTCATAACAGGCATACCCTGCAATTGCCATAAGAGATTCCTTTTTCTTGATTTCTCTTACAGACAGTATCTCAATTCCATGGGGTAAACGACTGTTGATGCTGTTCATCATTTTATCAGGCACTCTTCCGTAAAGCTCTGCATCGCAAAATTCAGCATCGCTTTCAATCCCAAGAGGAAGGGGAAAGCCAAAGGATACTCTCTCCCTCTTATTATATCCCTGAGTAAATGCAACGGGAACCTCTGCCATGCGGAGAGCTCTTTTTATTATTTCAATAAAATCAAGATGAGGAATAAATCTTGCCTGTCCTCTCTTGGAAATTTTCATCCTGATGGTACCGGAGGTAATGAACTTTTTTTTGAAATTTTCAACAGCTCTTTTTAATTCATCCGTATTAAGAGGTACGCTGCAGACATTCTCCTTCTTATCCAAATTGCCGTAATCCAGTTTTTTCTCCATCATTGAATCAATTACATTTTCGAATCCGGTTTTAACAATATCCCAGGGAAGTATTTCCGTTTCACTGCGTTCATCAAGAAAATCGAACCAGAAGGGTATTGTCTTATCAAGCTTCTCTTTCCACAGCTCATAGTTAAAATGCTCTTTCCATGAATCAAAGCGCCCTCCTGCCCTGTATACTTCATAAATGGTATTGCCGAGCCTGTCATCTCCTCTGGCTAAAACCCCTTCAATTATTGACGACCTTACGTCATGATCCTTGATTTTGATATTTTTCGGAGTTTCCTTTTTAATCCTCGCAATTGTTTTGTTGAAATAATCCTCGCCGGCCTGTTTCTTCCTCTGAAAAGGCGTATGAGGCTTGGGAACAAAGGGCGACAGCGTAACATTTATATCTCTGCCTTTACCTGCAATTGATCTTATCTTTTTGAGGAGTGAAATAATAGAACCGGCTTCATCATGTTCTTCATAACCGGGAAGCCCCATCATAAAATAGAGCTTGATCAGTCTCCATCCCTTGCTGAAAATATATTCCACAATTGACAGAAGATCATCAATGGCGATCTTTTTGTATGCATAGGCCCTTATATCATCGGATGCAGATTCAACCGCAAAGGTAAGGGAGGTCTTTCTCAGATCGGAAATCTGCTCAATAATCGATATGGTTCTCATATCCACCTTTAAGGAAGGCAGAGAAACGGACACTCCTCTTTGGGTCAGCCAGGGCAGCACACTATTAAGGACACTTGTAATATACCTGTAATCGCTTAAAGAGAGCGAAACGAAGGATAGTTCGTCATAACCTGTATTTAAGATTATCTCCCTGATCTCCTCCGGCACGCCTTGGCAGGAGAAACTCCTGTAAGGGAGGTCGTAATATCCTGCATGGCAGAATTTACACAGATTACCGCACCCTCTGGTCAATTCATAAACAGCCCTTTCCTGAGTTATCCTTATATTGGGGACTACAGGCTGTTTAGGATTCCAGCCGCTTTTTTCGCGATACAGCCTTTTAAATACGGCTTTGCCATCAATTTTTTCTATTGCGACTCCTCTATAGGAAAGCTTATATTGAGATGGGATCATCACGCCCTTAATTTTTCCAACACGATCAATTATCTCTTTCCTGCTCAGTGACTCTTCAGACGCTTTTTTTATTGTGAGAAATATTTCGGCAAAACCTTCTTCTCCGTCGCCGATAAAAATAATATCCGCAAAGGAGCTCACAGGCAGCGGATTTGAGACCGCATCCCCCCCGGCAATAACGAGCGGGTGCCCTTCCTCTCTTTCATCGGAAAAAAGAGGGATCAAGCCCAGATCCAGTATCTGAAGCATATTGGTATAAAGCATCTCATGGGCAAGATTAAAGCCGATCAGGTCAAGTTGATGCAGCGGCGTATAAGTTTCAAGAGTATAAAGGGGGATATTCTTTGCTCTGAGGATATTTTCAAAATCGCGGGCAACAGAAAAAACCCGTTCGCAGGCAATACCTTCAACAGCATTAGCAATGTCATATAATATTCTGACGCCGTTATTTGACATGGCAACTTCATAAAGGTCGGGATATGAGATCGCGCCTCTGATCTCGGCCTCTTCTTTAACAATAGAATTAAGCTCGCCGCCGGTATATCTTGCCGGCTTCTGTACATTGAGCAGAAGCTCCTCAATTGACGATCTGTCTAACCTTTTCATCTGAAGCAGTTAAGTTTGGAGGGCGCTTTTTTTCAAGAAATAAAAAAGTATTTTTACAGAGATGTCAATTCCAACAGAGTCCGAACAATTTTTATATAATCGTCAATACTCAGATCTTCTCCTCTTGATCTCAAATCGATGCCTGCGTTTTTTAACACAGCATCAACTTTATCCCTGCTTAGATCAAGATGGGGGGAATCTCTTAAAGATGTAGCTATGGTTTTTCTTCTGCCCCAGAAGGCAGACTTTACAATACTATGGAAAAGAGATATCTCACGGCAGTTAAGCGCGATTCTCTTTCTTTTTAACCTTACAAAAGCGGAACTTACCTCCGGCTTAGGATAGAAAGCTCCGCCTCCGATATTAAACAGAATTTCCGCATCAAAATATAAACCCGCATTAACAGTCAGGGCACCGTAATTTTTCTCTCCCGCCCGGGACATAATTCTCATGGCCAGCTCTTTCTGGATGGTAATAAAAATATCCTCAGCTTTATACTCTTTTGCAAGCATAAAAATTATTTCCGAAGCGCAATAGTATGGGAGATTTGACACGATAATGTTAAAATTATTATTGGGATGTTCTTTCAGGATGTCGCCGTGAACAATACTAATATTGCTGTAATCCCCGAATTTATGGGATAGATAGTTATATATCCCCGAATCTATCTCTACGACTGTAACATGCTTTGCTTTTTCAATAAGAAAACCTGTTAAAGCTCCAAGACCGGGACCGATTTCCAGAACCATACTCTCTTTATTAATATTCAGAGCATTAATGATCTTAGTTATTATATTATTATCAATTAAAAAGTTTTGCCCCAGCATTTTATTCGGCTTTATATTAAAATTTTTGCCGATCTCAATAACATCTCTTCTATTCATGATCCAATAATATAATCTCTTCAATATTTTTCAAATGAAAAGCCCTATATGTTAATATTATGTAAACTTTTGCCGCATCTCTTTTTTTGTCCTATAATTTTTCTGGAAAATAAAACTTCATATATTATTATTGATCTATATCTCATAGTAAAATAATCGGCTGCAGACACAGGCGTTTTTTATATAATATAATGAGTAAATTTGCGAATTCTATCTGTTTTTTTTCGAAATGATAGATCTTTTTATAACAAAAAAAGGCAGCTAATCGAACAAAAACGATTAAAATCCGCCTAACTCGAATCAGTTATAAAAATTGAGGTTCTATATATGAAAACACACTACATTCAGCACGTACCCTTTGAAGACCTTGCGGGCATTGAGCCGTGGTTAATAGAAAAAGATCACTCTGTTTCCTGCACAAAAACATTTAATAACGAACCTTTCCCGGAAATTGATCAATTCGATCTCTTAATAATAATGGGCGGACCCATGAGCGTTAATGACGAGAAAAAATTTCCATGGCTTTATGATGAAAAAATATTTATTGAGAATGCAATAAAAAAGGGGAAATTGGTTCTTGGTATCTGCCTTGGCGCGCAACTGATAGCGGATGTGCTTGGAGCAAAAATATATAAAAACAAACATAAAGAAATCGGCTGGTTTCCCGTAACTCTCACTGAAGAAGCCGAAAAATCGAAGATATTCAATAAATTTCCCCATACTTTCACGCCATTTCACTGGCACGGCGACATGTTCGAAATACCTTCCGGTGCTGTAAAAATTGCGCGGAGCGAAGCATGCAGAAGCCAGGCCTTTACCATGGGAGATAATATAACGGGCCTGCAGTTTCATATTGAATCAACTGAAGAGAGCATTAAAAAGCTGATCCGTCACGCATCGCATGAGATCGTAGCAGGCGATTATATCCAAAACAGTGAAGAGATGTTATCCGGCTCAAAACCGAAAATTGAAAAAATTCACTCCCTGCTGGACACCATGTTAAAGAACTTTCTGATCTGAGACTTCTTCAACAATTAATCAGCGTCCATTTCCAGAAGCATCCGGTCTTTTTTGCCGGTTATAAAAACAACAACATCATTATCCACAAGATATTCAAAATCCGGATTGCGCGACTCCAGAGCGGAAACCGAAAGATCCATATTATTATCCTTCCCCAGATCGAACAACCTGTTCAGATCAACAGTAAAAGATAAATGGATATGAGAAAACTTGTTTTCCACAAAAAGGGACAGATCATTATTATGCAGAGAATACGTCCCGAAAAAATAACTTCCCGTATCCTTATAAATTATGGGTGTTCCCAGAGAAGAAAGCACTTTCACCGTTTCGGAGATATTTTTTTCCGGGACATGAAAGGAACTCTTTTGGGTCTTTTTGCCCGCACCGATCAAATGAAAACAGTAAAGATCTTTTTTATCAATATGATATACACCTTTGTAAATATCTACAATTTCATCAATAAGCTCTTTAGCGCCTCTTGCCGCAGACGAAACGCTGCTATGCGGTTGGGCAACAACAATATGATTTGCCGCCAGAATATATTCACTGCTCTTACCTATAAAAACCGTAGATATACAGGAACCGAGAACAAGTGACATTGTCTGTTTGTCGGAAATAAATTTGATTTCATTTGGCCCGACAAAGCAATATCTTTCATCCTTGTTAAGTATTATTGTTCTGTTACTATTCAATTACAGCCTATTAATTATTCTTTGAATTCTATTCGGTGCTCACAGTTCTGATCTTTCTATTACATTTAAAGACGTTTCTTCCAGAACTTTTACTGCAAATATCAACATTTTGAATCTTTCATCTTTAGTCTGGCCGTGATAATATCTGTAATATATCTGCTGAGCAATAACCGCCAGCCTGAAAAGCCCGAAGCAATAGTAATAGTCAAAATTGTCCGGAACAAGCCCCATCTTTTCAGCATAGAGGCTGACCTGCTCTTCACGGCTCAGCATCCCCTTAACATTTGTAGCGTTCATCCTTATCATCTGTAAATTATCAGGGTCCTCCTTCTGAATCCAGTAAGCGAGAGAATTTCCAAGATCCATGAGGGGGTTGCCTACCGTGGCCATTTCCCAGTCAAGCACTCCTATGATCTGCAAAGGATCTTCGGGATTTAAGACAATATTATCAAATTTATAATCATTGTGAATAATCGAAGGTTTGTCAATATCCTGCGGCATCTTTTCAATAAGCCATTTCATTATTTTTTCGCAATCCGGAGCGTCCTCTGTTTTTGCATCTCTGTAGCGTCTGATCCATCCTTCAACCTGACGCTTAATATAACCTTCGGGCCTGCCTAAATTTTCGAGACCCAGCTCTTTATGATCCAGCGAATGAAGACTGCACAGAATATCAATATAATTCTCGCTCAGCTTTTTTGCATCTTCAGGCGATAACCGCATATCTTGGGGCAGATCTTTTCTTAAAATAATCCCTTCAATTCTTTCCATTACATAAAAGGGACAGCCCATAAGCGATCCGTCTTCACAGTAGAGAAGCGGCTTTGGTGAATAGGGGAAGCGTGACTGCAAAGCCTTCAGAATGCGGTATTCCCTCCCCATGTCGTGAGCGCTTCTGGCCTTTTTACCGAAGGGAGGCCTCCGCAGGACCAGATCTCTGTTGTCAAAACTTATTAAATACGTTAGATTTGAGAATCCCGACGGAAACTGCCCAACCTTTATATCTCCCTCCAGGCCTTTAATATTGTCCTTCAGGTATTCCCCTATTCTTGCCGTATCAAACTCTTCGCCTTTTCTTATGTCAGCAGCTTCGTCGATCTTTGCCACAATCAATACACCCGTTATTTTAACTCTTTAATAATATTCTTATTTATAAATCTTATAACAAAGCCCGCATATTTTTCAACATTAATTCGCCTCTTTCTGTATTTCCATCGTTTAAGGTACCAGTCCTGCAGCATGGCTTTAATTACCGACCCGGTTAAGAGTATGTCGTCAATCTTAAAAATACCCTTTTTTACTCCCTCTTTAAGGATATCAATAAAAACCCTTTCTGTCAGAAGTTCGCTTGCCACAGGGGTCTTTCTGTTTTTTTTATTAAGATTTTTTGTTTCCATATAAAAAAAATAGAACATATCCTTCATGATCTCGCTGAGGTAAAGATGAGCTCTCACTGCAGTTTCGAGTTTCTCCGCGGGGCTCTCCTCCTTTTCAATATAAGTTTGAAGTACCCTCATTACGGTTTTTCCGCCCAGGTGATGGATCATATCAAGGAGACGGCCCTTCCCCGGAAAATACGAATAGAGAGCCCCCATGCTTAAACCCGTCTCCCTGCTGAGATCGCGCATACTCATGGAATAGAAGCCTATTTCATTGCTCAGCCTGATTGTTGTCTTAATAATAAGTGCAAGATTCTTTACAGCTATCTTTTCATTTTTTACTTTAATCAACCTGCAGTGTTCATTAAAGAATTCACGGCAAAGCTCCTCTTCCGTAATTGACGCCTCTTTTTTAAACCTGTTAAATGTCATATTCATCAATCTATCCGCCTCTACAGCCCGAGGCATAGTATTCCGATTTTTTGCGGGATAAGAGAAACTGCAAAAATATCTATGCCTGATATTTTCTCAGATATCTTCTTGCAAAGGATGATTTGTGCACTTCGTCAGCGCCGTCATAAATTCGCGCCGCTCTTTCGTGCCTAAAATAATATGCCAGAATTGTGTCATCGGTCATTCCCAGGCCTCCGTGCACCTGCAGGGCTCTGTCTATAACTCTCTGCATTGTATTTGCCGCAACAAATTTAATTAACCCTATATCGTCTCTTGCCTCCTTTGGTCCCAGCGCGTCAATTTTCCATGCCGTTTGGAGTGTCATCAGGCGCGCTGCCTGAATTTCCGCTGCGGATTCGGCAACCCATGACTGAACGATCTGCTTTGATGCAAGAGTTTTTCCGTCCGGAGAAATTACCCTCTCGGCGGCCCTCTTGCACATTAAATCAAAGGCTCTTTTGCATATACCGAGCCATCTCATACAGTGGTGGATCCTTCCGGGGCCAAGCCTTTCCTGAGCCATTACAAATCCCTGCCCCTCGGCGCCGAGAAGATTTTTCTGCGGCACCCTGCACGACCGGAATACTATTTCGCCATGGCTTGTATAGCCGCTTCCGCTATGTCCCATAATGGGAATATTCCTCACAAGATTAAAACCCGGAGTATCTGTGGGAACAATTATCATACTTGCCCTCATGTAAATATTGTCATCGGGATTTGTCACAGCCATGACAATAGCAAAATCGGAGCCGTCTGCTGCAGTTGCAAACCATTTATGGCCGTTGATAATATAATCACCACCCTCTTTGTGAGCCATTGTTTCCATCATAACCGGATTGGAGCCCGGCATGTCCACTTCAGTCATTGCAAAACAGCTTCTTATTTTTCCTGCAGCAAGGGGTTTGAGATACCTTTCCTTCTGCTCTTCAGTGCCGTGGAGATGCAGAATCTCAATATTTCCGGCATCGGGAGCCTGACACCCGAAAACATAATGTCCCAGCGGAGACATTCCCAGAGATTCCGATACAAGTCCGTGCTCAAGAAGTGTGAGCCCCATACCTCCCAGCTTTTCAGGATGATTGGGCCCCCACAGCCCCATCTCTTTTACGGTCTTTCTCTTTTCCTCAAGAACAGGGATCATCTCCCTGAAGTCTCTGTTAAAAAACTCATGCTCAATGGGGATGAGCTCCTCTTCAACAAACCGGTCGATCTTATTTAAAACAGCCTTTATTCTGTCAGATATTTCAAAATTCATAACAGCCTCCTTAATATGCCGGCATTATAGATCAGGGGCGCTGAGTGTCAAGAAAAATATAGCGAACGTTCGTTCTTTTTTTGATCATCTTATCCGCTCTTACAGCCAATTAAATATCTGTTATATGCTTCCCTTATTCTCTTCCGGTAATTCTCCACCTTTTCCATAAAAACATGAGCGCTTGCATCAATGCCAAGCATCAGCTTTGCAAGAGCTTCCAGATGTACAGGATCTTTTGGCAGCGAGTGAACCTGTCTGTCTTCATAAAGCTGAAGGTAGTGCTCAACTTTTCTCACAAATATATAATCTTCCGTCAGCTGCTCCTGAGCTTCCTTGTCAATAACGCCAAGTTCCTTTAACATTTTCAAAGCAACCAGAGTATTGCCCTGAAAAAGTTCCCTGCTTAAAGGCAAATTTATCAACTGGAGCCCCTGCACTAAAAATTCAATATCCCTGATCCCGCCAATACCGTTTTTTATATCAATCCCCGATAAAATACTTTTCGATTTTTCTTTAACTGCTGCGGCACGCAGCTTTTCAATGGAGTTTATAACTTTGTCAGGATCCGAGCTGCCTTTGATTATTTCTGTTAAACCGTCAATAAATCTGTACCCTACATGTCTGTTCCCTGCAATGGGTCTGATCTTCAACAGGGCCTGTATCTCCCACAGTGATGCCTTTTCTTTATAATAGTCCATCAGATTATCTACAGTATATGCAAGAGCGCCCGAAGTCCCATAAGGCCTTAACCTCAGGTCAACTCTGTACGCGTATCCGTCAACAGTGTGCTTTGACAGATCCGACGAAACCATCTCAATAATCCTGTAATACAACTCATCGCCATCCTTCCCTTCTGAGCCGTTTCTTTTGTCAATAACCATCATCAGATCAATATCAGAGCTGTAATTCAGTTCATTCCCGCCCAGTTTCCCGAATGCCATGATGCAGAAATTTTCCATAACGTCTTCGATTTTAATGGACGGCTGCTCCTCTTTTAATATTTTCAGATTTATTTCAGTGGCAACCTGAAGGGACGCTTCGGCAAGGATCGAAAGGTCTTTTACAATTTCGTCCAAAGGCATGCCGAGACATATATCCCTTGTTCCTATTCTCAGTATCTCTCTCTTCTTAATTCTGCGCAGACTGTTAAGCCAGGCTTCATGATCTCCCCTTTGAGCAAATTGAGACCTCAACTCATCCTCAATCTTGTGCCTGTTTAACGATTTATGGAGATTTTCAGGAGAAATAACCCAATCTAAAAAATCGGGATTTTTAATTAATATGTGAGAAAGAAAATGGCTTGCAGAAAAAATATTGAGCAGAATATCAAGCTCCATAGGCTGAGAGAGCATAGTTTTAAAGTGCTCATGAGGATCATCAAGAACCGCAATGAAACGCTCCCAGTTGTTCAGCGCCATATCCGGGTCGGACTTACGGAGCAGAATATCGGTTGCAAGAATGGCAAGCCTTGCGAAAAGCTGAAGTCTTTCGCCTTGACCCGCAAGTTTTCTCAGATTTGTCAGGGCTCTTTCCGGATTCCTGAAACCGTACTCCGATAATATTTTGTACGACGTCTCACCGGGAATATCCTTAGACAGAATAATATCGGCAACATTGCCTATCTTATCTCCGGGCAGTTTGTCTCTGCCGAAATGTTTTTCTATAAAAGTTCTTATCATTGCAGTTCTTGTGTCAAATTCTATATGAAGCTGTTTGGCAGCGCTCAGATCTCCCTTCTTAGTGTAACCCATTCTTCTTGCAAGATGCCCGTATTCCACCGAATCAACTTCGGGCATATACAGATCTTTTGCAGAACCGCGCAGCATTCTTAAACCGTTTATCAGTTTTCTTAAAAAATCATAGGCTTCAATCAACCGGACTTTCTCATACTGCTCCAGAATTCCGAGCTTGGCAAGATCGGTCAGAGCGCTGTGTATCCGCGATGTCCTCAATTCCGGATGCTCTTTACCATGAATTACCTGAAGGATCTGCACCGCATATTCAAGGTCAACAAGAGCTCCCGGGCTGAACTTCGCATTGATCCTCCCTTTGCCGGAATACTGCTGAAACTGCTTTTTCCTCAACTCATGCAGTTCCGACAGGTCTATGCTCTTTGCCGTATATACATATTCATTTCTTAAACGCTTAAGCTGAAGACCGAATTCCTTATCGCCTGCAACGGGCCTCATCCTCACAAGGGCAAGCTTTTCATAGGAATGAGCGTCTCCTCCCCGGCCGTAATAACTGCAAAATGTATCAAGACTGCAGGCCAGAGGCCCGTCATTGCCGTAAGGACGCAGACGCAGGTCAAGGTGAAATATGCCCTCCTTTTTTGCTTTTATAAAAGAAATGATCTCCTTCACAAAAAGCTCAAAAAATTCCGAATTATTTATAGACCTTTCCCCCTCGGTTCTGCCGTTGTCTCTGTAAACAACAAGGAGCTCAATATCGGAAGCATAACCCAGAGCGGACCCGCCGAATTTTCCAAGGCCAAGTATTGAATACTTTGTTTCAATACCTGCAACTGTTCTTGGTACCCCATAAATACCTGCAAGATATTCGTAGGAGATTTCAGCAACAGCCCTAATGATCCTGTTGGCAAGACCGGTCAGTCTTTCCGATAGTTTTCTGAAATCCATATCAGGATTCAGGATATGATCAAGGTCTATAAGAAATATCTCCCTGTCTTTAAATTCGTTTAAAGCCTTGATTTTATCCTCTCTGGTCTCAGCCTCTTCCAGAACCTTAACTATTCTTTCCGCGAGGTCTTCATCATCTCCGGAAATATATTTCTCCCTTTGGTCCTTTTTCAGCATGGGAATGATGGTTTCATACTGAAGGCGAATAAAATCCTCCCATATAAAATCGCTTGTACCCAGCAGTTTTGCAAGGTCTTTCAGCAGATGAGGATTGGAAAGCATCTCGAACCAGTTTCTTCTTTCAGGGTAGGAAATGAGTTCCTCAGTAAGATATTCAAATCTGGAAAGAGCCGCATAGGGATCCGGAGCGGTTCCGAGAAAATATGTAAACTGCTTTGTAAGCAGAACGGAAAACTTTATTCTGTCAATCACATCATGGTCTTCAATTCTCTTTCCCTTTGAGTCAACGATGCAGAATTCGTCAACAACCTGGTTGTGGACCGTCTTAATATGGACATGCTCTATCTGGATATTCTGAAGGCTCAAAGAAGTTGTCAAAGCGTAAAGAAAAAACGGAGTATCAACAGCCGAGACTCTCATTTCAGTATAAGATTCATTTTTATTATTGATCTCAATTTTCACAGGATAAAAGACGGATCCGGAATCGGTGAAGTCGGATAACTTTCTGGAAACCAGTTCATTTACTTTTTCTTTTGCCAGATTGACTGAATTACCGTCGCCTTCACCGAGCAGAATAAATATGTTACTCAGATTTTTTTCCAGCTCTCCGACCCAGACAGATGAGAAAAGCGAATCCGATACAGTTCCTATGAAGTTGTCAATAATAATTCTCTTCTTTATCAGCTTCTTAATATTTCTTCTCTTTTTCGCAAACTTTCTTGAAGCAGAATTCACACTAACCGGAACGTTCTTTTTATAAGTAAATATTCTTCCCGAATTAATTCTAAATCCCATGCTCGCCAGAACGCCTGTAATAAGAGATAAAACCGCAGGATAATCATAAGCGATCAAAGTGCATGAAATATCTTTGCCGTCTATCTCTCTGCATATTACCTCAACAGGGCGTCCTTCTGACAGTCCCGTAATTGCGGAGAGATGTTCATATACTTCATCCATTGAAAAATATGCAAAATAATCGCCGCTCATTTTTTCCAGATGCTCTTTGATTATAACATCATCGATTTCTCCGCACTTCAGTTTTATACTTTCAAGAGTTGGGATTTTTTTCATAGTACCGTCTTGGTTTATAATAGATTTTCCGGTTGAACGAAATAATTGTTTTAAGCGAATAAAATTTAAAGGATATCAATTAAAAATGTACAGTAAAAATCAAGTCAAGCATAATAAAAAAGCCGCCCCTTGAAAGGACGGCTTTTTTATTCTTAAAAATCATTTTCTATGTTATATGTCATAGTAGAGAGCGAACTCCCAAGGATGAGGCCTCAAATCAAGCTCTTTTACCTCATTATCCATTTTATACTCAATCCATGTTTCAATTACGTCCTCTGTAAATACGTCTCCTTTGAGCAGAAACTCATGATCCTTTTCAAGAGCCATCAATGAATCTCTTAAGGAACCCGGGGTTGTAGGAACTTTTGCAAGCTCTTCAGGAGGAAGATCGTAAATATCTTTGTCAAGGGGCTCACCCGGATCGATCTTGTTCTGAATTCCGTCAATCGCAGCCATAAGAAGAGCAGAAAAAGCAAGATAGGGATTACAGCTCGGATCGGGACATCTTAACTCAAACCTCTTTGCCTTTTCCGACTGCGAATACATAGGGATCCTTACCGAAGCGCTTCTGTTTCTGCTTGAATAAGCAAGATTGACCGGAGCCTCAAATCCCGGGACCAGCCTTTTATAACTGTTTGTTGTGGGATTGGTAAAAGCAAGGAGCGCAGGAGCATGCTTTAAAACGCCTCCGATCGCCCATAATGCTTCCTGCGATAATCCTGCATATTTGTCGCCTGCAAATACGTTTTTTCCATCCTTCCAGATTGAACAGTGAGTGTGCATTCCTGTGCCGTTATCGTTGTAAAGAGGTTTCGGCATAAATGTTACGCTCTTGCCGTATTTTTTTGCTACATTTTTCACTACATACTTATACTTCAGAACTTTGTCTGCCATATCCACAAGCGTTGAGAACCTCATGTCTATTTCGCCTTGACCGCCTGTTGCCACTTCATGGTGCTGCGCCTCAATTGCTATGCCCAGGTCTTCCAGAGTAAGCATCATTTCGCTTCTGATATCCTGCTGGCTGTCTGTGGGCGGTACAGGGAAATATCCTTCCTTATAGCGCGGTTTATATCCCAGATTCGGTTTTTCGTCACGGCCTGTATTCCATCTTCCCTCAACGGAATCAAGGAAATAATATCCTTCATGCTCATTCTGATCAAATCTGACATCGTCAAATATAAAGAACTCCGCTTCGGGTCCGAAATAAGAAGTATCGCCTATTCCGGTTCCAATTAAATACTTCTCAGCCTTTTTAGCTATATTTCTCGGATCCTTTGTATAGTCTTTTCCGGTTAAAGGATCTGCAATATTGCATATTATAACGAGAGTCTTGTGCTGAAAGAAGGGATCAACAAATGATGTTTCCGGTTCCGGCACCACAAGCATATCCGATTCGTTTATTGCCTGCCAGCCCCTTATACTTGAACCGTCAAATCCTACTCCTGCCTTGAACATATCCTCGTCTAACTCCCGCGCCGGGATTGAAAAATGCTGCCACAGTCCGGGAAAGTCCATGAATCTGAAATCAATAACTTTAATCTCTTCCTTTTTGATAAAATCTAAAACTTCTTTTGCTGTTTTCATTATATTATTACTACCTCCAAAATTGTATTCTACCCGAATAACTAAATTGATCATCAAAATAAAACATTTGCCTATATTGTCAATATTAATGAATTCATTAAAGCCCTTAATCGGGAAAATTAACATTTATGTAACATTTATTTTATTTAAAAGCTATATTCCGCATACAGATTGTCAAGGAAGATTATCTGAACCTGTTAAAGAGATACAATATGAGACTCAAGACCATGCTTATAATTATACTTGTTGCAACCGGAAAATAGAAAGTAAAATTTTCCCTTTTAACATAAATGTCTCCCGGAAGCCTGCCGAAAAATTTTAAGAAGTGAAACGAATCTTTATAGTAAATAAGAACCCCCATAAGGGCAATTATTAATCCGATAATTATTAATGACTTCCCAAATATATGATTCACTTTTCTTTCCTCTGAGTAATCTGTTATTTCTCCATTCCTTTTCGCCTTTTCACCGGCAAAAGATCAAAATTTCATCTTCTGTTAAGTAATTTATTTGCTCTCTTATTGCTGTAATTTTAAACTATTCATAAATTTGAATTCATCAAAACATTTTTCAACAACTTTATTACTTTATATATGATCAAATGAAAATTAAATCGGCAAAAGAGATAGCGGAAAAACAGAGGACCGATAAAATTGTCCTCATAGCAAGCAGAAGAACAGATATGCCGGCATTTTACCTCGATGAAATTATCGAAGGATTAAAAATGGGCATCTTTCACCCGCAGCCATTAATGAATCCCATGTACAGATTAAGATTCGGCAGAGAGGACATTCACAGCGTAGGTCTCTGGAGCCAGGACTTTTCACTATGGATCAAAAGGCGGGAAGAAGTGTCCGGGCTTGGTTATAATTTCTGGTACAGATTTACAATTCTTCCCGATAATCCTGTAACTAAACCGCGGGCTCCCTCTTTAAAAAAACAGTTAATACAACTGGAGGCTCTGGCTCAGAGGGACTGCCCTCATGCCATTTCGGTATGCATTGATCCGATTTTTAAATATAGATCGGCAGATAAGGGAAAAATAGAATACAATTACAACAGCAGCAGTATTGAAGAGATAGCAAAAGTATGCTCCTCTCTGAATATAAAAAAATAACGATCAGCATAATTGATCTCTATAAAAAAGTCGAAAGAAGAGCCGAAAAATTTGGCGTGCATTTTTGCCGAACCGAAACAGAGAGCCAAGAAGGCCGAGAAGAACTTTTAGAAATGGTTGAGCCTGTTGCCGATATAACGGGCAAGTATGGAATAAAACTCTTAAGCTGCTGTGAAAATTTTCTTGTGAAATCGGGTATTACGGAAAAAGGGGCATGCGTTGACGGTAACTATCTTAATGAAATTTTCGGGCCCGGAGCATCTGTTAAATCCGATCCGGGCCAGAGAAAAAAATACGGATGCGGATGCACGGCAGGTGTTGATATCGGCAGGTATATCGATCAAGGGAGATGGTCGCACCGATGCTTTCATGACTGCCCCCAGTGTTATGCAAGAAGGCATTACTGAACCTTATACTTCCATATATACCATTTAGGCGCAACCCATACCCAGTATCCGGAAGTAACATTCTGGCTGCACCAGCGAGTGCCGCTCCAGTAGCCGTAGTCATAAAATACTCCGTAATTCTCCCTGTCGCGGGCGCATTCTATTACCTGCAGCAGCTCAGAGTATTTGCCGTTAACGGAGGAATCGGAAAGGGTTATTCCGCTCTTATTGTTAATATCATAATTATTATTCGACCATATATACCATTTGGGCGAAGCCCATACCCGATAACCGGATTTTACATTTACATTACAGAGAGCCCCACTGCTCCGGAAACCTTCATCGCGAAATCTGCCATACCTGTTTCTGTCTTCAGGGCAATTGACGATCTGAAGAAGGCCGGAATATTTCCCCTTTACTGCCGCTCCCGAAGGGATAACACTGTCCGAAATCTTCTTATGAATTATCGGCTCCCTTTCATACAACGATCTCTTTTCCGACGGTTCATTCCAAAGAACAACCACAAGAGATGAAAAAAGTAAAAGCCCAAAGAGAGTTTTCAATACAGATCTTCTGTTCATTAATTTTTCAAAAAAGGCTGCCGAAAACCGCAGATTTACAGACTCGTACTTCCCGGAACTCAATTGCTCCCATTTATCGTTTAACAAATCGAATTCGATCATGGTATTGCAATAAGGACATTCAGCAGAACCGGCTTCCGGGCCTTTACGAAAATATTTATCAATGGCAGCTCCGCAGTTTGGACAGTTCTTTTTCATATTTTCAGGAATCTCCGGTATAATTTACTCAATCAGATCAGTCACCAAGCTGTGTTCTTTACCTAATTCACGGGAAATATAAGGGCAAACGGGCAAGGCTATGAACAGCAGCGGATTTATTTGCACACACTTTCATAATTGAATTATTGTTTAATTTATTCATAATATTCTATTTTTAGCACTATACCCGCCATTGCTTATATACGATGTTGTGCTTTCGTGCGTTTTACGACCTATATTTTTTAAAATTTTCAGCTTGTTCTAATATTTCCTGATACACTTCATCGCGATCAACGGGCGGATAATCGTTTTCGGCCAGTAGAATGATCAAATCGGCTTTGGCCGTAATTCTGATCTTTCGGTCCAGGTTGATCTGGCTGCGATGCGCCTCATCCGAAATACAGATAACATTGCTGCGGTCGGTAATCAGTATGATCGTAGGGCTTGTTAGTTGCCGGCTGCGCATCAGCAAGCGGGTAAGATAGAGCATGGTAAAACTCTTGCCGCTGCCGGTGGCGCCAAAATAGGTACCGCCCTTGCCATCCCCTTCGGGGCGTTGGTGCCTGATGATATTTTGAAACAATTTGTTGACCCCGTAAAACTGCGGATAACGGCAAAGGATTTTCTGATCGTTTTTGGACGAATCCGGCATAAAAATAAAATTGCAGACAATATCGCGCAAGCGGTTAATGAATTCAAACACCACCAGCGGCAGGCCGTTGATATACAAAATACCGTCGGGAATGCGTTTTTCGTAGCCGGTGATTTCCATCTGCGTGACAAAACGGTAAATGTTTGCATCCTGGCCATAGGGCTTTCTCCCTTCGGCTACCTGCGTTAACTGATCGGCATCGGGCTGCCGGTGTTTGACCAGTCCTGAATAATCTATCAGTTGAATGTAAATATCTTTTTGGGCGGGATCATCGAGTTTAAGAATAAAACCGTCCGAGATGAGCCGCATCAAGGCCTTATTGCCCTCGTAAAGCGGTGAGACGGGATAGCTTTTGATCCGCTGCACGATGCGGTCGGCTTCGTTCCCGGTCAGGTTTTGTCGGCGATAGCGCTTGAGCAGGTAAGCGCGCAGATCACCGGCGAACAAAACCTCGTCCGTGCCGGTGCGGGACAGGGAATCGCCCGTGAAATGCAGGTAGCCCTGCCCGCCGAGCAAGTCGGCAAATGCCTGTTCCAGTTTTGCTTCGGTGAATTTGCTCATTTCTATTCCATTATTTTCCAATATCCGCCTTTGTCAGGACCGATACGTTTTAATTTTTTTTGTTCTTTTAGTTTAGCTATTTGTTTTTCTACAGCCCTTGTTGACAGTCCCATCTCCTGCGCAATTTCAGGTATGGTGATATTCCCGTTATCCCTTATCAGGTTTAGTATTTTCACCGAACTTTTCACCGAACTTTTCACCGAACTTTTCACCGAACTTTTCAAAGGGAATATCATTCGGGTAAAACTGTCTCCGAATACGAAACAATCTTTGGGATATGCCCGCAATATACGGGGGACGCCCGAACCAAGCTGCTCCACCATATCCAAATCTTTAAAAATCCGCATGAGCTCTTTGTTTTTAGGCAGGGAAAGACCCGAAAAGAAATCCTCTTTACTCATCCCTTCAAAAAGTCCCCCGTAAGAAGTGATTTCCAGACGGTCGGGGAAAATCTCAAATTTTGGCGGTATTTCTCTTGTGTAATCATTGTGAACCACAGCGTTTATAACGGCTTCGCGTATTGCCAGAGCGTCCCACAAACGGCTTTCTATCCTTTGTCGCGGTGTAATGGTTGCCGCTGTCCGGTTTTCAAGCTCCAATTTGTCCAACACGGCATTGGTGGCTTTTATCAGCGAACAATAGCCGTATTCGTTATTCTCGATTAAATCCGCTCTGTCGATGCTTGAATATTTAGCAAGTTTTATAGATGTTCCATTATCATCTGCCATAAGGTAGGCCACGTAATTGTATTTACCGTCTTTGGTCAATAATTCAAGGTTTTTTGCAAAGTTCTTGTTAAGCGTTAACCCTTGTGCTTCATAGTAAATTTTCAATTGCGCAAAAGTTAAATCTTGTCTTGGCGAAAGTATTTTTCCGATAGAATTGCGGGTACGCTTGGCAAAAAGGTCTTCAATCATACGCACGGGCATTGGTTCGGCAGCAGTGCCTACGCGAATGAAACACCCTTTTTCGCTCATTCCTTTTTTGGCAATGTAATAGGGTTTTTCCGGACCGCTGGCAACGATGATTTTAATAACTTTTTTGTTATCTCTCTCTTCGTCAACAACATCAAACAAACCCAGACAAGAGGGTAGAATATTATTTTTAAGACGGTCTTTTATTTTCAGTTGAAGTTCATCAGAGTTGTCAACGCCAACCGAATCACCGTTTTTGGCAATCCCGATATAAATCACACCGCCGTATTTATAATTCAGAAAGGCAACCACCTCCTTTTCCAAATCATCGGTCAGCAGTAATTTATATTCTATGCGGTTGGTTTCGGTCATTCTCCTATCCTTTTATGTTGCCCGAGCAAATCAACAACTGCCCGATTCAATTTTGCATTAGTGAGTTTATTCATTTTTTATGCCTATACTTTTAAGTAGTGCGTTATATTGTTCTTTATCTTGTTCCAGTTTTTGGATTATCAAATTAGCAGTTTTTTTCATTTCGGGAACTTCTACTGGTGTTGCTCGGTGCTGAACCCCATTCAGGAAACCATTTTTAACTTTCTTACCGTTTGATCTTTTAGTTGTTCATTCAGAAACTCCATCGGAGTTTTTAATCCAATACTTGAATGATACCGCTCATTATTATAATAATCAATTG
>JAJRXZ010000064.1 GCA_024276015.1 Spirochaetota bacterium | reverse complement strand
TTTTCTACTTCCGGATCAATCTGAAATTCAATATCGTCGCATATCTCGGCAGCTCTTATATTTGCCTTCTCAATTAACCTTTTCTTTGACAGTTCATAAAAACCGGAATACCCTTTAACAATTTCCCTGATCTCTTCCATATAACCGTCAATTCCGATACAGGGCTTTCCGGCATCACAGAGATTCTGTTCAATTAATTCCGATTCAATATCCTCAATATCAAAGAGATCGCTTCCCCCTGAGGGATCAACTACAACCGGCACAAACTCTTCAATTGTTGTTATATAATTATAAGCAACAATATAATTAAATACCATACCGATAAAGGGAGTTTTATAATCAAAAAATCTGATGCCGGTAAAACCTCCGAAATCTTCTCCCCGGCAATATTCAATCAGCCTGTCTACAACAGGATGCCCCAGAGCAAGAAATTCGAGCCTTTCATTTCCAAGGGCGATCTCGCTTCGAAAAGTCCCGTATCTGCAGAAACTCCTGTTGCCCATGGATCCTTTTACCACAGGGTAAAGCATTGTTCTGCCGTTTCTGCTGCCAAGAAATTTTGACGTATAATCATCTGCTGTGCGAAGCTTATTTACAAATTCTTCTATCCGCTCGTTGGAAAATCTGCGCTCCTTCTCTGTAATCCTGTAATAATCGTCATAGTTAAAGTCAATTCGGTCAGTCACGGTTAAATCCGAAAGTTTTTCATAACTTCTCCTGGCATTCTCAACCCTGGCGCTGATCTCAGTTTCAATATCCTTTTTTCTGCGCCGTCCCGCAGCCATTTCCATAAATATCTTACTTAGGGCCAGTTCGTCTTCAATCTGTCCCAGCAGCATATCCGGAGCGCCGATAGATTCCTCAAATAGTCTTAATTTGTTTTTTAATACTTCAAGCACTCTCTCGGCAACTGTATCTTTTGTTGAAAAGTTATAAATGTAAACGTCCCTTTTCTGGCCGAATCTGTGAACACGGCCGATACGCTGCTCAATTTTAAGAGGTGACCAAGGAAGATCATAGTTTATAATTATATTACAGAACTGCATGTTCCGCCCTTCTCCCCCCGATTCTGTTGCGATCAGTATATGAGCATCATCCTTAAACCGCTCTATTGCTTCTTCTTTTTCATCCCGGTTCATTGAACCGTTAAAGATCTCCACTTTCCATTGCGATAAAAGCTTTTCCAAATAATCCTGAGTTGTTCTGAATTGAGTAAAGATCAGTATCTTTTTACATCCTCTTCCCATAAGGCTCTCGACTAATTCTTCAAGCTTTTCGCCTTTTTTATTAACTTCAATCCTGCCGGCAATTAGAATAAGTTTCTCCAACGTTTTAACTTCTTCCTTTAATTCTTCTGCAGACTTGGAATTATGCAATGAACAAATTTCTTCAATATTTTCAGCATCGTCACCATATCCGGCCTCTCCAATGATCACTTTCGGATCCTGCTCTCCTTTAGAACCGTTCCCTGAGGCAGCTTTTCTCAGCTTGTCCGCTCTGTTTTTTAATGCCGATAACAGAGCATACGACGAGGAATCGAGAAGTTTCTGGAAAATTGTCATAACAAAACCCACAGCTCTGTTCCCATCCTGCATGGAACGGTTAAATTCTCTGATCACATAATCGGTTGTTCTGTCATAGAGATCCCTTTCATCAGGATATAGATCGAACTTTATAGTTCTCGCCGATCTCTCTGTAAAACCGCCTATCTCTTTTTTGGTTCTTCTGATGACCACAGACTCAAGTTTCTTTCTTAAGGAAGCAAGGTTAGAATCATCGAAACAGTACTCGTTATAAAAAGAATTGAAGGGCCCTAAAATATTTCTGTCAATCAGCGCTATCAGATAATAGAGTTCCTCGAGCTTACCTCTGAAGGGCGTTGCAGACAGAAGAAGAAGCGTATCTGTTCTCTCCGATATTATTTCCGCCACATTATAGGCTTGGGTACTATGCTTTGAATCTCTTCTGAGTCTGTGAGCTTCGTCAAAAATTACGGCATCCCACTGTGAATTTTCCAGATCTTTTCTGAAGGCGTTATTTTTAATAAAATCAAGTGAACATATTATCCTGCTGAAACTATTCCAGGGATTCTGCGGCCTGTCTGATAATGCTCTATTAAAAAATTTTCTGTCAATAATCTCAAAGCGTTCATTAAACTTACTGCTCATCTCATTCTGCCACTGCAGAAGAAGAGAAGCGGGGCATACAATGAGTATCCTTCTATAATTATACCTGTATATTAGTTCCTTAATGACAAGACCCGCTTCGATTGTCTTTCCTAATCCCACTTCATCTGCAATGAGGAACCTCTTCTTTAAGGAATTAATAATTCTGTGGGTACTTTCAACCTGATGAGCCAGAATCCTTGTTCTTGAATTTGACAGCGACAATATTTTATTATATGAATATGCCAGTTTCAATAAATACGATTCAATTTTTAAGGAGAATCTGTTGTCAAAGGTTAAGCGAGATTCAAGGAATCTTCTCTTAATTTTTTCTTCATCTTCAACAATGATCTCTTTATCTTTTCCCGCGGAGCCATTCTCTACGAAGCGATCAAAAAGATATTCATTATTAGAAGCAAATTCCATTTTCAATTCTTCCCAGCCTCAGGTTTATTTCACCCGATCTTTCAGTTAAAACCATGGTGATACAACTCTGTATTAATGAGACATAATCCTGAAGACTTCGAATTAATACAAGTTTTTTTATATATTTAAAGCAAATTAGCGGAAGCACCTATAGTTGATTCTCTTCATCTTCGCATTCATCTGCAAAGTATTGCGCCAACGAGTCTCTGATCTTCATTGAAAGATCATGATCTATTTTTTTCAATAGATATTTAGAGACTTTATACTCCTTCATAATAGTAACAAGCTGTTTCTTTTTATAATGCCTGTCAAAATAGATCTCTCTTTTGGTTGGCGGAAAAGAATTTACTGCATCATAAAAAGTGCATAATATTTCCCCTTCAATATATGTATCTTCAATATCTTTATAAAACTGCCTATCCATTATAACATCTTCAATTGCGATCTGGCTGTACTTTTCATTTTCTTTTTTTCTTCTTTTGATATAATCGAGCGACCTGTTCCTGGCAATCTTATATATAAAATTCCTTACCCTGCCGGAAGAGGGATTAAAATTATCCGTTTTTTTAAAGAAAATCAGGAACACATCCTGAGCAAGTTCCTCGGAAATATGTATATCCTCGATTATTCTATTAATATATATTTTTATACAATCAAAATATTTTAAATAACACTGTGTAAAATTATTTCCGCATTCCGGATTTCTCTGATTCATTTTTACCCCCGATATCGTATAGTACCCCCAATTTCTTCCAGTACCGAATTTCGGTTTGAAAGAATTACAGACTTTACTGAATTTATTATTAATTTGTAAATCTAACCCGGGTATGTTTTTATGGATTTCTTATAAAATGTTTGAAAAATATCCATCCAGTATATAAGTGTGAAAAAGATCTTAAAATAAAAAAAAATTATGAAAACCGATAAAAAATACTTTAACATAATTCTCTATCAAAAACCGTTGGGAATCGAGATCCCCCACAGCGATATCTCTGAGATGAAAAACTTCAACCCCGATTTTATATGCTTCCCGGAATACTTTTTCATAGACAGATCAGTGGGACATCGAAGCCAGACAAAAGAAAACCAGAAAAAACAGATTGAAAGAATAAGATCCTTATCGTCCCGATTGGACTGTGTTGTAATCGGCGGAACAATGCCCGAAATTGCAGGTGATAAACTCTATAATACTTCTTTTCTTTTCGAGAGCGGAAAATTTATCGGATATTACAGAAAGAAAAATCTCTTTGCTCCTGAGAAGGGAAGAATCACGCCGGGAGAAAAATATAAGACCTTTAATGCCAGAGGGATAACCTTTGGAGTTCTTATATGTGCAGATGTCCTTCATAACAACAGTTTTGCATTTATGAGAGAAAACAATGCAAAGATAATATTCTCGCCTACATTTTCACCAAGGAAAACCGAAACCGTAGAAGAGAAATTCAAAAGGGATAAGGATATCTATGTGAGAGGCGCATCAATCTCAGGCGCAATAATCGTTAAAGTCTGCGGCGTGAAATCGGATTATATCGATTTTATACAGGCAAGAAGCCTCATTGCAGATCCTGAGAGAATCATCTACAGAGTTACACCTGACCAAGAGGATTCCTCCATGATAATAAAAAAAAGGATATCACCTGACTTGGATTATAATTCCGGATAAAAATGCAGACCTATAACATCCGTGTATGTTTTTGCGAAAAAACATTTATTGACAAATATTCATAAAAAAATAATCAATAACCATTAAAAAACAGATCAGAGGATATCTTACTATGAAGTCAATTAATGCAGGACTAATCGGTTTCGGAACCATCGGAAGCGGAGTTTACCATGTTTTAAATGAAAATTCGGAATTAATAAAAAAGAGGACAGGCATAGATATACGAATTAAAAAGATATGCGACTTAAGAATCGACATTCTTAAAAAGAAATTAAAAGATATAGAAATAACTGACAAATGGGAAGAAGTAGTAAAGGACAATGAAATTGATATAATAATCGAACTCATAGGAGGAATTGAACCTGCCAAAACAATAATCATCAAAGCTATGGAAAACGGGAAAAGCGTTGTTACTGCAAATAAAAAACTCCTTGCAGAAAAGGGAGCGGATATATTCAAAACTGCCGGAACATCCGGAGCAAGGCTCGGTTTCGAAGCTTCAGTCGGAGGAGGTATTCCATGCATTCTGTCTCTCAGAACAGGACTGGTTGCAAACAGAATAAGATCGATCATGGGCATTCTGAACGGTACAACAAATTATATTCTTACAGGAATGAAGGAACAGGGATTATCCTTTGAAGAAGTTTTAAAAGACGCTCAGGAAAAAGGCTTTGCAGAAGCGGATCCCACCTTTGATGTGGAAGGATACGATGCGGGCCATAAGATAGCCCTTCTTTCAATGCTCTCATACAATAAAAACGTTGATTTCAGATCAATTCCCATTGAAGGCATAACAAAGATCAGCAGTCTCGATATAGAATATGCCCATGAAATGGGTTATACCATTAAACTTCTCGGCATAGCAAAGATGATCGGAGGCAAACTGGACATCAGAGTCCATCCCGCAATGATAAGCGAAAAACACCCCCTTGCGTCGGTGCGAAGCGAATATAATGCGGTTCTGTTTGACGGAGATATGACGGACCCGGTTTTACTATACGGCAAAGGGGCGGGCAGCAATCCCACGGCATCGGCTGTAATAAGCGATGTAGTTCAAATTGCCGAAAACAGGGAAACGAAGGATATGTCTCTCAGCATTACAGACGAGGCCCGATATACGGATCCTGCAGACCGCATTTCAAGATACTACGTCAGGATCCACACAAGGGACAAACCGGGCATTCTGTCAAAAATTTCCGGAGTATTCGGCAAGTATGATATTTCCATTGCATCCGTAATGCAGAAGGAATCAGACAGCGATTACGTTCCGCTTGTAATAATGACCCATGCGGCTCCGGAGGATAAAATAACGCTGGCAGGGAGTGAAATAAACAGTTTCGATTTTGTCAACGGCGACCTAATTATGATCAGAGTTGAAGACTCCGATTATTCGGGAGACAGCAGATGAACGGTAATTACAGAGCTGATTTCAGATGCATTGCAGACTGCGGAGAAAAGTATCCCCTTGACGAAGTTGTTTATAAATGCAGAAAATGCGGCAGCCTCCTTGAAGTACGCCATGACATAGAAAGACTAAAGGATAAAACCGTTTCGGAATGGAAAGAGCTTTTTGACAGCAGAACAGGAACAAACCGATGGCCCTTCGGCAGCGGAATATGGAGCAAAAAGGAATGGGTAATACCTCACATAGACAATGATCATATTATATCCATGCTTGAAGGGAACACAAACCTTCTGTGGGCAAAGGGTCTTGGCAAAATATTGGGCATGAAAGATCTGTGGGTCAAACTGTGCGGCAACAGCCATACCGGATCATTTAAAGACCTGGGCATGACCGTACTGGTTTCTCAGGTTAATGCCATGATCAAAAAGGGCAAAAATATAAAGGCCGTTGCCTGCGCATCAACAGGCGACACTTCCGCGGCGCTTGCAGCTTATGCAGCCTATGGAGGAATACCAACAATTGTTTTTCTGCCCAGCAACAAAATTTCCATAGCCCAGCTTGTACAGCCGATGGCAAACAATGCCATTGTTATCTCTCTTGACACAAACTTTGACGGATGTATGCGCATAGTTCAGGAGATCACAAAGGATAACACCATATACCTTGCCAATTCGATGAATTCGCTCAGAATTGAAGGGCAGAAAACCATATCCATTGAGATGGTTCAGCAATTTGATTGGGAGGTTCCGGACGTAATAATTATCCCGGGCGGGAACCTGGGCAACGTATCGGCTCTGGGGAAGTGATTCAAGATCATGCATGACCTGGGAATAATAAACAAAAAACCGAGGATAGTTCTTGCGCAGGCGCAAAAGGCAAATCCTCTTTATCAGTCATACTTAAAAGGATTTGCATCGTTCGAACCCGTACTGCCGGAAAAAACGCTGGCATCTGCAATACAGATCGGCGATCCCGTATCTGTAAAAAAAGCGATCAAGACCCTGAAAGAATTTGACGGGATCGTGGAACAGGCAAGCGAAGATGAACTTGCCAATGCCTCGGCACTGGCAGACAGGACAGGGCTTTTCTGCTGCCCCCACACGGGCGTGGCTCTTGCCGTGCTGATAAAACTTCTTGAAAAAAAGCAGATATCAAAAAGAGACAGAACAGTGGTAATATCCACTGCGCACGGCCTTAAATTTTCGGAATTTAAAATAGGTTACCATGAGAACAGGCTGCCCGAAGTAACAAGCAGGTATATGAACCGGCCCGTTGAACTTGAAGCAGATGTGAATAGAGTAAGAGAGGCGCTTGAAAAAAAATTCAGAGAGATGAAATAGCCGGCCCCTTAAAAAAGACGCCCCTCTAATATAGCGTACATTTTTCCTAAAATCTTCCTGTTGAAAAGAGCGCCTTCCAGAAGTCCTTTGTATAAATAGCCGGAACGCTTTGCAGCAAGGCTATCTTCATCAAGATCTCTGTCGTTATCATCAATTTCATAGCCTTCATTTATTGTATGTATAACTTTCTGTATTGTTAGGCTTATCATATCTTTTATGTTCTCTTTTGATTCTATCAGTTCGTCAATTTTAGAGAGTTTTTTCAGAATATAATCAACTTTGTTCTGATCCCTCTGATCCTTCTCGATCAGTGAAAGAAGATTCTCAGATAAATTTACCGCATTTTCAATATGCGGCAAAAGAGAATCCGATTCTTTTATCATTTCTCCGATCCTCTTTAAAAGCCTCTCTTTTTTGTTCGCCAGGTCTTCTCCTGAGATCAGGTTGTTCTCATAGATATTGTTTATAACAGAATCTATATCTGCACTACTTTTTTCTATCTTTATATTCTCCGCTGCCTCATGCCTGATCCCTCTGATGAAAGCTCCGTCATAGCCGGCATTGATCAGATTCTCATCCCTCGTCTTTTCAAACCAGGAGATAAAAATCATCATCTTCTGATTCGTATGTACCTTCTCCGATTTAATACCCTTTACCAAAATTTTCGGAAGCGCTGTGAGCTGTCTTCGGTTAAACATCTGAACATTATTGAGCCTGTCTGTTCTTAAATGGAACTCTTCATCAAGATATGAGCCTCTGGCATGGGCGTATCCTCCGGTAAATGCCAGATCCTGTCCCACCATAATAAGCGGCCCGGCTCCAAGTCTTCTTGCAAAATCGTATGCATTTGTCGAAACGGACCCGCCGTGTGTTATTTCCCCTTTCTCACCGGCAATCCATTCGATCCACTTCATTATATTGAAAGCCACGCTCGTAGTTACGGCTCTTCCCGCGCAGAAATGAAAAACCGAAGGATGCACTGTGGGATCTGCAACAATAAGGGTCTTTGAATATCTCAATCCCTCAAAATACCTTGCATTTATGACCTGAGGATCAACTGTAATACAGAAATGAGGTTCGATCCCGTTTTTTAAGAGAATACCAAATGCCGTATCAACCGCAATAATTATACATTTATTTTCCTTTTCTCTGATAAAATCAATACTCTTTGTCAGTGAAGGGCCAGCTGCAGCAACAATTGCAGGAATTCCTCGGAACCTGTTGTAGAATATACCGGCGCCCGGCAATTCCAAAAAGTATCTTATATTTCTGGCAATATTTGAATTCCATATTTTTTCAAACTTCGCAAGAGTGGCAATATTAACGTCCTTTGTTGACAATCGAGAACGCACGCCTTCCAGCATATTTGAATAATAATGCGGATACAGGCGGTAACACCCTCTGTGAGTGATAAAGGAAACGCTTTTTGACGATTTCCCTGCAAGGCTTTCCGTTACTTCGTCATCGTCCGGCGCCAGTAAGATCAGAAGCCTTTCATTCTTAAGTTCTGCCGTCAGATCTCTGTATGTAACAGCTGCAAGAAGGACAGCAGGATCCCTTTCTATTACAATAACCATAGAATCTTCCGGAGTATCCCTTAAAAGCTCTTCAATATGGTATGCAAATCCGAATCCGAATACAATAAAAAGATTGTGACCTATACTGCTTATTTCACTTATAAATCTTTCAGCCTCTTTAACGGGATCAAACCTGCTGTGAATAAAAATATCCCTGCCCTCTCTCTTTATTGCCGGAACATAATCGCCCTTTTTGGTCTCAACAACTCTTATCGCTTCATCAAAGGAAATTTTTGCTATTTTTTTGTATATTCCGGGATAACGATCTCTTAAAATCTGAAAGTTTTTCTCTCTGTGAGATTCCATTCTGTTATTATTTTTTTCCCCTGAAATATATTTTTATTATCTGATTTTTTTCTATTCTGCTGCCCGGTTCCGGCACCTGAGAGAATACAACGCCGGTTCCATATATTCGGTACTTTATCATGAACCTTTTATTGATCTCATTCAACGTCCTTAAGACATCCGGAAGCCTTAATCCTCTTAAATCGGGCAATAGATTTCCCCGAATTTTTTTAACCAAAGACCTCTTAGGAATGATCTTCCCGGGCGCAGCCATACTTTTTTTAATTCCCAGAACAGGCAGTATCTTTTCAACTATTGCCTTAAATATGGGCGCTGCAATTTTTCCTCCATACTGTTTATCAGCAGGATCGTCAATTACAATATAGACGCATATCTCAGGACTATCATAAGGAGCTATACCGATAAATGACGATATAACATGGTCGGAATAACGCCCCCCCCTAATTGAATATTTCCTGGATGTGCCTGTTTTCCCTGCAAATCCGTATATTTTTGAATAAGCTCTGACACCCGTACCTTTGTCCACAACATCCTTCATCATTTTTAACAATTGACTGGCAATACTCTTTTTCAGTACCCTCCCCTTGATCTTGGGCCTCTGTTCAAAGATTTTATTCCCGTCAGGATCTTCTACAGCATCAACAATCGAAGGTGCGGTGTAAATACCCCCATTTGCTATAGCGCTGAAAGCAGCCGCCATCTGAATTGAAGTAACCGATATTTCATGCCCTATTGAAACCGAATATTTTGATAAGCCCGACCATTTATCCGGAGGCCGCAGCAGCCCTTCGGATTCTCCGGGCAATTGAACACCTGTTCTTTGTCCGAAACCAAACCTTGACAAAACATCAAAGAACTTTTTTCTCTTTACCCGTTTCATTGCTTCTATAATTCCAACGTTGCATGAATATCTGATACTTTTATAAAGGTCAACTTCTCCGTGAACACCCGTACAATTAATTGTCTCATCAAAAATTTTAATTTTACCCTTGCAGATAAATTTTTCATTTGCGATGGACCGGCCGGTCTCAAGCATTGCAGCAGCAGAAATGATCTTTAACGTGGAACCCGGCTCAAATGAATCAATAACCGTAAAACTTCTTCTCGCAAATTCGGGATATCTGTAATAATAGTTCGGGTCAATAGCCGGTGTCTTTGCAAGAGCAAGGATCTTGCCTGTCTTAACTTCCATTACCAGAGCAACTCCCTGCTTAGCTCTATGCTTCTTTACCACCTTTTCAATTTCCTTCCATGCAGTGTGCTGAACAAACCTGTCAATGGAGAGGATTATATTATAGCCGGAATGTCTTTCCCCTCTGTTATAACCCCTTCCTTTTTTGCCGACACCTCTCAGTTCTCTGTCTCTGCCGTATTCAATCCCTTCAAGTCCTCTGTTGTCAACCCCGACAAAGCCGATTAAGTTTGAAGCAAGATTTCCATAGGGATATACTCTTTTATACTCATTTTTGAAATGAAGACCTCTGATCTGAAGTTTCCTTATTGCCCTAACTTCCCTTTCATTTAACTTTCTCTTTAACCAGACAAATCTCTTCTTCTTTGACAAAATTCTTTTTATCCTGACAAAAGAAATATCCAGCAAAGGCGACAGTACGGAAGCAACATCATCAATATTTCTGACCTCTTCAGGATTTGCATACAGTGATTTAGTGTCAATGCTGACTGCAAGAATATCGCGGTTTCTGTCCATAATGTAACCGCGTCTTATTTCAGGATCATAACCGTCGGTTATAATGATCTTCCCTGAAAAATGAAGAGTAAAAAGCTTAATTGCAAATAAAACTGAAATTACAAGAACTATCAGGCCGGAAATATAGATTCTTCTTTTAAAAACTCTGGGGTTCATTCTGTTTTATATGTATGTAATGAAAAATGAAATCTTCACAAAGAGTACTGAATTAAAGAAAAGAATACAGTATTAGGACGTAATAATATCTTTAATAAGACAGTTAATTATTTTATTAATCCTATCCGGGAAAAATCGAGTTTCTTTATATCATCGGTATTCCAGTATAAGATAAAAGCTTTCCCCTTTATTCTTTCAATCTCCAGGTATCCGAAATACCTGCTGTCCATGGAATTCTCACGATTATCGCCAAGTACAACAACTTTACCCTCAGGTACTATCCCCTGAATTTTACTTGTCCTGCTGTCGTCATAAGTCAAACCTTTAACGTATGACGATTCATCAATTTTCTTCCCATTTATATAAACATATCCGTGTTTGATCTCAATTTTATCGCCGGGCACGGCAATACATCTTTTAATATAATCTTTATCCTTCTCGTGAGGAGGTCTGAAAATAACTATATCGCCCCGTTTTATGCCTCTGATCCCGAGCCAGCTAAGGTGAAGAGGTTTTTCCATTCCGATCATTTTAGGGATTATAGGGCCGTAAGTGATCTTCTCTACAAAAAGATGATCTCCGATCCTCAGCGTATCCATCATTGAACCTGTAGGAATAAAATATGCCTGAACAATATACTGGATTATATGAACCGCAAGGATAAGAGCAACTGCAACAGCGTCAATAAATTCCCATACTTTTTTATAAAGAGCGGTTCTCTTAGGTGCCATGTCAACAAAGTTGGACAGAAGAGCCTCTCTGTCTTTCTCTTCTAACAGTGAATATGGGAAAGATGTGCTCCTTTCCTTTTCCTTAATTACAAGGTTGCCCGGAATATTTAATTCAATATATGTAATACTGTCCGCGGATATATTAACCGTTTCCGAAGCGCCTGTTATTATTATTTCATTTTCATTCAGGCTGATCTTACCGTTCTTAAATCTTTTATATTTAAAAAAATGATTTATCAGCCTGATGGAGAAAATTGCCGCAGTAAAACTTCCTGCAAAATATATGGGGACAAAAGGCGTTGATACAAAAGGGATTGCCGCTGCAAGGAAAAGAGTCGAATATATTATTATTATCAGATATAAAAACCTTTTCAGAAAAAACTTATATGCTTGCTTATCATTGATCAGTGAAAATTCAGACTTATGAATTTTCGACTTATCTATTTTAAAAAACTGGATCATCAAATACTCCTTTAACCCTGCACCATAATTAAATTCCGGTTAAGGTTTCAAAATTATAAAAAATCATTGACATATCTAATTTATATGTGAAACAAATAGAAAGAGATTCGTTGTCTATTAAAAAATAACCCTAAATTAGTGTCTATAACTTTTTATTATGAAAACACTTTCAGAAGCTATCAAAAAAATCAAACCTGAAAAAATTTCGGACATACTGAAACATACCGGTATCAAAGGATCGAATGAAAAAATATTAACGTCAACGATCCTTTCCATTATCGGTATAAACTCTATTCTTTCAAACCTGAACGATAACGAACTTGAAATTTTTAAAATTATCTACAGCGGAAATGACGGGATCACTTTCGGCGAAATAGAAAAAAAAACCAAATTCACCGTGCCGGAAATTGAGAAAATAACCGAAACCCTTTCCGAAAAACTACTTGTTTACCGGATTAAGAACAGAAAACTTCTCACAAATAAAATGGACAAAATTTACGGTATAACCGAACTCTCGCGAATAATCAATATTGCAGATTATCCGACAATAAAAGACCATATGGATAAAATCCATCGCAATCTTGAGAAAATGAATAACGAGAAAGTTTTGCTGCAAAAATTTCAAAACGACAGGTATTTGAAACTGCTGAAATATATTATCAGCGCCAACTGCCTCGTTACCCTCAATGAAGTGAAGGATCTAATTCCTGCAAATGAATTAAACAGAACGCTGAACGAACTGGCGGACAATTCGATCATTAATATATTTTATCATATTACTTCAAAATTTATTATCTATATTGCAGTCAATGAAAAATACGCATCCACACTTGCGGAACTTCTTGACGAAAATATTGCTCTGGAAAAAATTCATAATAAATATTTTTCCGTTATCAATATCCTCAATACCTTTGACGTAATATCAACTTACGGATTATTTCTTACAAAACAGTTTAACTTCAGAAAAATAGACAGAAGAAGAATTTCAGATGCGATGTATATATTAAAAAATATAAACGGGGAAAACCTTTCGCAGGAATTCATTTCACAATTTTCATTATACCAGCTATACAAATTAAAATGTCTGAGACTTGTAAAAGATATTGCAGCAATATCGTTGAAAAATATCAGAGATGAAATTGAAACTCCCGGCAGGTTATTGATCAGATTTTTGAAAACGCTTGATTCGGAAGATTTGGGAAACAATAAATTCAAACCCCCATTTAAAATGCCTTCATATAAATTTATTTGTACAATATTGAACAGCCTGTACAAATTAAAGGAGGCAAACAAATCCTATCTAAGAACAACAACACTAACAGGATTTTTCCCCGGTTCCGGCAGCAATATGGAAAAGGTGCTGCAGAAAATAAAAAACGAATCTGAAAACTTTAACAGCTCCCTTAACTTACTCTGTCTTCTCGGAATTATTGAAATAAAAGATAACCTGATCAAACTATCGGATATCGGATTGGAAGTTGCTGCAGGAATTCTGGGACATAAACTTCCGAAAAATAAGGAAAAGATCCGGAAAAGCATATATATAAATCCCGATTTTACGATCATTATCCCCGTTGACGAACTTGATTCAACTGCCCTTTATAACCTGCTGGCTTATACGGAAATTGATAAATACGATTTCATACTTCATGCTGTTATAAGTAAAAACTCAATAATAAAAGCGTATAAAAGAGGCTTACCCTTTAAAAAATTTATCGATACTTTAAAACTATATTCTAAGAATGAGATCCCGCAAAATCTCGATTTTATTTTAACCGAATGGTCAAATCAGACAATTAATCTTGAAATATCAAATGTAATATTATTAAAATCGAACAACCCTTCCTTTATCAGTGAAATGCTCCACAATAAAATAAAAAAAGGTTTCATCAGGGAAATTGCTCCCAATTATGCTGTTATTGATAAAGAGCATATTGACGAAGTAATAAAGATCGCCCGAAAAAATGATGCGGTAATTTCTCTTTTTGAGGATTCGGAAGGCGGAGATATTAATCCGGAATAACCATGATCTTTTGAGGAAAATTCCAGTCCATAAACTCCCTCAATGCATCAATAGTCTTTTCTTTAACAAAGTATAGTTTGCCATTAATCTTAACAAGCCCTCCCTTATAATGCGAATATCTCATCCTGTGATCAACCCATCCCACCAGTTCAACATTTTTCCAGTTATTTGCAGTTTTAAGAACAGGCACCTTGCTCAGATAGAGTTCTCTGATCTGCCCGTCCTTAACGGCATCTGTTAATATATGATCCCAATCCATTATTGTCCCTCATCAATTATTTGGATTCAATTTATAATAATTCTATTTTTTGTGTAAAATCTCGACTTCTTTCAAAAGCCTTTCAACTTCCTCGGAAAGTCTTTTATTTAATTCACGTTCTCTTCGAAGATCATCGTGCAGTTTCATTGCCTCTGTCCTGCTTAACTCGGCAACCGATTGAGATGCATCAAGTATCTCCTTAGCTTCTTCAAGCTGCATTACGGAAAAATCGATAACAGATTCCTGAGCATTGATAACTTCTTTAGCGGTTCTAAGCTCCATCTGCCTCAACTCTGAGAGAGATTCTTCCGCAAGAATACGTTTCTGCATATCATAGAGATTCAACTGGCGCATCATACTGAATTCTTTTATTGCTTTATTCAGCCTGAATTGCTCTTTCAACAATCCCTTTTCATATATAAGAATTTTTTCAAAAGCCTGTTTATCGCTTTCGGATTCAAAAACATTCTTTCTGTTAATATCAAGAAGCCCTTCATAAGTCTGGATCCTTGATTCGGATTCTTTGGAAACATATTTCATTATTTCTCTGTATCTTTCCACAATAATTGTTTTTTCCAGAAGCAGCAGAAATTCACGTTTATTCACAGGACGCGATATAAACTCAAGATGCAAAATATTATAGGAAAGATTTGATACTTCATTGATCTGTTTCTTTGTAAGTATAAGATACTTTATAAAGCTCTGAATTTTCAGTTCTTCTTTGATCTTTTTGATCAGATCTTCAGGTTTGCTTTTCATCAGATCGAAAATGAATATGTTAATCTCATCGTCCTTTATATTGGTATCGTAGAGATTGTCACTTTCGATCAAATTGGTTTCCAGCCCAAGTTTTCCAATTGCGCCTGCCAATTTTTTACCGTGATCATTATCTGTCAGATACCAGACCGTAACCTGTTCCATCTGTTTTCCCTGCCGTCCTTAATAACAATTCATTTTATTAATATACAAATATACAATATATGTTTTTTTTACAACAACTTTTTTAATTACCTTTTCTTTTGATCTTTACGCAGCTAAAAATGAATAAAAAAAATTGAATTCGGTAATAATTAAAATGCGGCATAAATAATACTTGCATTTTTTCCTGTAGAATAAAATTTATCCGAAATCGGCTCTACATGGAGAAATAATGCGCCTGTCAAGATCAATAATCACAATAACAATTATTCTTATCTCAATTCTGTCCTTTGACAAAAAGCTCTTCTCCTGGGGATTATTCCGCCTGTTCAGAGGAACAGAATATAAATCGACACAATTGAAAAAAGCGCTCGATTTCAATCCGGACAGAGATATACTCTATCTTCCGGCCCTTGGGGGAAAGGATCTCTTCCGGTCCATTGAAGACCTGTCAATATGCCGGAAAAAAGAAGTACGCAAATATTTATATATATATCTTACAAAAGGGCGTAATTTCGTTATTAAGGGTATTTCAAGATCTTATATATACTTTGATATTCTCAAGAATATATTCGAGAGAAATAAAGACATACCGGCTGACATAATGCTCCTTCCCCTCCTTGAAAGCGGTTTCAGCCCCTTTGCAGTTTCCAAGAGCAAAGCTGCGGGTCTGTGGCAGTTTTTAAGCAGCACTTCAGCGCCTCTGGGATTAAAAAAAAACAGATGGGTTGACGAGAGAAGGCATATTGAAAAATCGACTATTGCGGCAATAAGACATTTAAAAGGACTATACGGGAAGTTTCGGTCCTGGGAACTTGCCCTCATGGCCTATAACGGAGGCGGCGGTTATATTGAAAGAACAATTAAAAAATCGGGGATAAAGGATCCCTGGGAATTAATTGAATCGGGTCTTCTCAGGGAAGAAACGCGGAGATATCTTCCTAAATACATCGCCCTGCTGCTCATCTATAAAAACCAGCGCCTTTTCGGTATTAAAGATGAAATTGAGATACCTCAGATCATCAAGACAGAAAAGTACACTCTGAAACACCCTGTAAGATTAAAAGATATTTCAAAATTTTCCGACATTCCCGTTGATCTGATCAGAAAGTACAATCCCGAACTGAACAGGAATATTACCCCTCCTTATCACAAAAATTACAAAATACGGATCCCTTCCGATTCGGTAAAAAAACTAATGAAGAACGGAAAAAAACTCCGCAGATACGGAATAACACACATTAAAATACACAGAACCAGAAAAGGAGAAACTCTCTCTTTAATTGCCGGAAAGTATAAAAAAAAACAAAACTTCTTATACAATTTAACAGTATAAAGAATCCCAATTTGATCCGCCCGGGACAGTTAATATATATTCCATACCGGTAGTGTTGGCTTCAAAAAAGCGCATCAAATTTCGGTGCATCTTTGAGGGGATCCGCGGTCGATTTTTTTAAAATTGTCTTGACAGTGTAATAACACGCTTTTTATTAAAAGGACAACGGTTATACATGTCTCTTTTACTATAGCCTCACAACTTGGATACATATTTTCGGGAGTTCCCTAATGAAAAATATTCTTATGTCTAAAAGTTTATTAATTCTGATAACAGGATGGATGCTGCTTATTTCCGGATGTTTTCTAATTGATGACAGCCCCCTTAAAAGTCCTGACGGGAACGATATAGGCAAACCGCGCTTCGCAAGCGGACCCTCCTATGGAAATTATTTCTCATATGCCGAAGGGATGATCGATTCGGCAATAGAAACATTCGGCATCTTTATGGAAAATTCAACAACAGAGGGGACTCTCGATAATGCCGCAAGGCTGGTCAGCGACGAAGCATTTCTGGGAGGAGCCTATATGGCAATGGTTCAGGAAGACATTTTCAGATATACCAAGAACACCTTTGAAAGCCAATTCACAGTCAGCCCCGACAGTGCCGACAAAAAATATTTAAAGATGGCTTCGCAGATAAAAGTAATAATGGCTCTTTATAACGAAGATGTACACCTCCTTGTCAATAAAAGCAGCGGAATAAACTCTGTCACCGATATCAATACAGGCCACATTGTCAATCTCGGTTCACCCGGTTCCGGAACATATATAACTTCAACCACAATAATGAATGCACATTCACTCGGTTATACGGCAAAAAATGACGACGCTGCCGCAGGGATCGCAAAGGTTGTGGAAGGGACCTATGATGCGGCATTTTATGTTACGGCATCACCGTCGTCAACTCTCCGGTCCATTACGTCCGGAGCCAATGTAAAACTGATCCCTGTACAGATGCCCGATTCCCAGAAAATATACAGCGAAAACGGAACGATCCGAGCCGGCGATTATCCTTTTCAGGATACCGACGTGGGAGGAAATATCGTCGTAAAGACACTGCTTGCTGTGGGACCCGCTTTTGACGACACTGATCTTTCTATGTTTCTTGATTATGTTTTCACTCATGCAGATCAATACAGGTCTTACAATGACAAATGGTCCGAACTGTCGCTGGGGCTCTCTATGGAATACATGAGAGCAAATCCTCAGCTCTGTAATTTTAAAGCTTTAAGATATATTTCCGGATATTCTCAGTTAAGCGATTCTTCGCCGGAGCCATACTTCTACAGTGAATATGGGATCAGCGCTTATCACGACATGGCAACGGAACTTATATGGCTCCTGTCGCATAATCTGGATATTGACCTTCGCGAAAAAAACAGCACCGGTTCATGGGAGAACTCATACCGTATGTTAAACGGGAATGCGTCAATGGCGCTTGTCCAGGATGACCTTTTCCCATATTTGACGGATAATAACGAGATATATGACAGTATGCAGGCGGCATCCATGAAAAAGGTTGCCCCTCTCCATTATGAATATGTCCATCTTCTGATCAATACAAACGCTGCAAACTGGACTTCCGGAACGCCGCCAACCAATCTTAAGGAACTGCTGACAGATACTGCAACCGGCAGCGCATCACAGCCTGCAATTCATATAAACGTAGGACCTAAAACATCAGGCACATTCATAACAGCCATGAAATTGATAAATTCCTATAGAACTATGAATACGAGCAATGCTGATGTTCCCGATGTTGCCGACATGGAAGGCATGGAGATATATTATCACTTTGATTCGCCTTCCGACGCTGTCACCAAAGTCAGCCACGGAACATATCATGCAATGTTCGTTGTTTCGGGCACGCCCTTTCACAGATTTTATTCCCATGACACATGGTCTATTGAGACGGATATTCCGAATACGGCTCTTATACCGGCTCTATTTTACGATAAGGACAACGACGGCCTTACAATTGACAATACGCCCTACCCTTATGCGGAAGGGGTACTGGCAGGAGGCGGGAGCGCACAGTATGAAAAATATCCCTACTCATCTCTTATTCTTCCGGCAGATATTGCAACTGTCAGAGTCAGGGCCATGCTTGTAGTTTCTCCCCTTTTTAACGACAATAATATGGACATTTTTATAAAATCCATATTCAGAAAAAGCTACTATAAAATATATCCGGCAGATCCCGATGATCTTGACTTCATGCCCGATCCCTTATGGGTACCCGTTAAGAAGGAGAGTCTGTCGGCAGCCGCGGCAGATTATGACACCTATAACGACGACGTAACAGGGGCAAAGGAATATTTTGTAAAACACCCTTTTGGATGGACAAAGGAATCGGCAAAATACTATCTCACAATGTTTCCGGATAATTAAAAAAGAAGGGATATGAAGGAAGGAACAATGAAAAAATTCAGATTTATTGCTGTACCTATATTTTTAATTACAACAATTCTCTCAGGGTGCGTTGACGACACTCCTGTTGCATATAACGAATATGAAATAATAAATATTACTCCTCCCGTAGACAAACAGGGCACTGCCGGCGAAAAGAAAGTTCATATCGGGCATGATCTGCCGGTAAACATAACTTTAAAAGCAAGATACCCCGAAGATAATGTGCCCATTCAATTCTACCTGCTCAATGCAGATGACGCAGCGGAAGTTGAAAGCGGCAGCGGCCTGGTCAGCGATATCAGAATGTACTATATTCAGCAGACATCTCTCACAACTATTGCTCATATTGAGGCAGACACCAATACATACAGCCTGATAATAAATATTCCATCCGACGATGCAAGAGATAAATTTACAGGCGACTTTAAAGTCGGAACATACTACATGGTGGGAGAAGTAAATAAATATGAGGAAGCCGAAATAGATGCCTATGCCGTATATCAAAAATTTAAGGACAAACTTGACACCGAGAACAGAATAGTCGTCACGTCCGATTATATGAAAAAACCGGATCTTTCAATCGAGAGCATGCATTTCACCGGAGGACAGGACAATCCCAATGATGTTCTCGTTTTTTATAATCTTGTTCTCAATAATCTCCCGGGCGGGGAAAGTCTTCCTACAATTTATGTGAGCCCCAGCGAAACGGACCGAGCCTTCGTGGGAACGGTTCATGTTAAATCTTCGTCAAGCGACGCTCTTAACGTACCGGTTATATTCCGGTTGATAAATGCGGACGGAACAATAAGCGTGCCCCTTGATATTTACGACCGAAGCATGGGAGGATGGGTAGATACTTACTATATCCCCATCCTTAAGGCCAATACTACAGAGAGGATAAGCCTTGGCCTTCGTATACCCGAAGATAAAGGTCCTGTAAACTACTTTGATGAGAACCAGTATGACAACTGGCCTTCTAATCCCACTTCCACGGATATATCGGAATATCCCTTAACCGCTATCCGTCATGCGCTGCCTAAAGATACTTTCGGTTCCTATTCATGGAAAATAGCAGCGGAAGTAAATCCGGGAGGAGAAGTTACCGAATCCAGATTTATTGCGCCCAACAGCACAGGTCAATATGATGAAAACGATTATTATGAAAACGGCGATATTTACGACACAACCAATCCTAATCCTGCAATTACAAAAGAGAATAACATCTCGTCCGAATCTATTACCCTTGCTCTTGAAAGAATTGAAGTAAAACCGAACGAAGGAATAAAAGCATATCCCTATGCGGAAATGGACCCACCCGATCCCGACTACAGAACTCTTGTGATTTTCTGGGACGGTTTTGCCGTAAACGTAGGCGACAACACATTCGGAGCATCCGCTGAAATGCACGAGGGTATGTTCTTCTATAACTACAGCCTATACAGTCTCGGGATCGACATTCACGGAACAGTATTCGGCAGCAACATGTATCTTGTAAATACATATCTCGATGCAGAATCGCATCCCTTTGACGAATCAAAATCGGGTTATGCCTTTCATATAGAAGGATTTCAGAGAGTGGTAATGTCTGAGGCCGGAGCCGGTTTTTCAGAAAACAGATGGTCATATCCTATACTGCTCTGGGGCAAGGAGGTGAGCAAATCGCAATGGGTTTATGCGGTCAAATTTACGCTCACGGCAGGTATTGAAACTTACCTGACTCCCGGAATAAATCTCGATATTAACAGCGACGGCAGCCTTACCGTTGACAAATATACAAATTTAACCGGCAGCGTTTATGCCGATGCCAGCGCCAGTATTGCGGGTCTTGCTTCCGTAGGATTATATACCTATATTGACGTTCTCGGACTCGAACTGATACAGAGCGCCTATACGGTTACGGAATTTGACGAAGCCAATCATCCAGGCGCCGTCAAAGGGACTCTAAACAGAGATGTCGGTTTTTACATTGTTGGCCCAAAGGGATACATGGATATATATTTTGAAATAGACTTTATACTGTTCTCAAAACGATGGTCAAAAGAACTCTACAGTTTCAGTTACTTCAGGATCCCGCTTCTTGAAATGGATTTTTTAGGCAGCGGGGAAAGCACAAACTGGATAAAGCTGAATAATACAGACATTACCGATTACAATACGCCCCAATAACAGGATCATAATGATAAATGATCAAAGAAAAAAATATTCAATCCGCCTTACTATTGCAGCGTTAATTGCTGCGGGAGCAATATTTTACTATTTCAACAATACAGCTCCCATTTACTGGGAAAAGGGTGCCGCACAGATATACAGGATCTCCGGCAGCACCTTCATCTATGCAAAAAATCCCGGTTCCGCATCGATATATGACAGACTGGAATTAAAAGGTATTCTCAACTTTAGGATCTACGAAATTAAAAAGGATATCGTAAAAGCGGGGATCCAGCTATACCCCCTTCAGGTAATAGCAGAAGGCAGGCGGATCGAATCAGCTGAAAAACTCTACTCCCGATTATTTTTTGCAGAAATAAAAAATAACGGAGAATTCATTAAATTTCATTTCAACAACGGCATAGCCGTTGATGATGAAAAGAGCATTAAGGATATTATAACTTCCTTCCAGTTCATTATAAAAAAATCGTTTTTTTCAAAGTGGAACACCGAAGAAACCGATAGAAACGGTTCCTATAAAGCCGCGTACACTTTGCTAAGCCGCGGAAAGATCAATAAATCAAAAATTGAATATATTGAAAAGCCGGGAGACAAAAATACTTCCGATACGGGCGGTAAAACCGTAATAAAAAGATCCGAACTTACTGTCCGCTTCGGCAAGCCATGGAGCTGGATTAAAAATGCCGAAGGCAGGGAATTGACAGTCTTTTATTCAAAGAACCGGCCTTTGATGAAAGTATCATCATCCTTCAGTCTCAAAATAACAGATCTTGATCCGGACAGAAGTCTGGCTATATGGAATGATTCTCTCAAACCGGACAGGCAAATTTATGAATGGAAAACCAACCCCAAAAATACGCTTTCAATTGCAGATCAGGCCGAGAAGAATATGCTCAAACAGAAATTCGGCAGCAAATATTTTAATATAATTGCAGACGAAGTTTTTAACAAATACAGATCTTTTAACAGCCAATGCATACAGACTTTAATGGAATTTCTGAAACTGTACCCCCATGCGGCTGCAATGTTTCCCGGGTATCTCCTTGCAAAAAAACTGAATCCTGCTCAAAGAGTGATGCTTGTGCACGTTCTTGGCAGAACAGGAACGGAAGAAGCTCAGGAAGCCTTGACCGTGATCATGAAGGGAGAGGAATTCCCGGTTGAAAGCAGAAAACAGGCTGCCATTGCCTTTGGTTCAATAAAAAAGCCGATCAGCAATGCAGTTGACAGCTTATGGCAGATATATGAAAACCGCGATACTGACGCGAATTCAAAGGGGATTGCAAATGCGGCGCTTTTATCTCTCGGTTCAATAGCAAAAAATCCGGAAAACCGTAATAACGCCGAATACAAAAATATTTCCGAAATAATAAAAAACAGGATAGCCGCAGACCTTGCAGATGAAGACGATCTCAATACTACAGTCGCTCTCCTTCATGCAGCGGGGAATACTGCTGACGAAAGCTTTATTGAGCCTATAAGCAGATTTCTTAATGATGAGAATCCCAGGATCCGAACCGCTGCAGTAACGTCAATGGCATATATGGATGATGAAAAAGTAACAAAAGTATTAATCGATATTCTTGATGATGAGAGCAATGTCAATGTTCGGAATGCCGTTGTTGCAGCAATGTATAGAAAGCTGCCCTCGCCCGAAGCAATTGAAAAAATCATGGAAATGCTTCCGGACGAGGAAAACGATATTGTAAGAGGGCGAATGTACAGATACCTCCTTAAAAACCGCGAATTCAGAGGCGTAAAGGAACAATTAAGAAAGATGCTGCGAAGCGAAAGAGTTATGGAAAACCGGAGAATTATTTATAACGCTCTCTACACAAATAAAAAAGCCGGAATACAGAGCAATTTAAACTGACAGAAAATTTTCCTTATGATTTTCATCAGTTGATATATAAAAAGGAGTATTAAGCAAATGAAAAAGCTGTTTTTATCGATATCTGTCACACTTGCCTTATGGATCATTATACCGCCGGGATTGCTGAAAGCCGCGGGAAGCGGCATCAAGCCATACGGAAATTTGTACATGTTCTACGGTTACCGCCAATCCGCAACTTATGATGCTGCGGAGGAGAAGAGCACAGATAATGACACTCTCTACAAAATAAACAACAACAGCAATCTGGGTTTTAATTTCAGGTATTCAAAATACAGCGGAGTTTTCGAACTGGGTATTGACGATTATGAGAACAACAGAGACGTAAAGATACGCAAAGCCTTTGGAGTATACAAACTAAGTATAGGCGAACTTATGATAGGACAGAACTGGAGCCCTTACGTTAAATGGTCCCATGAAGCTTCAAATTATTACAGATCCGAAGGTTTCGGCGCTCTCTACGAAGACTTCACTACGCAGATAAAATTTACAAGCAATATCGGAATATATCTGGACATTATGCGCCCATACGTTCCCACTGAGACATTCTATTCGGAACAAAAGTATAATCCTGATCCGGCCAACCCCTCATATATTGAATACAAGTATACGAGAGTGGACAGGGAAATTACAACAGGATTGCCTCTTGACAATATTAAATCAATTGTGCCGAAAATCGCTCTTGGATATGAATTGAATATGGGGCAGTTTAACCTTGGTCTCGGAGCTGCCGGCAACATGTACTCCATTGATAAAAACGACGACATTTCTTTTAATAAAGAATGGATCATATCGTACCTTGCCTATCTGCACCTGGACTACCGGATCAGTTTCTTTCTGATAAATTTAAGCGCCGGCTATGCAGTTAATCCGGCAAATTTCGGGATCGTTGTACAATCGTCCGGAAATAATACCTACTACCCCGGCGCTGCTGCTAAGATAAAAAATCTGGCCACAGGCCAATGGGAGTTGAAAGATACATGGAATGTACAGGGATACGGAGAACTTGGATTTGAAATATCGAATTCCGTGCGGATTTTTCTCGGTTACGGTTTTTCGCTGACGGACTATCCTGTGGAGAATACGGAAAAGGATTATGCCATGGAATACTATATAAATGCAAAATTCAACCTTGGGGGTCTCATCGCTCTGACGCCCGCTCTTTCATACAGAGACTATATGAAAGATATGGCCGGAAAAAAAGAAGGCAGCGATCTGTATGCCGGCATACTTGCAACTGTCTCATTTTACTAAGTTTTACGAATGCGTTAATAAGCAGAATAAAAAAGTTATTGAAGATATTCCCGTTAAAATCTTTTATAAATTTGGAACACAGCAAAGAGGACATTTATGCTTGCCAAGAGAATTATACCGTGCCTTGATGTTGACAGGGGCAGAGTTGTTAAAGGGGTAAATTTTGTTAACCTCATAGATGCCGGCGACCCGGTTGAAAACGGAAAATTTTACGACGAAGAAGGCGCAGACGAACTTGTTTTTCTTGATATTACGGCATCATCGGACAAAAGAAATATCATACTGGATATGGTCAAAAAAGTAGCCGAAACGGTTCACATACCATTTACCGTGGGCGGCGGAATAAGAACTCTTGATGACGTAAGAACCATTCTGGAAAACGGAGCAGACAAGGTCTCCATAAATACTGCCGCAGTAAAAAATCCGGCAATAATTACAGAATCCTCCAAAAGATTCGGCTCCCAATGTATTCTCGTGGCTATTGACGCCAAAAGGAACAGCACCGGAAACTGGAATGTATATCTTAACGGAGGAAGAACAAAAACCGATATCGATGCAGTTGAATGGGCCAAAAGAACCGAAGAACTGGGCGCAGGAGAGATCTTACTTACAAGCATGGACAGGGACGGCACCAAGTGCGGATACGATATTGAACTGACAAAAAAAATCTCGGAATCCTTGACAATTCCCGTTATTGCATCCGGAGGAGCAGGAACAATAGAACATCTGTATGAAGGCCTTACCGAGGGCAAAGCAGATGCGGTACTTGCAGCGTCAATTTTTCACTTCAGAGAGATCTCCATAAGAGAAGTCAAAGAAAAATTAAAAAATCGCGGAATTCCCGTCAGAATCGTATGATAATATTATAGAATAAAGAAGAATATCACGCCGATAAGAATTAAAAATATTATAACTCCTATTATGATCATAGGAGTGCTTATAGAACTGTCCGAAGTTTTATCAGATGCTCCTATTACGCCCAGCTCATCCATTAAGACCTTGATCTGTTCCTCTTCCTCTTCAATTTTAATAAAGATCCCTTTGGCTACAACAACAAATATTTTATATCCGCCTGCAGGTAATTTTTTTATGGATACGATCCTGCCGGCAATGGGAAGCATTTTACCATCCTCATAAGCCTTAAACGCTTTGGCTAGGGAAATTGCTTTAGGATTTTTCCCTATCAGATTAAGCTTTACCCTGTCGCCCACACTTAAAGATGAGATCTCTTTGCCTTTTATGGGAGCAAGGATCAATGTCCCTTCCAGAACAAGCTTTACATTTTTGCCGCCAAGAGGGTCATCCGTGTCATCTTCCATCTTTTCAATATCATTGATTTTTTCCTCTTCCCGTTCCACTCCTTTTAATTCATCGGGAGTAAGTTTTTTGCTGCTTGTGGAGTAAAGTTCCATATCGAGCGACGAAATATGATTAAAGTCAACGCTGATCTTCAGATTCGGAAAACCTAGTTTATCCTGGCAAAGTTTCTGGAACATATGATTAACACCGATCTGGTCATTATGTTCAAGAAGCTTTTTCAATTCAGTGCCGAACTGCATAGTTAAACCCGCGGCAACGCTCTCTTTCATATGCGATCCCAGCACATCATCATGCTCATGCTTCTCCAAATTCTTAGTTATCTCGTCTTCAAATATCCTCCAGTCAACATTTGTTTTTATATCGTCCACGTCAAAGGAATGAGAAATAATTCCATAATAATCGGTTATCTGAAAATAAACAATATTGTAAAAGATCAGAAATGCCCCATAAACCGAAGACGAAGAAAACTTACCTTTTATTGCATAGAGGTCTTTATATGAACCGGAAACCATTTTTTTGGCATTCTCAAAATTGCCATGGGTATAATATTTGGCAATTTCAAGCTTCTTTGTATGTTCGGATAACGTATCAACTGCCGATCTTAAAGTGGTATCTTGTGATGAGTTTTCTGTCATATATAATTCCTGTTAAAAAATACTTGTATCTTTTACTTTTGACAGAGCGTTTTTTACCCTCTCCAGAATAATTCTCCGATTTACAGGTTTCAGGATATAATCGGCAATCCCCATAGATATCAGGTCTTTCATAACTCCCTTTGTAGTCTCTTCGCTGATAAAAACCACAACAGCTCTATTTCCTCTCTGATTCAATTCATACATAAAAGCATAACCGTCAAGTAACGGCATGTCCAGATCCGTAGTGATCAGATCAACTTTTCCGTCAAACTGTTCCAACTTTTCAAGAGCTTCTTTGCCGTTCCCGGCTGTGGCGACAATTTCATAGCCTTCGGATTCCAATATTTGAGCAATGAGTTTCCTCTGAAATTCTTTATCCTCAACGACCAGGACTTTATAGGGTCTGCCGTTCGGTTTAATGCCGTCAGGATCTTTTACATTCAAATTCGGGAAATCGGTCTTCCTTTTCATCTAACATACCCTGTCATTATCAATATTAGAAAATTAGGAAAAAATACTTTCAGCCATATAATAACAACTAATTTCAGCTTTTAATCCGTTATAATACTATAAAATAAATCCGAAAAGGGCTGTCAACTTTAAAATAACTTAAATTATTACATTTCCTCCCTCATAATTATTAAAACCGTCCATTTGCCATAAATAATTTTGCCGAATTTACAATTTTTTAAAATACTCCTGCAATTAAATAATGACAAATAGTTATATGTAGATAAATTTAACTATTTAACATATCAATGTCAATAAGTAATAATAAATGGAAAAATAAAAAAATATGGTATCTGCAAAGTTAATAAAAAGAATTGACTAAAATAAAAGAACAATTCTAATCTGATTTTAATATTCAAATATAAATTGACGATGAAAAGAAGAAAAAATTCTCCCAATAAAGAATATAAACTTAATTTTTACACTGCCATCAGGACCCTGTTAATATTATTAATATTATCCGAATCAGCGCTTTCTGCCGTAATGTTCGACCCTCAACTGAAGTGGAAATCGATCAAAACAGACCATTTCTATATACATTTTCACCAGGGACTGGGAAAAATTGCTCTCAGGCTCTCTGAAATAGCGGAAGATGCCCACAAAGATCTGACCAAAGATATAGGCTGGCAGCCTGCACTGCGAACAGATGTTGTTCTTGTTGATAATACCGATATGGCCAACGGATTTGCCATACCCGTACCCTATAACAAAATACAATTATATATAACAAGACCTATGCTCAACTCGGTACTTAACAACTACAGAGACTGGCTGAAACTTGTCTTTGTTCATGAATATACGCATATCCTCAATATGGATACAGTGAGCGGAATACCTGCCGGAAGCAGGTATATACTGGGCAGAACATGTTTTCCTAATATCTTTCTGCCTATATGGTCAATTGAAGGGAATGCGGTTTTTCAGGAATCAAAAAATACTATTTTCGGCAGAAATAACAGTAATTATACGGATATGATCTTAAGAACAGAGATCTATTCCGGCAGGTTTAAACCTATCAGCAAAGCTTCGGTATTTCCGAGGGAATGGCCTCTTGGCAATGTTCCCTATCTTTACGGCGGTCTATTTATCGATTACCTTGAGAAAAAATACGGCACCAAAAGTATGAGTGCTTTCTTTCATGAAAATTCCGACAATCTTATTCCCTACTCGGATAACATATACCCCATACCTTACTTTTTTAATAAGGATGCAAAGGATATTTTTAACAAATCTTTCTCCCAGCTATGGGACGAATGGAAGGTATACATTAAGGCACGCTATATGAAACAGGTCGCTCGTATTAAGAAAAAACCTGTTACTGAATTCACAATAATCTCCAACAGAGATTATAACTCAATTCTGCCCAGGTTCGGGAGAAAGGGAAAATTTATTTTCTACATTGAGAATCCTACAAGAAAACGGAATGCATTATACTCTTACAATATTGCAATGAAACAGACTGCCAGATTATGCGATGTTAATTATCCCAACAGCCTTTCAGTATCACTGCAAAACGATATCTATATTTCCGATATTGAATTGTACAGGTCCTTCTCCGCCTTTTATGATATCCATAAGTATTCATATTCATACCGTAAGATCACAGCAGGCTTTCGAAGCAGATTTATGGATATCTTCCCTGACAACAGCAAGTATGCAGTCATAACCGGCGCAAATAACAGATACTCTCTGATAATAACAGACAAAGAATTCAAAACTCGGAATATTATAATAAACAGAAGCGGAATACAGCTTGATAATGTAAAAGTATCCCCGCAGGGAGACAGGCTGATCTTTTCCATAAAAGATAAAAATGGGTTTACCGACCTTGTTATATACAATAATACTACGAAAAGATTTACAAGACTTACCAATGACAGCTTTAATGATATTCAGGCAGTATGGCATCCCGACGGGAAACGAATAATCTTTTCCTCTGACAGAGGAGGCATTTACAACCTATATGAAATAGATATCGCGGGAAAAAAGCTAAAACGAATTACAAACCTAATGGGAGGAGGCTTTTGGCCCGACATTTCTCCCGACGGTAAAAAAATCGTGTTTTCAGCCTACATGCCGCAGGGGCATGCAGTAGCAATAATGAAATATCCGGACAAGTTCATTGACAGAGATAATTTAATATTCTCGGATCTAACCGCCTCTTTCTTTGACAAAAAAAATGAGGATCATAGAACCGGAATCGCAGGTAAAACTTTAATAGAGGATTATAATCCTGTTTTTTCAGGATTACCCTCATCCTACATCCCTTATATGTTTTCCCAAGAGATATATAAGGACAAGTACGATACGGCATACGGGCTTTTTACATACGGCATGGATTCATTAATGCGCCACATCTATCTTATAGAAGGGAATGCTTATGCAAAACAGAAAAGAGCAGACATCAATGTCAGTTATACTTACACATCCTTTTACCCTGATATCAGTATCGGCTACAGAGATAATACTCTCTTTTTCGGTGAAGACGGATTTCCGTGGGAAGAAAACAACAAAGAGCCCTTAAAGAGAGAATTGAACAGACTTGCCTTTGCCGCTCTCTATTTCCCATTCAAAAGATTTAATTACAGCCAATTTTTTCAATTAGCGTATATTTATAAAAAGAAATATATTGATATATACTATCCCGGTCAGACTGTTGCTTCATACGAAATCACATATCCGAAAGTTCAGGCGGTCTATTCCTTTAATAACACCTGGTATTATACTTACTCAATCAGCAGAGAAGACGGAAGAAATATTACTCTCGCTGCAGATTATTATCACAAAAAATTGGGAGCCCAATCGGAAATTTTCAGGGGAAGAGCCGAATATTATGAATTTTTACCAGGTCTGTTTAACAATAACGCATTTATGGTACGCATGCGGGGAGGATTTTCCCTCAACAATCCCGATTACCTTGCAGTATACAGTCTCGGTAAATTTAAAAACGGGAACGAAAATGAACCTTCGGTAAGCACAAATGAATGGGGACTGAGAGGTTATCCGGCAGGCGTAAAATACGGGAATAACATCGCCACTGCGGCACTCGAATACAGATTCCCTATTCTTCAGGCAGACAGCGCATTTAAAACATTTCCGCTGATGTTCCGCGACCTCTGGGGCCTTCTGTTTTTCGAATATGGGGATGTCTGGGACAGCGATCCTCAGCTTAAGGAATTTAAGGCCAGCGCCGGCGCGGAACTTCATATAAAAATAACAGTAGGTTATGCCGCGGATATTTCCGGTTTTGCGGGATATGCAAAGGGTTTTGACGAAGGAGGCGAAACACAGTTTTACCTGGGAATATCAAGCATTTTTAAAGATCTTCCGGGTAATTTAAGAAAAAGACTTGAATATTTTTAAAGACATGTAAGTTAATATTTTTAAATTAAAAATATTTTTTGCCAATGATGAATAAAATATTGCGGATAGTATTTCGATATTATATATAAGCATATATTATTTATACAAATATTAAGGAATTAAGTTTGAACAGAGGTACCTCAAAAGATTTCATATCCGATCCTCCCGATTATATGAGATCTATTAAAGAAAAAAAAGATTTTTATATCCAATTCCATCATTTCACTAAAGATGTTGAGGCGGTTATAACAAAAATAATTCACAGATATCTTGAAGAATATGACATAATCTATATGAAAAATCCCCTTTTGGCGGTCACAAAGGAACTTATAAACAATTCTATCAAAGCAAATATCAAAAGGTTATACTTCAAACTACAGGATCTTGATATTAACAAAATTGAGGATTACCGCCGCGGAATGGAGACTTTTAAATCCGATACCTTTCAGCAGGAAAATTCCGATATCTATGAAAAACTAAAACAATCAAAACTTGTTGTAAGAACGTCATTTAAAACTTCAAAGGATTTCATCCATATAAGTGTTATAAATAACATTCCCATTCTCGATACCGAACTAAAAAAAGTCAACGCCCGTATTACCAAAGCGTATAAATATAACGACATTACCGAAGCCTTTGAAGATGTAATTGACGATTCTGAAGGAGCGGGTCTGGGATTGATAATGGCAATGATGCTGTTAAAAAATGCGGGTCTTCCTCCCGAATCATTTAAGATTTACAGAAAAGATGATCTTACAATTGCAACACTGTCTATTCCTCAGATTATGTCTCCTCCCGAATCAACAAGAGAGATAGCAGATGCCATATTAAAGGAAATTGATGAACTTCCTGCATTTCCGGAAAATATCAAGAATATTCAGAAATTGTGTTCCACTCCGGATGCTTCTATCAAAGAAATTGCCGACAATATATCCCTTGATCCGGGGCTTACATTTTCAATATTAAAACTTGCGAATTCGGCAGGGTATGTAACATCAAAAAAAGTTGATACCATAGAAGAAGCTGTAAAAATTATCGGTATGAAAGGGATCAATACACTTCTACTTGCTTCAGGTGTAACCAGTATTATTGATTCAAAATACAAAAAATATGAAGCACTCTGGAAAGAATCATACAAAAGAGCTTTCTATGCGCAAAAACTGTCAATACAATTAAAACATGAAAAGATCAGCGATTTTGCATATTTGGCCGGGCTGCTGGCTGATGTGGGACGTATAGTCTTACTCTCAATCGATCCCGATCTAATTAACAGGCTAAAAAATATAGCCGGCTTCAAAGGGATTGACGATCCCCATCTGATAGAGGAGATAAGTCTGGGGTTAAGTCACAGTTCTCTGGGAGGAATTATTGCAAAAAAATGGAACCTTAACAATGCTCTGGTTAAGGCGATCGAATATCACCACAGACCTTACATGTCTCCAAAAAATCTCAGACAGTTGAATTACATTATCTATCTCGCTGATATCTTTATTGAAATAGAAAATAAGAAATCAAGATTTGAAGTAATTGATGAAGATGTTCTGGACTTTTTCAACCTTAATGACAAAAGTACCTTTGAGATGCTTCACCGGGTATTGCAGGAATCATATAAAGAACGAATCTGAAAATTATTTCTTTACAAAACCCGGCAGATATCTTTTTTTTGCTTCAATACATTAATGCAGAAAAAAATGGGTGAAATTCGCCTAACTCGAGTAATTAATTTAATTTTAAAACAGCAGCAAAGTGTATTTTGCTTGACGTTTCAATTATTTTTAGCATATATCAAAAAGCATCGATTTTCTCCCTTGACAAAGGGTAAAATCCTGATCAGATCAGATACCGATCCATTTAATGCAGAAATTTTCACTGATGATCGGTAAACATATAATAGAATATATTTACAGAGGGAAATTCATGTACTTTCAGGACTTAATTGCTAAACTAAATGAATTCTGGGCAAAGCATGGTTGTATAATTGTTCAGGGATATGATATTGAAGTGGGAGCCGGAACATTTAATCCGGCAACATTTTTACGTGTATTGGGGCCTGAACCCTGGAATGCAGGCTATGTCGAGCCTTCACGCAGACCCACTGACGGAAGATACGGCGACAATCCCAACAGATTACAGCACTATTATCAATATCAGGCTATTTTAAAACCTTCGCCGGTTGATATTCAGGACATGTACCTTGAATCTCTAAGATATATGGGATTGAATCTTAAAGAGCATGACGTAAGGTTTGTGGAAGATGACTGGGAATCCCCCACACTTGGCGCTTCTGGACTGGGCTGGGAAGTATGGCTTGACGGCATGGAAATTACTCAATTCACATATTTTCAGCAGTGCGGGTCTGTTGAACTTGATCCCGTTACAGTTGAGCTTACCTACGGAATCGAGAGAATATGTATGTATCTGCAGGGTGTTGACACTGTTTTTGATATCAGATGGAACATGGATCTGACCTACAGAGATGTTCATCACAGAAGCGAATATGAATTTTCCCATTATAATTTTAACATTGCCGATACTGACCTCCATTTCAAACTCTTTGATCTATATGAAAAGGAATGTCTCTCAATCCTTAATAATAATTCTGTCAGTATTGTCCTCCCTGCATACGATTATGTTTTAAAGTGCTCCCATGTTTTTAATATGCTTGATGCCAGAGGAGCCATATCGGTTACGGAAAGAGTTGGCTACATAACAAGAGTTAGAAACATAGCAAGGAGATGCGCGGAAAAATATATAGAAATCCGTAAGGAAATGGGCTTCCCCCTTCTTAAGAGTAAAACAGTAAGAGCAGTTTAATGAGATCCGGATTTGAAAAATTAGAAAAATTTATATCAAAATATGACAGATTCATAATTTCAACACATCAAAGCCCCGATGCAGACGGGATTGGAGCCTGCATCGCATTTAACGAACTGCTGAACAATTTAAACAAAAAATCAATCATTATAAATTCCGACCCTACACCGGACACCATAAAATTCTGTGACACAGATAACGAAATAAACGTCTTATCGGAAGGATTTAAACTCCCTGAAGATATTGAAGACTATGCTCACTTTGTTCTTGATACAAACGATTACGACAATATTGGTATTATCTACGAATTAATGAAAGACAGGGTAAAAGATCTGTTTATAATTGACCATCACGAAGGCAGAACTGAAAAAAATGAAGATAACTTCATAAGAGCAGACGCATCGTCAACATCTGAGATCATCTACAGCATTGTCAAACATTATAATAAACCTCTGACTTTTAAGGCTGCTCAGGCAATTTATACCGGTATTATGTTCGATACGGGGTCCTTTGTTTACCCCAAAACATCGGCCGAAACATACAGAATAGCAGCACATTGCGTTGAGCTTAAAGTGAAACCTATAAAGATCCATGAACAGCTTTATGAGAATAACTCTCTATCGAGCTTCAACCTTAAGAAAAAGATCCTTTCCACTTTGGAAGTGTTCCATGACGGAAAACTCATTGCCATGAAACTGACTCCCGAGATGATAGAGGAGACAGGCGCTTCTTTTGCAGAAGGAGAACCAACCATTAATCAGCCCCTTACTGTCCGCGGAGTAATTGTAAGCCTGCTGGTTAAACACGACGGAGTAGGGCCCGTAAAGGTAAGCATGCGGTCAAAAGGGGACTATAATGTAGCTCAGATAGCGCTGGAAAACAACGGCGGAGGCCATAAAAACGCCGCAGGATATCAGTCAAAACTGCCCTTTAATGAAACATACGAACTTGCAATTAAAAACCTGAATAAGCTTTTTGAGTAAATTCCTGTGATCACAGATCATCAATAGTTACTTTTTCGCTGATTCTTGCGCCTCTTTGAGCCACAACCCGCGACGCTGCATAACTTCCCAGTCTGCCGCAGAGTTGGGGATCGTATTTTCTCGATATACCGAAAAGTACGCCTGCCGCGTAAATATCGCCCGCTCCGTTTGTATTAATAACTTCGGCATTATAAACCGGTACATCGTAAACTTTGCCGTCGAACCTGATCATGCTTCCCCGGGGGCCTACTTTAACAACTGCAAACCTACACAACTCTGACAGTGCGGACAGAGCGTCCTTTTCTTCCCGCCCGGTAAAAATTTTAGCCTCATCTTCATTGGCAAAAACGATATGAGCATACCTGCTTATAACTCTTTTAAATCTGTCAAAAATTCTTTCTATAAGAGCCGGATCGGACATATCAATAGATATGAGAACGTCATTTTTCACCGCAATGTCCATGGCTTTAACTGCAGCTTCATACATGCCGGGAGGTTCCAACAGATAACCTTCCAGATGCAGTATTTTACTCATCTTTATTCCTTATTCATAAACATCGTCACTGTGGAAATTAAGGGCCGCACCCAAGTGGGTAGCAAAAGTTCTTTCCGAATCGGGTGTAATAAAGGTTATTGCATGCCCTGTCGTAGTATTTTCATCCTTCACAACACAGGATCTAACTCCTGCTTTTTCTGTTTCTCTTATATACAAAGCGCCGTAACTGTCACGGCCCGCTCTGCCGTTAAAAATACTTTTCCCCCCGAAATTATGTATTCCGGCCATGGTATTAGCCGAGCTGCCTCCCGGCGTAATTTCCTTTTCAAAATCTTTTATCAATGAATGAATTTCGATGCTTCTCTCTTTATCAATCAAATGCATCTCGCCTTTTCTGAATCCTGCATCCTTCAAGAATCCATCCGGAACATTAACAGTAAAATCGAGAAGAGCCGAACCGATTCCCATAACATCATAATCGGCACTCTCTTTGATCTTTAAACTCATCATATCCTCCGAAATCAATAATTAAACAGGCAAAAGTACCTGTCTCAGAATATATCGATGGGGCCTTCAATGTCACCTTCAATAAACTGGCATGCATATTTGTCTCTCCCGGAAAAGAATTCTTCACTCCTCCCGGAAAAAACGATCCTTCCTCTGTAGATCAGAATAATGCTGTCTGCAACCTTTTCAGCCGCCTGCAGATCATGCGTTACAACAATGGATGTTGTATCCATGTCTCTCTTGATCTCTATTAACAGATCCGCTATGGAATCCGACAGAATGGGGTCCAAACCTGCCGTAGGATCGTCGAACAGTACTACATTGGCTTCAAGACATAGGGCTCTTGCAAGACCGACTCGTTTCTGCATCCCTCCGGAAAGTTCCGAAGGCAGTTTATTCTCACTGCCCTGAAGTCCCATTCTTTCAATTGATCCGGCGACTCTTTCTTCAATAATACTCTTATCCAGTCTCATCCGTTTTAAGCCGAATGCAATATTCTCGTATACATTCATTGAATCGAAAAGTCCGCCCTTCTGAAAAACATAGGCAAGCCTGAAATTATCGGGATCACTCTTCCCCTCCGGTAATTTTTTTTTAATATCCTTATTGTTTATCTCTATTGTACCGGAATAATTGTTCAGTAATCCCGCTATAGCCTTCAGTATTAAGGTTTTGCCCGAACCGTTTTTACCGAGCATCACAAGGGTGGTTCCCCTTTCCGCAGAAAAACTTACGGAATCGATAACGATTTTCCTGCCGAAGGATATGGACAAGTTTTTTACATTAATCACCTGTTTTACCCGGTCTATTATACTCAATACATACTGTCATAATGATCTTTCAACGAATGCAAAATCTGAAGATATGAAACATACCTGTCATAACAGATATTCCCGGAATCAACCTGATTTTTAATTTCACATCCCGGTTCATGGTCATGGGTACAGCTTCTGAAACTGCAATTGTCATTGTACATCTTAAATTCCATAAAATAATTCTTGAGAAAATGCAGCTCAATATCTACTAATCCGAACTCTCTCAAACCGGGCGTATCTATTATCTCGGTCCCGTCAGCCATTGTGTGCATTATAACATTTGTTGTTGTATGCTTCCCCTTTCCCGTACTTTCAGATACTTCGGTAGTTTTTATATTGTGTCCCGGATAGATTGAATTGATTATTGTGGATTTACCGACTCCGGAACTGCCTGCAAGAAGGGTTGTTTTTCCCCTTATTATTTCTTTCAGTTTATTCAATCCCTTCCCATTAAGGGCACTCGTGAAAATAACCTCTATACCGGCATTTTTATAGTAGGAGATGAAATAAGATATATCTTTCTTTTCTGCAAGATCCAATTTATTGACGCAGAGAATTACCGGAATGTTCTCTTTTTCTCCTCTTACAATCAGTCTGTCAACAAATCTCAGATTGGGCTTTGGGATCTTAAAGGACTGTATAACGGCAACCTGATCAAGATTGGAAGCAATTATATCCTCCTTGCTGTTTCCTCTCTCTTTTCTGGAAAAAATATTATCTCTGTCCAGAATAGAGTTTATTACTCCTTCACCGTCGTCATTTATTTCAAAATCAACGATATCACCGGTTGCAGCCGGATCGGAAAATCTTCTCAGTCTCTTATCTTTTCTGATGATACCTCTGAGGATACAATTAATCTCTCTACCCTCTTCGGATTTAACCGTATAATAACGCCCAAATACCTTAATTACCTTCCCTGTCATAATTATATAAAAAAACCTTAATAACCGGAATTTCTGACTTTTTTATTAATTCTGCTCAAGTTTGCCGCCTTATCTTCCGATAATATATTTACAAGTGTTAATATGATTTATCCCTCCCGATAAGTATCATATTATTTACTTGGCACTGTGTAATTTTAGAAAGCAGAATAGCCGCCCAGCTATCCTGCTTTCTTTATTTTACTGCATTAAGGTATTTTGTCAAGTACGCAGGGAGTAAATTTAACAAGCTCTGCGTTTATCTGATTCAAATTCCCCACACCGGTAATTCTAAATGTAACATAATAATCCAGCCCCTCATGAAGATCCAACAGATTCCACTTTAAATGTTTAGGGCTTCCCTGTGAAGATATGTCAAATTCAATATCACTGTTTTTTCTGTCATAGAATACAATTTTTTCAAAGATATTATCAACATATTTCAACTTCAGCTTCATTGTTACTGTTTTCTGTTTATACTTCTCGATATTGCTTTTAATATCAAGCAGCAGGATCTTATCTGCTATTCGGTTTATGCCACTCTGCGAATTAACATCAGTTAAAGCAATAATTAAAAATATAACAACTAAATTTGATCTCATCAAAAAAACACCCTCATATTTCCAATGGGTTGATCAAACATATAGAGCAGATAAATCATTAACACTCTTTGACCGGTTATCTGCTTTTCCTATTAAAAAGCCGAAAAATCTTCTTCAGAGAGAATTTCTTTCGTCTCATTTTCTCCTGTCTTATCAGTTCGTCGCTTGCCTGAAAGTTTTCTCCATATTTTTTTCTATAGTATTCAAGACGATCTTCAAGTGAATTTCTGCTTATCTTTTTCTCTTCCGTGCCGATAAAGACCTTCTTTTTGCTTCCCTTTTTCACATTGCTTCTATCACTATATTTGTTAGAACCGGGTCTCCTGTTTTTACGTGTTTTCGTTTTTCCGTATTCCTTTATCCCGCTGCCTTTATTGACTTTTTCTAACTTTAACGACCCCGCAGATTTGTACTTCTTTCTCTCTTTTAAGGCCGGCCTTTTTGTACTCTTTACTGTTTTGCTTCTTTTCTTTGTTCCGGGCCTGTGCCTTTTTTCCCTTGAGATCGAAAAAGTCATCCCTTCGGAACTGTCTTCTGCAAACAGATCGTCTTCCGCCCATACAACAGGAATCTTCATATTAATATATGATTCCAGCGCTTCAAGACCATAGACATAATTCTCACAGGCAAAAGTAATAGCCTTGCCCGATTTCCCTACTCTTGCTGTCCGACCGATCCTATGGACGTAATTCTCATAATCCTCAGGCAAATCGTAATTAACAACAAGTTCAAGATCGTCTATATGCAGTCCCCTTGACGCCACATCCGTTGCCACTAAAAAAGGGACCTTCCCGGATTTTACGCTGTCAATTATTTTAAGTCTCTTCTTCTGATTAAGGTCTCCCATCAGAAATTCGCACCTGTAACCGTTAAACTCAAGGCGTTTTGCCACTTCATAACCGCAGGATTTTGTATTAGTGAAAATTATTCCATTGGCAGGTTTCTCATGTTTTAATATCCCCAGAAGCAGCTTCATCTTTTCATTTTTGGAAATATGGTATAACTCCTGTTTTATTGTATCAACAGTGATCTGTTGGGGAGTCAGCTCAATCTCCACAGCATTATTCATATACTCCCAGGCAAGATTTCTTACCCTCTGGCTTAGAGTGGCGCTGAATAAGAGCGTCAGCCTCTCGGACTTTTGCGGCATCTTTTTGAGCATCTTTCTAAGATCGGGCATAAATCCCATATCGAAAAGGCGGTCAGCCTCGTCTATTACCGTTATTCCGATCTCTTTGTAATTCAGTTTATTTTGATCTCCAAAATCGATAAGCCGCCCCGGAGTGCCTACAATTATGTCTACTCCTTCCTTTAAGAGTTTTTCCTGTTTTGCATATGAAACGCCTCCGTAAAAACTGCCCACTTTAAAAGGAAGATACTTACCGATTATTTTTGCTTCTTTTTCAATTTGAACCGCCAGCTCTCTTGTGGGCACAATGATCATGGCTTTTTTATCTTTAACTCCGTTCCATTCGGTTAAGAGCTGAAAGATAGGTATAAGAAAAGCGGCGGTTTTGCCCGAACCGGTTTGAGACTGAACCATAACATCACATTTTTCCAGAACCCTTGGGATCGATTCTTCCTGAACATCAAAGCATTTTTCAAAACCCGCTTCCTCTATTCCCTGCAATAATTTTTTATCAAGATTAAGTTCTTTAAATTTCATTATTTCACTTTATATTATTGTATTGTTTTAATATCATTAAGGATTGCAGAATTGTTGACTAATTGGAAAAGGACAACAGAAGAACTATTGTATCAATATTTCCGTAGAATAATAATTCTACTCTATATAGATTTCCTTATCTTTTGTCAGTGATATTACTCCATTATCGCTTAATTCCCGCATAATTGTCACAATAATCCGCCTGCAATCCTCAACCTCGTTCAACCTTATGGGGCCCATTGCATTCATATCGGTTATTATATCCGTGGCCCTGTTCTGGCTCATATTCCGCAGTATTTTAAACCTTATTTCGTCGCCTGCGCCTTTAAGGGCTTTTGCAATAAGATGATCGTCATTAATTTCATCAATAAGAATTCTTATTTCACTGTTATTGAGATTAATAATATTCTCAAAAGTAAATATCTTTTCTCTGATCCGGTTCGATATGTCCGGTATTGACTTATCAAAAAAATTCATCAATCTTCGCTCTTCATCTCCGGACATATATTTCATCATTTCTGACAGAGTATCTATTCCGCCTGCTTCATGGAATTCATGTTTATTTTTCAGATGATCATTATACCTCTTCTTTAAAGCACGGGCAACTCCCGCAAGAGCCTCGGGGCTCACTTTATTCATTTTAGCCATTCTGATCGCCGAGCTTTTTGCAATTTCCGGATCAAGCGCCTTTAATACTGAAGCTGATTTTTCGGGAGGTAAATAACTTAATGTCACTGCCGCAACATGAGGTTGTTCTTTATTTAAAAAAGCTGCAATAATATCCGTATCAACATCCTTTAAGAAATCGAATTCTTTCTCTGCATCGATTTTTGTTAATTTCTTAATTATTCTTTCAGCCTTCTCTTCTCCGAAGGATTCTATCAAAAGCTCTCTCGCCCTGCTTTCACCGCCATACAGGAAAGAACCCGATTTTCTTAAATCTATCAAAAATTGTCCGATCAGATCCTCTTTATCTTCAGAAGTTAACCTATTGATCTTTGCAATTTCCAAAGATATCTTTTCAATACTCTCTTCATCAAGATGACGCATTATATCCGAAGCAATTTCCGGGCCAAGAGCAACAAGAAGAGCCGCTGCCCGTTCAACACCGGTCATCTCAAAGACTGATTTCATTATTATGCCTCAGTACTTGTTTGTACTCCTTCTTTAGCCGATTCAATTTTAACTGCTGCAGCCTCTTTTTTAGGTTTCGGTTTCTTCTTTTTTGCCTTATGAACAGGGCTTATCACAGGTACGGGACAAACTTCAGCACACTTATGGCAATTTGTACAAACCTCATGATCAATTGAGGCAAGAAAATTTTCAACTTTTATTGCCGATTCCACATTGGGATCCTCGGCAAAAACCTCTTTGCATGCTTTTTCGCATAATTTACATCCTATACATCCTACGGAACAGCCCTTTTTCATGACAGGCGTCTTTTCAGTATTCTTACAATTGACCCATACAGTGTGCGTTTCGGGAACAAGACTGATAATGTCCCTTGGACAGGCCGTGACACAATTACCGCATCCGGTACATTTCTTCGGATCTATTTCAGGCAGATTATTACTGTTCATAACAATCGCATCAAAGGGACAGGATATTGCGCAATTTCCGAATCCTATACATCCGAAAGAACATCCCAGGAATCCTCCCATCAAATTACTTGCCGCGCTGCAGTCCTTTGGCCCGTTATAAATAAAATTATTTGTTGTATTAGCGCTTCCACCCTGACAATGAAGTCTTGCCTTAAGAGGAACCGACGCCTCAACAGCTTCGATACCCATAATTTCTGCCAATTTATGAATTACGTCGCTTCCCCCAACGGGACAGAGTGTAATATCCATACCTTCGGTTACAATTTTTGCAGCATAACCTGAACAACCGGGCTGACCGCAGGCTCCGCAGTTTGCACCGGGAAGCGATTCCAAAATTATGTCAATTCTCGGGTCCTTTTCAACTTTAAGTTTTATTTTAGCAACTGAAAGGATGAGGCCGAATATAATTCCAATTGCCGACAAACTTAATATTGCCGAAACAGAGGGGAAAATAACTTCCATAATGATCTCCTATACAAATAATCAAATTACAATAGAGAAACTCATTTTCTATAAAATTCAAGTATACCGATCATCATTGAAATTTTCTATTAAACGAATCGGTATATGATTCACTCGGGATTTTGCCCTTTGTCAAGGGACAAAATCAATGCTTTTTGATATATTTCAATGTTATAATTATTTTATGCTTGAAAAAAATCAATAAATAATCAGATATAAACTATAATTTTTACAATATTATCAATAATAACCGGCAAATATTCAGTAAAAAACAATGTACGACGAAAAAAAGGATCAATTTGAGGATTTAAGCCAGAAATTTCAAAGAGACGTAATAACAGCAATAAAGAATGAGGATGATATTGTTTTCGTTACATATTCCCTGATTGACGAAACAGAAAAAAAAATTACTTTTACTCTTGCCAAAATATTGGAAAAATACCGGAAAGTGGATATACTCACTCCCGTCTTATCCTGCCTTAAAGAACTTGTTGCAAATGCAAATAAAGCAAATGCAAAAAAAATACTCATCGAAGAGGGTGTAATATTAAACCCCGACGATCCTGTTGAAGTAGTGCAGAAGATCAGAGCGATCCTCAATAAAGACGGATTATATGAATACGGAATAAAGGCAAAAAACAGAGGGCTTTCAACAAGAATATACTTTAAGGTCAAGAATAACAACTTAATAATTGAAGTTATTAATAATATTCCCCTCTCTGCAAAAGAGCAGAGAAGAATGTTCAAAAAGATCGAATCCGCATCAAAATACGATAATATTGCAGAATTCTATCTGGAAAATCCCGACCCTGAAGCCGAGGGGATGGGGCTGGGCATCTCTATGATCGTCGTGCTGTTAAAGAACATAAATATTTCACATAAAAACTTTATACTATCATCGGACAGAACAAAAAAAACTTATACAAAGCTAATTATTCCGCTCAGCTGATCATTTTATACATTTTATATTTGGTAACAAAATTGCAAGCCCTAATCTCTATTAAGTATATATACTTTTATATATAAAATCTTATTTTGAGAGGTAACCCGATGGATGCTACCGAATTAAATGTAAAAGGAATGACATGCAATCACTGCAAAATGGCGGTTGAAAAAACTGTGGGTTCTATTATAATATTCAATTATATTTTATTTTTTTATTGAATATAAATCGAATTATTGTAAAATGATTTAATCTATCTCAGCCGGAGCTATCAATGAACAGAATAAAAAAAATACTTATCCCCATTGATTTTTCAGATTATTCGAGACATTCATTAAGATATGCAATTGATCTGGCAAAACAGTTTGAAGCGAAAATGTACCTGATAAATGTTTTCGAACCGCCCTATAACGGTATTGAAGTGGAATGGATGATAGGGACTTCGAGATTCAATGAAGACATTGAAAAGATGGCGCGTAATGAACTTGATAAATTAATTAAGGAAGAGATGCCCTCAGATATGGAAATAGAAGTTATTTATAAAGTGGGAAAACCCTTTTTAGAAATAATCGAAACAGCATCACAAGAAGATATTGACCTCATTATAATCGCCACCCACGGACAAACGGGAATTAAGCATCTCCTCTTCGGAAGTACCGCTGAAAAAGTGATCCGAAAAGCTCCCTGTCCGGTTCTTTCGATAAGAGAACCGACAAAAGGTTTCAGATTTGAAAAGTGATCATTAATTTAACTCAAAACCTTGACACAAAACAGCATTTAAAATACTTTAACTATGTCTGATATTCCTGTCAGACAATAATTATTTGATATTCACAGGAAATTATGAAAAAGATAGATACCTTCAGCGATTACGGAACAGCAGAACAGTTCAGAGATGAAATCCTGCAATGCCTTATTCAGGAAAGCACGCTGGTAAAAGGCGAAACTTATGAAGAGAAATATAAAAGCGCAGAAAAATATCTGATGGATGTTTTTCAGAAGGCAAATGCATCTTACGCTGTTCCTACATACAGGAAACTCCTCTCCGTAATGAAAATCCTTGTGGGGAACGAATTTAAAGCAGGTAAAGATTCAAAGATCATAAGTAAAAACTTTATGAAAATATCAAATAAGATCAAAAAAGCCTGTGTATAAACCGCACCGATTTATCAGAAGGGGCTTCAGCCGCGGCCGGAAGGAAGACAACTCGATGCCGAAGAGGCACTCGCTGATGTTGAGAAGGACGACATTATCTTTTTTGTATTTAAAGATCCGCATTTCAGACATTTTGCAGCACTGTTATCGGACATAGTGCGCAGATCGGAGAAGATGCTGCCGCAGTCATTACATTTGAATTCATATATTGGCATCGTAAATTACCTGCTATACATTTAGTTTTATCTAAAATACTAAATAATTATAAAACCGTCAACCTCTTTTGTAAAAAAATATGGCAAATTAATTGTATTGAAAATACAAGGTAAGCACCGGCCGACTATCAGAATAGTAAGGAAATATTATATTTCAAGAATATGTTTAATTATATCCCTTCTGCTGATAACACCGGCAAGTTTTCCTTTCGAGATAACAGGCACGCGTTTAATATTCTTCCCAATAAGGCATTCGCATACATAATGAAGATCAACATTTTCATCAACAGTGAATACTTCCTCGGTCATGTAATCGGAAACAACTCCGTCAACAGGCTCGCCGGAAAAAACCAGTTGAAGAATATCATTTTCAGTAATAATTCCAAGCAGATCCATATTATCCGAAACAACAGGCATTCCGCTGATCCTGTTCTCCACCAGAATGTCAATCGCTTCCAGAATAGGAGTTTGATCATTTACAGTAATAACGTTTCTTGTCATAACATCCTTTGCATTGACCATTTTATTACTCCTAATACCTTATACGGATTTTTCCCCATTGATCATTAGGCAATAATCAAAAGGCAGAATTAATGCACATCATCAGAACAATCTGCCTTATGTCAAGCGAAAACCGGCATAGCTTAGTGCGCCTCGTCCCAGTTTTTGCCCAGGCCTATATCCACAACAACAGGAACGGAAAGTGTTAGGGCATTCTCCATTTTGTCGCGAACAATATGCCCCGTTTCCTCTTTTTCATCTTCATGCACTTCGAGAACAAGTTCATCGTGAACCTGCATAATAATTTCACTTTTAAGATTTTTCTCTTTAAGTTCTTTATTAATATTGATCATTGCTATTTTAATCATATCTGCCGACGTACCCTGTATGGGCGTATTTATTGCAGCCCTTTCCGCTCCTTCCCTTCTGAAAGATACATCGGAATTTATGTGGGGCAGCACTCTTTTTCTCCCAAGCATTGTTTTTACATAGCCGTGCTTTCTTGCAAATTCGATTGTGCGCTCCATATATTCTTTAAATCCCGGATATTTCTCAAAGTATATCCTTATAAACCAGGCAGCTTCCTTTACTCCAATATCGGCCTGCTGAGCCAGCCCGTAAGGAGACACGCCGTATATAATTGCGAAATTTACTATCTTGGCCTGCCTTCTCATCTCGGAATCGACCTGGTCTATATCGACTCCTGCAACCGATGCAGCAGTAAGACTGTGAATATCAACTCCCTCTTTAAAAGCATTGATCATATTTTCATCGCCGGAAAGATGAGCGGCAAGACGCAGCTCAATCTGTGAATAATCGGCTGCCATTATCAGATATCCCTTTTCAGCTATAAAACCCTTTCTTATATCTCTGCCCAGATAATCCCTGATCGGAATATTCTGAAGATTAGGATTAGAAGAGGATAATCTTCCGGTTACAACAACAGTCTGATTGTAAGATGCATGAATCCTGCCTGTTTTTTTCGACACCATTCTCGGTAGAGCATCAATATATGTACTCTTTAATTTACTGAATGTTCTGTAGGATATAAGATAATCAATAATATTGTGACTGCCTCTGAGAGCCTCAAGCACGGTAATATCGGTTGAAAACCCTGTTTTGGTTTTTTTTACGGCTTTAAGGCCCAGCTTATTGAAAAGGATATCAGCAAGTTCCCGTGTGGAATTTACATTAAAAGTTTCACCTGCCTCTCTATAGATATTTTCAACCACTTTTTTAAGCAAATTATCATTTTCCATGCCAAGCCTTTTAAAATGGTCAAGGTCGATTTTCACTCCCTTTCTTTCCATTTCGGCAAGAACAATAACAAGGGGCATCTCAATTTCATAAAAAAGCTTATCAAGCTCATTATCCACAAGTTTTGTCTTAAAAATTCTGTACAGCCTGTATGTAATATCAGCATCTTCTGCAGCATATTCGGCAAGCCTCTCCAGAGGGACTTCTTCAATTGGAATGGCATTTTTACCGGTACCGGTAAGTTCTTTAAACTTAATTGTTCTGTGATTAAGAATTTTCGATGAGAGATCATCCAGGTTATGCCTTCTGTCGCCCGGACTAATAAGATATGAAGCAACCATTGTATCAAAATAGATCCCTTTCATTTCAATATTTTCATTTTTCAATACGTTCAAATCATACTTGATATTATGGCCGATCTTTTTTATGTCAGGATCTTCTATCATTTCACCAAGCAAAAATAATGATATATTTCTATCCGGAAAATCATCGCTGAAAAGCGCTCGGCTCCTGAGGGGAATATACCATCCTTCCTTCTCCTTCACAGACAGAGATATACCTATAAGTTCGGCTTCAATCTGATCAAGCGAAGTTGTTTCAGTGTCTATTGCAACTTCGCCGTTCTCTCTTATCCGTTTAATTACTCTCTTAAGTTCATCTTCATTGCGAACGATCTTATATACAATATCTTTCTCACTATTAATACTCTTTGCTTCTTCATTTCCATCGCCAAAGAAATCTCTCACAATTGAATACATCTCAATATTTTTCAGATATTCCTTTGCCTTTTCTGATTTTATCTCTTTATATGAGATATCATCACTGTTGATCTTTATATGCAGATCTTTCTTTATTGTTGCAAGTTTCCTGCTCAGGAAAGCCATATCCTCGTCCCGAATAAGAAGTTCCTTCTGCCTGCCGCTTAAATCATCAATATTATTATACAAATTTTCAAGGCTTTTATATCTGCTTATTAATTTTCCCGCCGTCTTTTCCCCGATTCCCTTTACTCCTGGGATATTATCGGAAGCATCGCCAACGAGAGCCATAAAGTCAATGATCTGCTCCGGCTCAAATCCATACCTCTCTCTTACATAATGGGGCGTATAAACCTCGTAATCGGATATGCCTTTTTTATTTGCATATATTGTCACATTCTCATTAACAAGCTGTAAAGCGTCCTTATCTCCTGTTACCAGAACGACTTCCATATCCTCTGAGGCATACTGTTCAGCTATGGAACCCATAACATCATCGGCTTCATAATTCTCATCTTCAAATCTTTTGATACCAAGCACATCGATCATACTCTTAATTTCATCGATCTGAACTTTCAAATCATCGGGCATCTTCTGCCTGTTTGCTTTATACTGAGGATACAACTCAAACCTGAATGTTTTTACAGGAGGATCAAAGGCAACAAGAAGGTAATCCGGTTTCTGTTCATCAATGAGTTTAAAAAGCATTCTTGCGAATCCGTATATGGCAGAAGTATTCTGTCCTTCCGAATTAAAAAGAGGGTTTCTTATAAATGCATAATATGCTCTGTAACAGAGTGCATGACCGTCGACAACAAAGAGTCTTTTTTTCACATTTTCGCTCCGGAGTGGTTTTTATAGAAGGAAATATTGCAATGAACGGTTACTATCCCCATATTTTGCAGCATTATTGTATCTTTTTATACATCCCTTAATATCTTCATCCTGTTTATTTCACTTATTTTGCCGAGAAGAATTTTGTCTGTTTTAGCAAGCCTCTTTGCAAGGATATGAACCATCTTCGCGGCAAAAGCGGGATTTTTTAACAGAAACGCTTTTAGCTGTTCAACATTATCAATGGTAGCAAGTTTCACATCGCCGTCGGCAACAACCGTTGCGCTCCTCGGAGTGTTATTAAAGAGCGAAATCTCACCGAAAAAATCCCCTTTTTTCAGATGAGCGACTTCTACCCGATTTTTGCCGTCAGTCAGATAAATAGAAACGAATCCTTCCAGAATAATATACATCCTCTTTTCCATTTGACCTGCTTCAATAATTTTTTCGCTGTTCTGATAATGAAGTACTTTAGGCATAATTCCTCCCAATTAAATAAAACAGAATCCTTTAACTCCGGCTTAATAATGGATCATCAAACTCTATCTGCCCATCCGGCAAAATTTTATTCTGACACAACACAAGGATATTTTAGTTTATTAATAAATCAAGCTTAATTTTGTTATATTTAGCCCTCAATTGGGGTCTCAGACACGGTAAAACGCCCTTGACAATATTAACAAACTTAATAATTCTAAATTTTAAATTCAGAATTTAAAACCGGAACATAAATAGCGATCAATTATGATATTAAACTCAGTACTTATAGATGGAAAATCTTCATTTTTTCTGCTTCTGTCATCAATTATAATCATTTGGAATATAATAAAAATCATAGGCGGAAACTTCAGAAATAAGCCTGATCATTTGGAAAAAAAATTAAGTGCCGGCGCAAAAGAGCTTATAAAAAATGCTTACGGAGAACTGGTTCCTGATAAGATCTTTGATTATCATGTTCATATAATAGGCACAGGAGTAAACAATACCGGATCATTTGTCAACCAAGGGATGAGATCCTGGAGCAATCCTGTTAAGAGGATAAAATTTTCAGTTTATGCCAGCGCTTCGGGAATAACGGATATGGACAATATTGACCGCCAATATGTTGAAAGACTTATTGAGTTAATTGAAAATATCAAAAGCCGAGGCAGATATCTTATTATTGCCTTTGATAAATATTATAATAAAAACGGAACGGCAAATCTTGATCTAACCGACTTCTATGTTCCCAATGAATATGTTTATGATCTTTCAAAGCGCTGCCCCGAATATTTTTCAGCAGGGATTTCAGTTCATCCTTACAGGCAGGACGCATTAAAGGAACTTGAAAAATGGGCGAAAGTCGGAATAAAGATCGTTAAATGGCTCCCCGCGGCAATGGGGATCGACCCTTCGGATAAATCAATTATACCCTTTTATAAGAAGATGAAAAGATTAAAGATGATCCTTTTAACTCATGCAGGCCATGGGGAAGCGGTGGACTCAAAAAAAGATCAGGAATCAGGCAATCCTCTGCTCTTGAGGCTGCCTCTTGAAACCGGAATAAAAGTAATTGTTGCCCATTGCGGATGCCTTGGCAGATCAACAGATTTTGAAAATCCGGGGAATAAAAGCATAGACAATTTCGATCTTTTTCTTCGTTTAATGGACGAAAAAAAATATGAGGAGCTTCTCTTCGGCGAAATATCATCCATAACACAGGTAAACAGGCTTTCCAGGCCGCTTAACGATCTCATCCTTAGAAAAGACCTGCATCCCAGACTTGTTAACGGAAGCGATTACCCGCTGCCGGCAATTAATATTATTATAAATACCGGGACACTTGCCAGAAAAGGGTTTATAACACCTACCGAAAGGAAATACCTCAATGAAATATATGGATACAATCCGCTGTTATTCGATTTCGTCCTTAAAAGAACCGTTAAAGCTCCCGGAACTGACGAAAAGCTGCCGCCTTCTCTCTTCATGGAGAATTCGAACATTTTAAGTTACTGATATGCTGCGGTTCTGACAAAAATATAAACAGTTTTTTCTATTATAAAATATTATTATTGACATTTATACCGATCATCATTGAAAATTTTCATATTAAATGAATCGGTATATGATTTGATCAGGATTTTGTCCTTTGTCAAGGGACAAAATCGATGCTTTTTGATATATTATATGCAAGGCATTCTGTTTATAGCTATGCTTCAGTTGAGCGGCTTTTATTATAAAAGCCATACAGCAGATACCCATAGAAGAGTAATATTTATGAAATATTTGACTTTGATCACATAAAATATTAAAATGCTTTTGATAAAGAGACTCACGGCAAAACATAGACTGATCATATTATTAATCTCCATTGTGCTTATATCCGGAAGGATATGGAGCGGCACTTTCGGCACAGATTACATACGGAGAGCAACAGTTAAGATCATTGTATCATATATAGATCCCGATTACTGTTCGCCTTGGAAAATGAAATCTCACAATACCAGATTCGGTTCAGGAGCTATTATCAAAGGGGAACGGATATTAACAAACGCCCATGTTGTATCAAATTCAACATATTTACAGATACAAAAAGAAAATGATCCTAAATTATATGACGCATCTGTTCTTTTTATTTCACACGAAGCAGACCTTGCAATAATTATTGTAAAGGATAAAACTTTTTATAAAAATACCGCTCACCTGAAATTCGGGGCGATTCCGACATTAAGAAGCAGAGTTGCCACATACGGATATCCGGTGGGAGGAGAAAGAATCTCCATAACGGAAGGTGTTGTTTCGAGAATTGAGATCGGCATCTATGCTCACGACAGCGAATCGAGCTTTTTAATGATACAAACCGACGCTGCCATTAATCCCGGAAACAGCGGAGGGCCCGTAATACAAAAGGGCAGAATTGTAGGAGTTGCTTTTCAAAAAAAGACAAAATACAGCAACATAGGTTATATGATCCCGGTTCCTGTTATCAAACACTTTCTTAAAGATATGCAGGACGGCAGATACGACGGTTTTCCCTACCTGGGAATAATTACGGACAAATTGCAGAATAAAAGCTACAGAGAATACCTGGGGATGAAGGACGACCAAAGAGGTATAATAATAACGCATGTTATTCCGGGAGGCAGCGCATATAACTACCTCAAACGCGGCGATGTAATCATCAGTATCAACGATCATGAAATCGCAAACGACGGAAGTATCGAATTCTCAGACGGAAGAATTAAATATAATCACCTGGTTTATTCAAATCAAATAGGCGATATCATTAAAGTATCCCTATGGAGACAGAAGAAAAAACTCACGCTGAGATTCCCGCTGAAAAAATTCCCCGTAAGAATACCGGGGAACAACGAATACGATGTTCTTCCAAGGTACATTATTTTCAACGGCATAATATTTCAAACACTGTCAAATGAATATTTAAAATGCTGGGGCCGCTGGCCGGGCAGTTCCGACCCGAAAATTCTCTACTACTACTATTATCATATTTTTGATGATCTTGAAAGAGAGAGGAAAGAATTTGTAATTATCAACCGTGTTCTGCCTGATATAACAAATACTTACGTTTCCGATATACATGATAAACTTGTAGACGAGATCAACGGTATTAAAATACTTGAGCTTGATGATGTTTTAAAAGCATTCGCCAAACCTTCCGGGAGTTTCCATATATTAAAACTTGAAGGAGTGAACAAACCGGTTGTATTAAAGGCTTCTGATTCAAGATCAGCCAATGAAAGAATATTAAAAAAATACAGAATCTCACGGTCGGTACGGTTAAATAATGAATAGTATGCTGAGGAGGCTTATTAAGAAGAAGGCTATTCTGCAGTTTATAGTTCTGTACTCTTTATCAGCTCTATTGACGCGTGAAACCGCTTTTGCCGAAGATCTGAAAAATCATGTTGTTCAAATAATAATAACCTCACAGCACTATGATTACTACTCGCCGTGGAAGAAAGGCCCTGTAAGAAAAACAATTATACAGGGTACTGTAATAAAAAACGATCTGATCTTAACTAAGGCCTCCCCTCTTGCGGACCATCTCTTAATTGAGATACAGAAACAGGGTTCCAAAAAAAAATACCCGGCGCGTATACTTGTAAGGGATTATTTCTCCGGGCTGGCTCTTCTCACGATAAAAGACAAAACTTTCTTTAAAGGCCTGGAACCTGCTCCCCTTGCCGAAACCGGCAAACTGGTAGGCGTAAATGGTATTATTGCCGAATGGGATTCTTCCGGAAACTATAAGGAATATTCCGCAATAACATTTAATTCGTCCATGATCAAAATATCAAATACACTCTACGATTCCTATTATTTTTTTCTGGCCCACAACATGACCACAGGGATGAACAACGGAGGCAATGGAGAACCGTTTTTCGTAAAAGGCAGACTGGCCGGAATAACATTCAGTTTTAATGAGAAGAAAAGAACCGTACAGGTATGCGGTATAGAATCTGTTAAAAGATTGCTGAAAGATCTGTCAGGGGGATATTACAAGGGAACGCCTTTTTTTAAAATACATTACACGCCAATTGAGAGTGATATTAACCTTCGCAGCTATCTCGGATTAAGCCCTGAAGATAAGGGTGTATATGTTCAGTCCATACACCCCCTTTCAAGCGGCAGCAAGGTACTTAAAAGCGGCGATGTTATACTCAGTATAAACGGCAGAAAAATTGACGACAGCGGAATGTATAACTCTCCCTATTACGGCAAACTGCACTTTACCGATCTTATTTATACTAACAGGTTTATAGGCGATACTATTGCCATGCAGATTTTCAGAAAAAGAAGAAAGGTTTCTATCAGGTTTAGATTATTGCCTGTGGAACCCGAAATGATGATCGTGCCGGAAATAAGCCTTGATGAGCAGCCGGAATATTTTATATTCGGAGGACTCATCTTTCAGGAATTGAGCCGAGGATTTTTGAATTTATGGGGCCCCAACTGGAAAAAAAGAGCCAACAAGAGATTCCTTTTTTATTATTACAGGTCCAAAATGGGAAACCCCCGCATGAAGAAGCATTATGTAATTCTAAACAGAGTGCTTCCTGCGCCGA
>JAJRXZ010000063.1 GCA_024276015.1 Spirochaetota bacterium | reverse complement strand
TTCATGAGTTTTAAGGGATCCTTATTAGTATGTTTATACATTTTTTTCATTGAACTATACTGTTCATTAAATGATACAAATGTATAGTATATATATGTTGAGTATAAGTCAAGGAAATTTTTTAAAAAAAATAATTTTTTTTGATTTGAAAATTATGTCTTTAAAAGAAAATGGCAAGGTAAATAATAACCTTTAATTACCTTTTGCTTTGAATGTAAATTGAATTTTGGTAACAATAGATTATAGATATATACAAAATTAATGACGACTAAACGGCGAGGTATACAAAAAAATGACAAAACCTGTATTTGATCCTGAAAAGAATCTTGACGACCTGCTGCGTCTTGATGCGGAAGAGTTAAAACAGAATCCCGAGACCGTCGGGGAGAAGCCCGGCAAGAGGATCAGTGAATCGGGATTCAACTTTGAAATAAAACCTGAAGAGCTTGAGAGTTATTTAAATAAATATGTAATTGATCAGGGAGAGGCCGTTGAGGTTATTGCAACAAAGGTATGCACACATTTTAACAGGATGAAGCTTGATTCCGAATTGACGGATGATGAAAGAATAATAGGAAATATTAAAAGCAATATTCTGCTTATAGGCCCCACCGGCGTGGGAAAAACATATATAATAAAACTGATCGCCAAAAAGATCGGAGTCCCCTTTGTTAAAGCCGATGCTACAAAGTTCAGCGAAACCGGTTATGTGGGCGGCGATGTTGAAGATCTTGTGAGAGAGTTGGTTCATGAAGCTGACGGAGATATCCGAAAAGCGGAATATGGCATCATTTATATTGATGAAATTGATAAAATAGCATCTTCCGGAAATATACACGGACCGGATGTATCCAGAACAGGGGTTCAGAGAAATCTCTTAAAGCTGATGGAAGAAGCGGAAGTTGATTTAAAGACGCCTCATGATCTGGCTTCTCAGGTTGAAGCCGCTATGGAAGCTCAGAAAACCGGTAAGGTAACAAGGCATAAAATAAACACAAGAAATATACTCTTTATAGTATCAGGGGCTTTCAGCGATCTGGATAAAATAATAAATCGGAGGCTCAATAAACAGCCCATAGGTTTTGACAAATCGAAATTTATCTATGATGATAAACAGGATATATTGAAACAGGTCAGAACCGAGGATTTTATTGAATACGGTTTTGAGTCCGAATTTATCGGAAGGCTGCCGGTGTATGTTGTTTTAAACAGTCTGAATGTTGAGGGATTATATAAAATTCTAAAAAACCGATACAGCACCGTTGTACTGGGGAAAAAACTTGATTTTAAAGCATACGGAATAGAGCTGGAATTCACAGATGAACTTCTGAAAATTCTTGCAGAAAGAGCTTACCGTGAAAAGACCGGCGCAAGAGGGCTTCTCAGCGTTTTTGAGAAGGTTCTGATCAAGTTTGAAAAGAGTTTGCCGTCCACGGGCATAAAGAAATTTGTTGCCGGTAAAGAGATAGTAGACGATCCGGAAAAGGTTTTGAGCAATATCCTTCTTGAAGACGGGATTGAGAGGTTTCAAAAGGAATTTTTGATCGAACATGGCATATTTCTGGAATTCGACAGCAAAGCAAAAAAGAAAATTCTTGAATTGTCGAAAGCTGAGAATAAAAGCGCCAAACAGTTCTGCAAAGACAAATTTCATGATTACTTTCATGGTATCAGATTAATGAATCTTGAAAGTTTCACTGTTACGGAAGAAGCTGTTGTTGATCCCGAAGGATTTTTGAATAATTTTATACAGAATAATTATAAGTAAGCAATTATTGAGTAAGAATTCTGCTTACAAAAAATCTTATCTTTATTCCGGCTATTTCCGTATGTTCTTTCAGAATAATATTTTTTAATTCCATAATTTTATTTTTGTCGGGTATTTCGTCTCCGGTCAATGTGAGGATAATTGCAATTCTGCCCTTTCTGTTTTCTATTTCGGAGTTAAAGATCGAAATTCCCGGGAATCGGCTTTTAAAGGCGTTTATCGTATCCTTTTCCGCTTCGCTTAGCCGGTAACCTTCATACATATATATCCCAACTGGTATTGAGATCAATATTAAGACAATGAAGGAAATAATGATCTGCGATAGGGCTCTCTTTTTTATTTTATCCTGGTCGGCATGTATGGGATGAATTTTCATTGACCAGAAAACAGCCGCTCCTGCCAGGCTTATTGATACGAGATTTATCAGAAAAAGTAGAGCGGCGCCTGCGGCAACATTAATTTTACCAATACCGATGCCGATCCCGATCGTGCAGAGAGGCGGCATTAAAGCAACGGCTATTGCTATCCCTATAATGGTATTGCTTATCTTTTTATTCGAATATCCGTACGCGCCCACGATGCCCGATGCAAGAGCGATCATCACGTCAAAAAGAGAAGGGTGCGTTCTGCTTATTATTTCGTCGGACAGCGTTGGCAGGGGCACAACATAGGCAATCAATGAAGAAATTACTATCCCCCAGAAAATGCCTTTAAGTATTGATGAGACCGATATTCTCAGAAGAGGGAAATCGCCCCAGATCACTGCAAGCGAAAATGCCAGTATAGGCGTCATCAACGGCGCAACTATCATTGCTCCGATAATAATTGCAGTCGCCCCCTGTATTAAACCCAGTGTTGCTATAATACAGGAGAGTATTGTTAAAACGTAATATTCAATTGAGGGCCTTGCTCCGTCGGACAGTACTGCATATATATTGAGATCCTGTTTCTCTTTTTCCCTGATCTTTTTATAGATATTTCTTTTTTTATTCCAGAATTTAAGGCTGAGATAATTTTTAAAAGTCCTCTCTTCAGGTTCAATGACCCGATTAAAAATATCCTTAAATTCGTCGATCTGTGAAATCGTCTCGTTTTTTTCTTCGGTTTCGGGGCTCTCCTTTTCCTCAGTGGGAGGGCAGTTATTTTCAGAACTGTCGTTCTTTAGTGTATCTTTGATCTTTTTCCCTATTTTTTTTGAAATTTTCTTTTCAGGGGGGTTGTCAATTGCACTATGGGCGGAATCATTTACAGCTTCGTCCTCTGCAGAGTTCCGGGTCACAGAGGCCCTATGACCGGGAAAAAAGGAAAAAATTTTTGAATACCATTTTTTATCTTTTTCAGAGGGCATTTTTAATTGATCAAGCCGTATTTAATTTTCAACGGATTATAAAAAAACCCCGCCTTTTTAACGGGGTTTTTTTAAGGTATCTTAATTATTCTACTCTTCTGATATTGAGTCAGAAGGACATACTGCTACACATGCTCCGCAGTCCGTACATTCTTCAGCATCAATTACTCTCTTGTCGTCCTTTTCGCTGATAGCTTCTACAGGGCATTCAGGCTCGCAGGAACCGCAATTAGTGCATGTATCATCTATTACATGTGGCATGTCTTCCTCCTTAATGTTTAAAATACTAATTAATCCTGTTTAATAATCGGTTAACAGATGTCAACTGGTTTATAGCAAATATAACAGAAAAAACGTCTGTATTTGAGATGGCTGGCGGGAACATCTTCCCTAAAATCCCCCGAAGGGGGGATTTTAGAAATTTTTAAAGAACCATATTTACCAGACAATACCTGCTGAAATTTCAATTGCCGCTCCGTCGGGCACATACCATGTTACTGAAGCATTAATAGCGGCAACAAGGTTTAAACCTATGCCTGCCATGAGTCTCGGTTTGATAAATGTGGGAGCCGTTTCAGGAGTTGAAGCGTCTATGAGAGCATAGCCCTCGCCCAGTACTGCTCCGGATGTATCTTTTACATAAATAATGTTATTGTTCTTGATTGTTATGTCTGTTCCGCCAAAGATAAAATCGATACCTGCGCCGAAACTTACATTGAGGATCAACAATCTGAAGGAAGTGTTGATGTCAAAGGGAATAACATAAGTTGCTGCATCATAACCCATTGTTAATTCCGGTTCAATAAGCAGTTCACCTATTTTACCAAGTGTTGGATCTGTAATATCCTGTGAAAACCCGTCAAGGCCGTTTACAGACATGTCCAGCTTATTGTTGTTGTAAATGAAACCTGACCCTATTGATATGCCGCGCCATTTAATAAGGCCGAATAAACTTCTTACTGCCATAAACTGGTAATTGACCCCGATCCCGAATGTAGTTACTTTTCCGTCCACATCCATGTCAGGGCTCGATTCGCTGTAGGACATTGAAAAGAATTTGCCGCTTAAATAGAGGTTTTTTACCAGAAAGCCCGCATTGATCCCGATGTTTATTGCGGTTCCGGCTCCGAAGCCGGCATAAACGTCGCCGTTCTGTTCAATGTCGGCGCCTATCTGTTCAAGGTCATTGAGCGTCATTTTAAGCGTGCTTGTGGGGAACTGGGCCGCAACGGAAAGGCCGAACATTACTGCAAAGAGATCGTATCCCTGGTATCCGTCCAGAGCGCCTGCGCGCGAGGAAAAGGCCGCTGCATTACCGAGCCCCTTTGCAAGCTGGGTCTGTTCATTCCAATTGCTGCTGATCTCGGTCTGAAGCTGAGTTTCAAAATCAGTCCATGCATCAGAAATATTTGCATCGATCAGAGAATTACCTGTTGTAGGCGCAGGGCCGAATGTTACTGTTGCACCAGCAACACTTTCCGTTAGAATGAAAGAAGAGAATAAAACTGCTAATATAAAGATTGTTAGATTTCTTTTCATCTAATCCTCCTGAGTGGTATTGTTAATTGTTTGCTTTTATTCATTAAAAGATATACCATTTTATAAAGAAAACAAGCAAAAATACTCTATTTTTTTTAAATTAATTTAATTATTTCGTACAAAATAAATTAGATATAACAGGGAAAATGTTGGTATCGGATCTATCCGCCTCTGAGAATTCACCTCTGACACCGAAAAGGTGTCAGAGGTGAATATAACCGGCAGAAATTTTATATATCTTATTCCCCGAATATTATTTTTTTACCGTCGGAGTCCGCTTTAATATCCCGGTCTCCGGAAATATCTCCGCTCAGAAGTTTTACAGACAGAGGATTCAGGAGATATTTCTGTATTGACCTCATCAACGGTCTTGCGCCGAATTGGGGGTCGTAACCCTCTCTTGCAAGAAAGTCCAGCGCTTTTTTTGACAGTTTCAGGCTGATACCTTTCTCTTTCAGGCGCTCCGTTACTTCTTTAAGCTGTATCTGAACTATATCTTTTAATTTATCTTCGTCAAGAGGATTGAAAATGATCACCTCGTCTATACGGTTAAGAAATTCCGGTTTAAAATGTCTCTTTAGTTCCTCTTCTATGCCTTGCCGGCGGTCTTTTAGGGGAATTGAAGGATCACTGATGAATGAAGTGCCGATATTGGAAGTCATAATAATCAGAGTGTTCTTAAAATCGACTGTTCTGCCCTTGGAGTCTGTAAGCCTTCCCTCGTCCAGTATCTGGAGAAATATATTAAAGACGTCGTGGTGCGCCTTTTCTATTTCGTCAAAGAGAATAACAGCATAGGGTCTTCTCCTCACAGCTTCCGTGAGCTGTCCGCCTTCGTCGTAACCCACATATCCCGGAGGAGCTCCTATAAGTCTTGAAACAGCGTGTTTTTCCATATACTCGGACATATCTATCCTTATTATGGCCTTTTCATCATTAAAAAGAAATTCCGCTGCGGCTTTTGCCGTTTCCGTTTTCCCCACTCCTGTGGGCCCAAGGAAGATGAAAGTGCCCATTGGTCTGTTGGGATCCTGTATACCCGACCTTGATCGCCTGACAGCGTCGGATATGGATCTCAATGCCTCATCCTGGCCCACAACTCTTTTTCTTAAAATGTCTTCCATTTTGAGAAGCTTGTCTTTTTCGCCTTCAAGCATTTTTGATACGGGGATCCCCGTCCACCTTGAAACAACCGCTGCAATTTCCTGTTCGGTTACTTCTTCTTTGAGAAGAGTCTGGCTGGTTTGAAGGTCTTTAAGTTTTTTGTCCAGGTCTTTCTGCTTATTTTCCAGTTCAACTATTTTACCGTATCTTATTTCTGCAACCCTGTTAAGGTCGCCTTCCCTTTCAGCGCGCTGTTCTTCAATTTTGAGGTCTTCTATCTCTTTTTTCACGTTACTCAGTTCGGTTATTACATTTTTTTCGTTTTGCCAGATCGCAACCAGTTCGTTTTTCTTCTCATTGAGATTGGCAAGCTCCTCTTCGATCTTCTTCAGACGTTCCTTCGATGCCGGATCTTTTTCATTTTTTAACGCTTTTACCTCAATGGTAAGCTGCATGATTTTCCTTTCTATTTCATCTATTTCAATGGGCATTGAATCGATTTCCATCTTAATTAAAGATGCCGCTTCATCAATGAGGTCCACAGCTTTATCGGGCAAAAATCTTTCGGTTATATATCTGTCGGATAGAATGGCTGCGGCTACAACTGCGGAGTCGGATATTCTTACTCCATGATGAACTTCATACTTCTCCTTCAATCCGCGAAGAATGGCAATAGTATCTGTAACTGTGGGTTCTTTTGTATATACAGGCTGAAACCTTCTTTCCAGAGCCTTATCCTTTTCAATATATTTCTGGTATTCATTCAGGGTTGTTGCGCCTATGCTCCTCAGTTCTCCCCTTGCCAGCGGAGGTTTCAGCATATTTGACGCATCTACCGATCCTTCGGCTGCTCCTGCGCCGATCAGTGTATGAAGTTCATCAATAAAGAGAATGATCTCTCCGCTGGATTCGACTATTTCATTTATGACTGCTTTAAGTCTGTCTTCAAATTCGCCTCTGTATTTTGCGCCTGCAATGAGCGAGCCCATGTCAAGAGCAACAAGGCGTTTATTTTTCAGATTTTCAGGAACGTCGCCGGCAATGATCCTCTGAGCAAGGCCTTCAACAATTGCGGTTTTGCCGACTCCCGGTTCGCCTATGAGGACCGGATTGTTTTTTGTGCGCCTTGTTAAAACCTGCATGATTCTTCTTATCTCTTCGTCTCTGCCTATTACAGGATCAAGTTTGTTTAGTCTGGCAAGTTTTGTCAGATCTGTGCTGTATTTTTCAAGGGCGTTATATTTCTCTTCCGCATTTTCTCCGTCGGCCCTGTGGGTTCCCCTTATATCCATGAGTATTTTTAATATATTATCTCTGTTGAATCCGTGAGCGTTTAGTATTTCTCTTGCTTTATTTGCTCCTGTAGTTGACAGAGCCAGTATCATATGTTCGGTGCTGAGATAATCGTCTTTAAGTTTCACGGATTCGTCCCAAGCCTGATTTATCACTTCTCTCAGAGATTGAGACATAGCTCCGCCGCCCGGGCCGGCTCCTATTTGTCTCGGCATTGAATCAAGAGCATTGTTAAGTTCATTTCGGATATCTTTGATCAAAACGCCCATTTTACTTGCAATTGAACTGAAAATACCGCTGTCCTGATCAATAAGAGCTTTTAAAAGGTGCTCCGGCTGTATCTCGTAGTGATTCTTTTCAGTTGCAATATTCTGCGCAGTTGTTATTGCGTCCTGCGCTTTTAATGTCAATTTATCCATTCTCATAGCTTTCCTCCTCTGATATGATATAAAGACAAAGCGGGCATTTAAATTCTGCACAAGGAATAATTTGACACCACTTTAAACTTTATTAAATACTAATACATCAGCTTAATATATTCAGGATATTGAAAAAGAAATGATCGGCAAAATGAACAATAAATTTAAAATTTATTATATAAATTAATGGTACTAAAAAAAAAATCCTTTGTCAATACCCATGTCTCACTTTTTTTCAACTGCGTCAGAGGTTATGAGTGGGTGTTCTCTGATTTTTCGGTGTCAGAGGAGAGCTGGCGGGACGC
>JAJRXZ010000062.1 GCA_024276015.1 Spirochaetota bacterium | reverse complement strand
TCCATAAATTGAAATATCGTTTATTTTTCCTTGATGTTCGGTTACAAATTTTTCAGATTGGACGAACATTCCACCACTACCCCAACAGGGGTCAAAAACTCGTCATTTGTATGGCTCTACCCTATCAACTAATAATTCAACAACGCTTCTCGGGGTATAGAACTGTCCGCCCTTTTTCCCTTCGGCAAGGGCAAATTCTCCAAGAAAATATTCAAAAACGTGTCCGAGAATATCGGCACTTCTTGATTTGGCATCACCCAAAGCAATGTTTCCAATTAGGTCAATAAGCTCGCCCAAACTTGTCGGGTCAAGATTTTGTCTTGCATAAACTTTTGGTAAAACACCTTTTAGTGATGGGTTTTCCTTTTCGATAGCGTCCATTGCTTCGTCAACAGTTTTTCCAATAGTAGGTTGCTTTGCTTTGGATAAAAGAAAATTCCAACGAGCATCACCTGGCACAAAGAACACATTTTCAGCTTTGTATTCGTCTTTGTCTTCTGGGTCTGCTCCTGCGTATTCGCCTTCTCCTGCTTTTAGTTTTTCGTAAAGCTCTTCAAAAGCATCAGAGATGTATTTTAAAAAAATCAGTCCGAGAACAACGTGTTTGTATTCTGCTGCATCAATATTTTTCCTCAATTTGTCAGCTGATTTCCAAAGTTGTTTTTCCAATGGTTCGTCTGTTCCGTTATTATTCTTTTTTGCCATATATTTTAATTCCCTCTATTCGTTTTCAAAGTTACTTTTTATTCAGTCGTTTCTACCCGTGCGTTTGGATTTTTTGGTAGTACATATTAAATTGTGTAAATTTACTTGAGAAATAAAACATGGTGCATAGACTTAGACTTCGGATAATTTAAAATCAAATCAAATTAAATTAAATAAAGAGGAGGTACACACCATGTTTTATATGAATGATGATAATTTGCCTGAGATTAAGGAAATTTTCAAGCAAATTATGGATCAGCCTGATAAAATGTTTGATATGTTAAGAATGAACTTAAGAAAAACCTGTGAAGCAGCAGTAACAGAGCTCATTAAAGCAGAGCTGACAGAATTGTAAAGCGGCCCCATTGATTAAATAAAAATTGTTCCTTGACATTTGTATTAATTATCAATCTTTGTAAATATCACTATAAATAAAATTAAGCGCAAAACTTCATCCGGCGAATCTTTCGTAAATGTTTTGTTAATAAGAAACAGATGAAATCAAGCACAATAATTATAATACCTGTTTACAACAGTTCAACAAGAATAAAAGAACTGGTCAATAAACTAAGCAATTACAAAAATACCGATATTCTGCTGGTAGACGACGGATCAACGGAAAATCTATTAGATATGTTTGAGGATAACTCTTCAATAAAGTATATCAAACATGAAACATGCCTCGGATATGGAGCCTCGATCATCACCGGTTATAAATATGCAAGAGACTTTAATTATGATAAATTTATTACTGTTGATCCTGCAGGAACAGATTATTCAGTTGATATTTCTGAGATGATAGAAAATATTAATTACGGCTACGACATTGTCACATGCAGCAGAATTCTTGAAAACTATAACCATTCTAAAATACCTGAAAGATATATTAAAATAACAGGGACAATCTCCAGCGTGCTTAACAATGAAACAGAATTCGATTTAACGGATCCCCTTTCCGGTATTAAAGCATATAAAACCTCATCTCTTGATAAAATGGAACTAACCGATTTCAGCCATGGAATTCTTCTGCAGATTATTATCCAGTCATGTTATTTCGGGCTTGATATTTTTGAATTGCCTTCAAGGTCTGAAACTGCATTCGGATATGAATTGGATCAATATGACGATTGCTTAAACTACTTTTTATCAATAATTAATACTGAAAAATATCTGTATAAAAAAGGTACGATAAATTAATATATTTTATTGCCTTATCTTTCATTTTATCGATTGACAAATCATCTAAAGCAATCATAAAAGGCTTTTCTTTAATTTCAATTCTTAAACCGGAATATAATAATGACAAAACCACTGATAATACAAAGCGATAATACGCTTCTTCTTGAAGTCAATAATCCGGAATTTGAAAATGCCCGTGACTCAATTTCACCTTTTGCCGAACTTGAAAAAAGCCCGGAACATATTCATACCTACAGGATCACCCCTCTGTCGCTCTGGAACGCTGCAGCTTCAGGTTTAACTTATAAAGACATAATAGAAAAGCTTACATTTTTTTCCAGATATGAGATACCTCAGGTTGTTATTGCAACTGTAAAAGAACAGATGAACAGATACGGATTGCTGAAACTTATCAAAAAGAACAACGGCATCATACTGGTATCAAGAGATACGATTTTAATAAATGAAATATTAAATCATAAGAAGATCACCGAATTCATTGATAAAAAAATAGACGACACTTCTATTTTAATCAAGGCAAACTTCAGAGGACACATCAAACAGGCTTTAATAAAAATAGGATTTCCCGTTGAAGACCTGGCCGGCTACGAAGAAGGCGATCCCTGTTCAATCTCTTTGAGAGAAACCACTCTCAAGGGGCATCCTTTTACAATAAGGGATTATCAGCAAAGCGCAATAAACTCATTCTATAAAGGAGGAGGACTCGGAGGCGGAAGCGGCATTATTGTTCTTCCATGCGGTGCAGGCAAAACTATAATCGGAATAGGAGAGATGGCTCTCTATAAAACCGAAACACTTATCCTTGTTACAAATACCGTTGCATTGCGTCAGTGGAAAGAAGAATTGCTGGATAAAACAAATCTAACCGACCATATGATCGGCGAATTTTCCGGAGAAAAAAAAGAGATAAAACCTGTCACAATAGCTACATACAATATTTTAACTTACAGGAAAAAGAAAACGGATCCTTTTGTTCATTTTGAAATTTTTAATTCAAAAAACTGGGGCCTTATTATTTATGACGAAGTGCATCTTCTTCCTGCGCCTGTTTTTAGAATGACATCGGAAATCCAATCAAAAAGAAGACTTGGCCTTACAGCTACATTAATAAGGGAAGACGGAATGGAATCCGACGTTTTCAGTTTAATAGGCCCGAAGAAATTTGACCTTCCGTGGAAAGTCCTTGAAAAAACTTCATGGATCGCAAAAGCCATCTGCTCTGAAATAAGAGTTGAACTTCCCGATGATATCCGTGCGGGATATTCAGTCTCCAGGGACAGAGAAAAATTCCGAATAGCCTCCGAAAATTTCAGAAAATATAAAATTGCAGAAAAAATAATCGAATATCACAAGAGTTCCAATATTCTGATAATCGGGCAATATATTTCCCAGCTTAAGGAATTCTCAAAAAAGTTCAAGCTGCCATTAATTTCGGGCAGTACTCCTGTTGCAGAAAGGGAAAACCTCTATCAAAAATTCAGAACCGGCGAAATAAAGATCCTTGTTGTCTCAAAAGTCGCGAATTTTTCAATCGATCTTCCGGATGCAAATGTTGCAGTTCAGATTTCAGGCACCTTCGGCTCGAGACAGGAAGAAGCTCAGAGGCTTGGCAGAATCTTACGGCCTAAACGAGGCGAAAACAAAGCTTACTTTTATACGATAATCAGTTCAAACACAGTTGAAGAAAAATTTGCCCATAACAGGCAACTTTTTCTTACAGAACAGGGATATACATATATAATATTAAATGAAGATATGTTCTTTAAAGATTTCAGCTGATTCTTATATATAGAACTTAACTCCGACTCTTGTTAAAAAACCGGACATATTAAATTCGATATTCTCTCTTTCCGGCTTAGTCCCTCTGAATCCGGCATCTACCGTAAAGTGTACTCTTGAATCCGGATCGGGTCTGAAAGATATTGATGCAATTACCTGCCATGCAAAACCGCTGTAAAATTTTATTTCATCCCTGGCTTCCTGAGTTACCCCGGAATCCGTATATTCAGGAATGGAATTATCCAACAACATAAATGAATAACCCAGACCCACTGTCAGTGAAGGTTCAACGTAAATTTTTTCGGCCAGTTTCGGCAATCTCACCTGAGCATTAAAAAATACCGGCATTATGTAAACATTTGTTTTAGCCTTTATTGCAGCGGTTGTCTGACCTATCTCTTTGCTTCCCATGGTTCTATCCCATTTGATCCAGAAAAAATCTCCTTCTATTCCGGTGACAAAATAGGGATCCAATAAATAATAATAATTCAAGCTTATATCAAGACCGAATTTAGCCGGTTCATCAGCGTAGGATGTTCCCAGTTTACCATTAAATTCTCCGCTGAACCCTTCAGTTACATTTAAAGTCAGAAAAGCAATAATCAATAACCTGCACAGTAAGCCCCTCATAATTTTTCTCCTTCATCTTATATAAAATTTCCATTCATTTGCATAAACACAGAGCTTTGAATAATATAAAAAATCAAAATTTATCATTAAGAATAAATTACAAGTATTAAATATGTTATGTAATTAAAAAAAAATTAACAACTTATTCATAATTTATACACAACAATTAACACTCTTATTAACAATAATGCTATGTTATTAACAGCTTATCCCTAAGTAATTAAGAAATCAAATTTTTTTTTCTAATTGGCATTCTTTATAAATTAATTTGTTGCCAAAAAAATAATAAATAATTATTAAATAATAAGTTCCACAAGAAATAATTTAACGAAAATATATACATTTTTTTGATATTGAATTAAACTGTTCCGGATAATTGGTGATTTAACATTAATCTTTTTATATTTCTAATATAAAATTTATTAAAGTTAAAAAACACAAAAATATTATAAAATTATTAATACTGAACATTAATATACTTATAAACAAAGTTATTAACATTTGTGGATAATTAATGAGGTAAAATGTGAATGCTGAAACAACAGAAATCTGGAATAAGGTATTAAGTTTCCTTCAGTCAAATATAAACAAACAATCTTTTGATATGTGGCTTAAAGATACAAGCCCTGTTGGAATAACGGATTCTACTATAAAAATAAAAGTAGTGGATGACGTTGCAAGCCGTCATATATCGGATCAATATTCACATCAGATAGAAAATATCATTGAAGGTATAACCGGTCATAAATATAAGTGTGAATTCGTTATAAACAACGGCTTTAACCTGGAGAATAATACCATCAACAAAAAGAAAAATATTAACAACATTTTAGATGAGAAAAATAACGCTGTTCTCAACCCAAAGTATACCTTTGAAAATTTTATTATAGGGCCCAATAACCAGCTTGCTCATGCCGCAGGCAATGCTGTGGCTCATGCTCCGGCAACCCAGTTTAATCCGCTTTTTATTTACGGAGCTACCGGACTCGGGAAAACTCACCTTATGCAGGCAATAGGACACTATATCATAAAAGAAAAACCCTTTTTGAAAGTACTCTATGTTCCCACAGATCAGTTTATAAATGAATTTATTCAGTCAATCATGTCAAATACTCAGGCAAGTTTTAAAATAAAATACAGAAACATTGACCTGCTATTGATAGATGATATCCAGTTCATTGAAAAAAAAGAGGAAACACAAAATGAATTTTTTCATACCTTTAACACACTTTATGAGAATAAAAAACAGATCGTAATAACAAGTGACAGACCTCCCAAACAGTTGTCCACACTCACTGACAGATTGATTTCCCGTTTTGAATGGGGAATGATAACGGATATTCAGTCTCCAAATCTCGAAACAAGAGAAGCAATACTAAGGAACAATGCTGTCAAAGAAAATCTGGATATTTCCGACGAAGCAATTAACTATATAGCAAGGAGGATAAGATCCACAATAAGAGCTCTTGAAGCAGCTATTATCAGACTGAAACTTGTTTCATCTCAATTCAATGAACAGATAACGACCTATCACGCAAAAATGCACCTTAAAGATCTGTTCGATCATGAATCCAGTAAAAAAGTCACAATTGCAGATATAATGTTTAAAATTGCTGAAAAAGAAAATGTATCAGTTGAAGAACTTAAATCAAAAAGCAGACACAGCAGACTTATACAGCCAAGATTCAAAGCAATGTTTCTGGCAAGAAAACTAACGGAACTTACTACTACGGAAATAGGCAAAGAATTCGGCGACAGAGATCACTCAACAGTCTTGAACGCAATAAATAAGATCGAACAAGATATGAAAAGAGATATGGAAACAAAAGAGTATATTGAAGATCTAATTGTTGAATTAAGCAGTTAATAAGTTGTTAATAATATATATATAGCCTGTTATTAAAAAGATTAAAAAAGTAAAAAATAATAATTAAATGTGGCATATTTACAAAATATTTGATAATTACAAAAAACGCTTTAAATTATCCACAATTTATTAAATAGCTAATTCCTGACTAAATCAGGAATTAGTATATTTATTAACATATTATCCGAACTACTATTACAACTATATTAATTATAATTAATTTATATTAATTATAGTAGCATGAGAGGGAAAAATGAAACTAACTACAGAAAAAGGAAAATTGCTGAAAGCCGTTGTTACTGCGGATTCTATTATTTCGTCAAAGAATATAAATACGATCCTGGCAAACTGCCTTTTTAATATTTCGGAAAAAAAAATGGAGATTATTTCTACGGATAATGAGATAGCTCTGAGAACCTCAATAGGTGTGAATGCCGATTCTGTCTGTTCTTTAACTCTTAACGGAAAAAAATTATCAAATCTCCTGAAAGAGCTGCCGGAGGATGAAATTGTTATCGATATAGATGATTCCAATTCCGTTTCTATTAAGACAAAGTCAAAGGACATTAAAGGGCGTTTTACTCTTATCGGTGCAGCTTCAGATGACTATCCTGAAATTAATGATTTTAATAGTGAAAATTCAATAGAAATAGAACAGAAAATTTTAAAGGAAATGATAAAAAAAGTATCCTATTCTGCTTCAGCAGATTCCATCAAACCGGTGTTTAATGGAATTTATTTTTTTACTGATAAGAAAAAAAATTTAACTTTAGCGGCAACCGATTCAAGGAGGCTGTCGGTAATTACAAGGGAAATAAAAAGTGAGATAGATCTGGAAGACGGGATTATTATTCCTCTTAAAACCGTTAATGAAATATTCAGACTTCTTGAATCGTCGGGAAAATGTTATTTTGCATATAATAATAACCGGTTTTTCTTCAAGGCAGGAGAAACTGAAATAATATCCAGGGTAGTTGACGGACAGTTTCCTAACTTCAGACAGGTTATTCCAAAGGAACATAGTATTGAAGCAGTAATGGATAAGAATAAGCTCTTTGACTCTGTTAAGAGAACTATGATATTTACAAGAGAACCGGCAAATAAGATCGTTTTATCCTTCAGTAAAGACATACTCGTAATTGAGGCCAGGACTCCTGAACTTGGTGAAGCCTCTGAGGAGATAAATATAGAATCCAATTCCAATGAAAACATATCAATCGGAGTCAATGCTCAATTTCTGATTGAAACTCTCAGGGAAATAGATTCGCTCACTGTAAAGTGCGGCATAACCGGTCAGATGAGTCCGGTAACTTTCACAACAGATGAGGATAAGGACTATATATCAGTTATAATGCCTATCGAGCTTAAATGATCTTTTTAGAAATTCTATAAAGGATTTTATAAAAGTTCAGGTACCATTATCTTCTTTTAAGTTAAGAGGCTCTATCTCTTTTATGTATATTGACAGGTTGATCTTACAGAATTTCAGAAACTATGATAATTTGAATATTGAATTTTCTCCTGGTCTTAATTTTATAATAGGCGAAAACGGCATCGGCAAAACAAACATTCTTGAAGCAATTTATATTGCATCGAATATAAGATCTTTTAGAAATATTCCGGATTCAGAGATCATTAGATGGGGCGAGAACTATTATTACTGCAAGTCTTTAATTAAGGAAAATGAATACAGAAAGTTTGAAGTTGGCTGCAATATAGACAACGGAAATGTGCGGAAAAAAATTAAAATTGATGACAGGGAGATTAAAAAAGCATCAGACTATTTCGGAAAACTTTTGACTGTTGTATTTATTCCTGTTGATATTAATATTGTTTCAGGTTCTCCCGATTTAAGAAGGAGATTTTTTGACAGTGTAATTTCAAAAATTGATCCTTCTTACTTTGAGGTCTTGAACAAGTATAAAAAGATACTATCATCAAGAAATACGATCTTAAAACAACTCAAAGAGAAGAGAAGCAATTATTATAACGAACTTGATATATGGGACAGCATGTTTGCCGATTCTTCTTATTTTATTGTAAAAAAAAGAGAAGAATTTATTGAAGAGTTTTCAAAATTATTTTCTTTATCTTATGAAAAGATTGCAGGCACTGATTCGGTACCTGTGATAGAATATAATTCTTCAATAAAATCGATGCATAGAGATGAAATTCTCAGTGAATTACAGCAAAGAAGAGATAAGGATATTCTGTTCGGTTCAACCGGAATAGGACCTCAGAGAGACGACTATCTTTTTTTAAACAATAAGAGACTCTTTGTAAATTATGCCTCGCAGGGGCAGAAAAGAATAGCTGCAATATCTCTTAAAATATCCGAATGTGATATTATTGAGAAAATTACTGAGAAGAAAAGTCTGATCCTTATAGACGATATTTTCTCAGAGCTTGACAAAAATAGAAGAGAAAATATGATCGGGCTTTTTCAGAGAGGAAATCAGGTAATTTTTACAATGACCAACTCAGGTTATTTTGACAGCATGAATGTTATTAGTACCTATAAAAGATTTTTAGTAAATTATGCAGGAATAACTGAAAATTGATTATTATATAATATATTTGGCCTTTATATTTAACGCTGATTATAATAGTCAAAATTTTTAAGTTTATCCCCATAGAAATTTAAAACTTATACAATTTCTTGACTAAAAACGACATAATATTATTATTGAAACCAAATTATTCATTGAGCTTTTTAAACTTATAAAATGAAATTTCGTTTTGGAAATACCAGACAGAAAAAGTTGATAGGTATCAATGAAATTTTATCTGATATTATTGATGAATTTAACGGCGGAGAATCTTTTTTAATATTCAGTATCAGGCGTATTTGGCCTGATTTAACAGGTAATATTATTTCTTCTCACAGTATTCCTGAAAGGATTTTTAAAAAAACTCTTTTTATATCAGTGGACCACTCGGTTTATGCAAATGAATTGATAGTAGTGAAGGATAGTATTATTAAAAGCATTAATGATTCTTTGTCAGGTGAGTTAATAAAGAATTTGAAGATTGAAGTTAGAAAAATAAAATGGAATAAACCGAAAGTATGAGATGTATATTCATATAGGCAATAAAAAGATAGTATCCGGCAGAAAGTGCATAGGAATATTTAATGCTGTTACGGTACTGTTATCCGATGAAAACAGGTGGATGCAAAAAAATATGGGAAAGGAAGATTGTTCTGTTATATTATTAGATGATAATGAGATTATTGCCAGCAATGTGAGTCCCCATACTATTATAAAAAGAACATCTTTTATCAAAGATTTTGTCTGGAGAAGATATAATGAGTAAATCGTACAGCGCTGATAATATACAGGTTCTTGAAGGTCTTGAAGCTGTCAGAAAGAGACCCGCAATGTATATCGGGTCAACGGACCATAACGGTCTTCATCATCTCGTTTATGAGGTTGTGGATAATTCAATTGATGAAGCACTTGCGGGTTTTTGCGATAATATAATCGTAACAATAAATAATGATAATTCTGTTGAGGTTTTTGATAACGGAAGAGGAATTCCCGTTGACCGCCATCCCGTTTATGATATGTCCGCTCTTGAAGTTGTTTTAACAAAACTGCATGCAGGCGGTAAATTTGATAATGAATCGTATAAGGTTTCCGGCGGGCTTCATGGTGTAGGCATATCGGTGGTAAATGCGCTGTCTAAAATGATGGAAGTTGAAGTTTACAGGGACGGTAAAGTTTACAGGCAGAAATATAGAAAGGGAATTCCAAAAACAAAGCTAAAAGCCGAAGGAACAACAAAGAAGAGAGGAACCAGGGTACAATTCTGGCCTGATGAGGAGATATTTGAGACCGTTGAATTTAACTTTGATACGCTGTCAAAAAGACTGAGGGAACTTGCTTTTCTGAATGCGGGAGTTAAAATACATCTTCGCGATCTGAGAGGAAAGGGAAGAGAAAATATATTTCAGTTCAAGGGCGGTTTAATATCTTTTGTGGAGCATCTGAATAAAAATAAAACTCCCATAATAAAAAAACCGATCTATTTCCATGCTAACAGAGATGATGTGGATGTTGAGGCGGCAATACAGTATATAGATTCATATACGGAGACATTTTTTACATACGCCAATAACATCAATACAAAAGAGGGCGGAACACATCATGCCGGATTCAAGTCCGCCCTTACCAGGGTAATAAATGATTTTTTAAAGAAAGAGAAACTGGATAAGAAAATTTCTCAAATTTCCGGTGAAGATACAAGGGAGGGTCTGGTGGGGATAATCAGTGTTAAGATCCCCAATCCTCAGTTTGAAGGTCAGACAAAAATGAAACTCGGCAACAGCGAAGTAAAGGGAATTGTTGAATCAATAACCAATGAGAATCTGAGCATGTATTTTGAGGATAATCCTCAGGATGCAAAAAAGATAATAGAGAAGTGTATTGTTACGGCAAGCGCGAGAATTGCGGCCAAGAAGGCAAGAGACCTGACAAGAAGGAAGAACGCTCTCGAGGGAAGCAACCTTCCGGGCAAGCTTGCCGATTGTTCCGAAAGAGATCCGTCAAAGTGCGAATTGTATCTTGTTGAGGGAGATTCTGCAGGAGGCTCGGCAAAACAGGGGCGGGACAGGAATTATCAGGCAATATTGTCATTAAAGGGAAAGATATTAAATGTCGAAAAGTCGAGGCTTGATAAAATCCTGTCTAACGAGGAAATTAAAACGATTATATCGGCAATAGGTACTGGAATCGGCGCAGATGAATTTGATGCAAGCAAAACCAGATATCATAAGATAATAATTATGACTGATGCCGACGTTGACGGGTCTCATATCAGAACTTTAATATTAACCTTCTTTTTCAGATATATGAAAGATTTGATCAAACTGGGTTATCTTTATATTGCCCAGCCGCCCCTTTACAATATTAAGATAAAAGATAGATCTTTTTATGCTTACAGTGACAAGGAAAGGGACAACATACTTAAAGAATATAAGGGTTCAAAAGTACATATCCAGCGTTATAAAGGTCTTGGCGAAATGAATCCGGATCAATTGTGGGAAACAACCATGAATCCTGAAACCAGAACGATTTTAAAAGTAATGATGGATGACGAAATTGAGGCTGAAAAAGTATTTTCGGATTTGATGGGAGATGTAGTTGAAGCAAGAAGACAGTTTATTGAAGAGAATGCAAAGAATGTTCAAAATCTCGACCTTTAATAAATATAATTTCAATTTACTCAATTCAATTTAATTCACGGAGATAACTGCGGTGACTAAAAAAACAGAAACCCCGAAGGAGAAGATAGTAAATGTTGAAATTGAAGACCAGATGATGGGTTCCTACCTGGATTATGCCATGAGTGTTATTGTAGGCAGAGCTCTTCCGGATATCAGAGACGGATTAAAACCTGTTCACAGAAGAATTCTCCATGCTATGAATGAAAGGGCATGGAGAAGCGACAGGCCCTATGTTAAGTCTGCAAAGATTGTCGGTGAGGTTATAGGTAATTACCATCCCCATGGAGATGCAGCAGTCTATGATACTATGGTGAGAATGGTCCAGGATTTTTCCCTGCGAAACCCGATCATTGACGGGCAGGGAAATTTTGGTTCTATTGACGGAGATCCTCCGGCTGCATACAGGTATACCGAGGCCCGTTTAAATAAAATTGCAGAAGAGCTTCTGCGCGATATTGACAAAGAGACAGTCGATTTTGTACCCAATTTTGATGAGACAAGAAAAGAACCGAAGGTTCTTCCTGCTTCTTTTCCCAACCTCCTTGTAAACGGATCGGAAGGGATTGCGGTGGGCATGGCTACAAAGATCCCCCCTCATAATCTTTCCGAGGTTATTGACGGGACAGTAGCGTTGATAGAAAATCCCGATATCTCAATTAAAGAGCTTTTGAGATATATTAAGGGACCCGATTTCCCCACTGCTGCAACAATTATCGGTACCGAAGGTATCTATAAAGCTTATTCAACAGGGCGGGGAAGTATCAAGATCCGGGGAAAGTATGAAATTGAAACAGGCAAAAAGGGACGTGAGAGTATTATAATTTCTGAGATCCCATATCAGGTTAACAAAGCATCATTGATAACAAAAATTGCCGATCTTGTGAATAACAGGGTTATTGAGGGCATCTCCGCTATCAGAGATGAATCGGACAGAAGAGGAATGAGAATTGTCATTGAACTTAAGAAAGACGCCAACAGCAGTGTTATAATAAATCAGATCTATAAACATACTCCCTTTCAGAGTTCCTTTGGAATTATTCTTCTTGCTCTTGTTGACAATGTGCCTGAGATTCTCGATTTAAAGGGAATTCTGTCCAATTATATTCTCCATAGAAAGAATGTTATTACCAGGAGAACAAAATACGAACTTAAGAAAGCCGAAGAACGCGCTCATATATTAAAGGGCCTGAAGATCGCTCTGGACAATATTGACGAAGTAATTAATATAATCAGATCATCAAAAACCCCGGATGAAGCGGGCAAAAGGCTGATAAAAACTTTCAGTTTGTCTGAAATTCAGGCAAAGGCAATACTGGAGATGAGACTCCAGAGATTGACCAGTTTGGAAGTTAAAAAAATCGAAGAGGAACTGAGATCTCTTTTAAAGCTTATAAAAGAATTGAAAGAGATATTGAAAAGCGAGATTAAGATTCTTAACATAGTTAAAAAGGAGCTGCTTGAAATAAAAAAGAAGTATGGAGATGAAAGAAGGACCGAAATTGCAGCGAGTTCGGAAACAGCTGGAGATTTCAATATGGAAGACCTCATAGCTGTTGAGGATGTGGTAATCTCCATTTCAAACGACGGTTTTATAAGAAGGCTGCCCATTGATACCTTTAAGAAGCAGAGAAGGGGAGGAAAAGGTGTAATCGGTATGTCTTCCAAAAGAGATGATTTCGTTAAGATGATGACAATCTGCACCACTCATGATATTATCCTTTTCTTCTCCAACAGAGGCAAAATATTTGCAATGAAGGCCTATGAGATTCCCTTGGCGTCTAAAAACAGCAGAGGAAAGAACCTTAAGAGCCTGATCAATATATCCTCCGGGGAATTTATTACTGCAATATGTTCAGTAGATGATTTTCAATCGGACAGCTATCTCTGTATGGTAACGAGGGATGGTATTTTAAAGAAATCGGAGATCGGTAACTTTATAAATGCGAAAAAGGGCGGCATCATTGCAATTAACCTGAAAAAGAGGGATGAACTGGTTGGAGTTCAGGTTGTACATAAAAATGATGATATTGTAATAGCAACAATGGACGGTCATCTGTTAAGAACAAATCTGTCAAAGATGAGGTCCATGGGCAGGACTGCAGCAGGTATTATCGGCATCAGGATGTCTAAGGATAACAGAGTGATTGGCATAGATGTTGTTAAGAAGAATTCCACGCTTTTTGTTATATCTGAAAAAGGCTATGGGAAAAGAGTAAATTACAATAATTTTGTTAATAAAGGAAGAGGCGGAAAAGGAATGCTTTACCTGAAAGTAACTCCAAAAAACGGGTGTGCTGCAGGCATAAGGTCAGTGTTTCTTTCGGATGAAATAATAATTAGTTCCAGAAGCGGCATGACAATAAGGGTACAGGCAAGGGATATTAATACTCAGGGCAGGTCCACAGTGGGAGTTAAACTGCTCGATGTAAAAGAGAATGATATTGTATCCGACTTTGCTGTAATATCCGAAGAGAAATAGATTATATTATAGAATATCAGCTATGAAAATGAAGAAAGAAAAAATTGGCGAATTTCTTGTAAGAAACCGTTTCATTACTCTAGGTCAGGTGGGTGAAATTTTGAAGGTTCAGAAAAATAGCCCCGAAAAGAAGTTTGGCGCAGTTGCGCTGGAACTCGGTTATATTACAAATGATGTCATCAACAAATACCTGCAGTATATGGATCATCAATAGTAAATTTTATCTGTAAAGGATATCTTAATTTTTATTCAGAATGTTTAGATGGACAGGATATATTAAGCCTCAAAAGGGAGAAGGCGTTTTTATTGCCCCATCGGCTCTTGTTACGGGCGACGTAAGGATCGGCAATGATTCCGGTATCTTTTTCGGTTCTGTTTTGAGGGGGGATATAAACTATATTTCCATTGGTAAAAGAACTAATATCCAGGATCTCTGCTGCCTCCATGTTGCCGACGATTTTCCTTGTATTCTGGGTAATGATGTTGTTGTAGGCCACGGCGCGGTTCTTCACGGATGCTTTATCGAAGATGCTGTTTTAATAGGTATAGGTTCAATAATCTTAAATGGAGTGAAAATAGGATACGGTTCAATTATAGGTGCAGGAACCGTTGTTACTCAGGGAGTTGAAATTTCGCCATACTCGCTTGTTCTGGGATCTCCGGGAAAAGTTATCAAAAGAGTAACAGAGGAACAGGTGCGGGAGACAGTGCTAATGGCCGAAAAATATGTGCATGTTAAGAACAGATATTTGAATAGACCTTAGTCTTTTTCCCTGTATCTTGAAGAGATCGATTTCAATACATTGAGAGATTCGAAAAAACAGTCCACTATATCGGGATCAAATTTTTTACCTGAAAGATCCTTTATCTCTTTAAGAGTATCTTTTTCGCTCCATGCTTCTTTGTAAACCCTGATTGACATTAGTGCGTCATAGACATCTGCAAGGGCAACGATCCTGCCGTATATGGGAATCTCTTCACCTTTTAAGCCTGCCGCTTTTCCTTTTGAGTCTTTAATGAGCGGTTTTCCCGTATCAATATCTATATGGCCCGGATATCCGGTTCCGTCATAGTTTTCGTGATGGGTTAGTGCCACGGTCTGGGCTATTTCATCGAACTCCGAGTATTTATCCTTTAGAAGCCTGGCTCCGATATATGTGTGAGTTTTCATGATCTCATATTCTTCTTCAGTGAAACGGGCCGGTTTCTTCAATATTAAATCGGATATACCCACTTTCCCCACATCGTGAAGCATGGAAGCCATTCTAAGGTAATCCTTGGTTAAATCGATTTCATATTCCGGAATACTTTTATAGCGGGCCCACCGTTCATATAGTTCAACGGAAAATGATGCAACTCGGTTTACATGAGCTCCGGTTTCTTTGGGGTCTCTTAATTCAGCCATTGCAATCATTCTGAGAAGTAAAGTTCTGGTCATCTGAGCTCTCTGGAGAATAATGCTTGCTGTGGATGCAAAATGTTCAACGTAGAGTTCGTCGTCTTTTTTAAAGGCTGTAACCCTATTATCCGAATCAAGGGCGTTTATTACCTGCAGCACGCCCAGCATATCCCCTCTGCTGGATTTCAGAGGTATGGTAAGCATTGACTGTGTTTTATATTCTGAAATTCGGTCAAAGGTAGGGTCAAAAGTATAGGGAGATTTTTCAGGTATATTGTAAACGTCCGGTATATTTAATATCTCTCCTGTTGATGCAACGTACCCGCTGATTGATTTAAGATTAATGGGCACTTTAAATATATTGTATATTAATTTTTCGCCGGAAGGAAGTTTTTTTGTTAACGTATCATTCTGAGTATGAGTAAAAACAAGATGGTCACTGTTTTTTACGTATATTGTACCTGCGTCTGCATTTACGAATCTCCTTGCTTCATAGAGGATTTTTTCAAGAAGCATATCCAGGTCCTGGATCGTATTCAATTGAGATCCTAACCTGACCAGTTCGCTTAATTTTGCACTTTTATCCATGAACTGATTATCAGTATAAAATATTAATATTTCAAGCTAATTATATTAAATTTTTAATTTTTTAAATGAGTCAGTAAGAATCGCAAAACATTTTTTCTCTCTTATAAATGCTTTAAATTCATCGGGTAAAGGAGCCTCAATATATAGTCTTTTATTTTCAGGAACTATTGATCCCCTTACAATGTCCATTTTTTATAATTTGCGCTGTAATCTGCCGGGAAGGTCCAGCCCCAATTGACCTCCCGGATTCATAATATTTTTCGGGTCCAGATGTTTTTTGATGGTTCTTAAAATACCCATCTGTTCTTTTCCAATATACTTTTCCATCCATGGGGCAAGCATTTTCCCAATTCCGTGGTGATGGCTGAGAGAACCGCCCTTTTTTACGATTTGATCCACAATGCCGTATAAAAATTTTCTGTAGTCACTAATAGAAGTTTCTTTCATTATGATGATAAAATAGAGATTCGTTCCCTGCATATAGAAATGTGAGCAGTGAGACATACATATTGCATCTGTCTCGCCTTTAATAAAGTCCCTGACACCTTTATGTACGCTGTCCAATTTATCCCATGTTACGGATGTTTCCAGTGTATCGATTATAATACCGTAATCGAGAAGGTCTTCGCGCATATATGGGTCGGTATATCTGCCATGCTCCCATTTTTTTACCGGATACCCTGTCATATAGATGCCCTTGAATTTTTTACAGACCTTTTTAATCTGATTTTTAACATTTCCGGAAAAACTATCCTCTCCTTCGGTACTGCCTATGAGGAGGCATCTTTCCATCGGCTTGTATCCTTTTAGATTGATCAGGGAATCAAGAATTGTCCCTTCAACATTATAGAGCTTTAGCGCAACATCGGTCTCTTCAGGGTCAGATAACCTGAAGAGAGCAGGAAAGCCGAATTGGGCCTGAGAAATTTCCCTGCATGCGGAAGCGGCATTTTCCCATGAGGGGAACATAAAGCTGAACCTTCTTCTGTTTTGAGGCATGTACCTGTATATCTTCAATGTTGCTTCGACAAGAATTCCAAAGGCGCCCTCGCTTCCTATTAAGATGCTGTCTATATCCGGACCGGTTGCTGCTGCAGGGTAGTTGTGAGTTTTTATTATGCCGGACGGCGTTATATACTCCTGGCTTATAACCATGTCGGATGCGTCTCCATAATACGTTGACATCTGCCCTGAACCCAGCGCAGAGATCCAGCCGCCCACTGTTGAAAATTCAAATGATTGAGGAAAATGGCCGCATGTATATTGAAGTTTTGTATTAAACTTTGCAGGAGCGTTGTTCAGGGTTTCTTCAAATTGAGGGCCCCCTATACCGGCTTCAACAGTTGCAGTCTGGTTTATTTCATTGATTTCAAGGACCCTGTTCATATGAGTGCTCATTACGAGCGAAATTCCGCCCCGTGAGGGTCGTATGCCGAAATTTACCGAGGACCCTGCACCGTAAGGATAAACCGGTATTCTTTCTCTGCGGCAGTATTGCAGAATTTTGATAATATCGTTTTTACTTCGAGGATGAATAACCAGATCGGATACTCTGTCCTTTATTCCATGTCTCAGCATTAATGCTTCTTCAGTTGTTTTTCCTGTGGAGTATTTTAATCTGTCATATTCTTCTGTTGATACATTTTCTTTGCCCGCAATTTTTTTAAAATGATCGATCTGTTTTTTTTTAAGATTGATCTTTGATCTTAAAGAGACCTTTTCATCGCCTTCATTTTGTCTGTTGATAAAATGACTGTCATTAAGATCAAATCTGCTTTTAAGGAGGCTGTATAGTTTTGCATTGGGGTGTTTGTAAATATTGGGGCTGCCCCATTTGAATATTGATCTGTAAGAGCGTTCCTCCGGAGGCGATTCACGCCAAGAGGGATAAAATCGATCGGTTCCTTTTTTCATAATTCCTCTTCATAATAGTGTACAGACATGAGTGAATCGAACAGATCAGTCGGGTACCTGCAACTGTTTCTTTGTTTTTAAATACTCTTTATATTTTTTTAATATGCTCCACCCTGATTCTTTGGCAGCAATTGAAGCGACTTTTCTCAGTGTTTTTCCTCCCGGGTCACCGAGTGTTCCGATCCCTGTTCTTCTGAGAACAATGTCGCTTAATGTTAATGCCATTTCATTGCGGATCGCATATACAACTTGAGCAAGAATTTCTCCGTCGTTATTCAGAGGTACGGATAGTATCTTTTTCTCTTTTGCAATATTAAGGATCTCCTTGTATTGAGTTCCGTAGTTTTTCCCGAGATATTCAATTGTTCTTTCATCAAAATCCTTATTTTCCGATTTAATTTTCTCAAGGAATGTCTTTATATCGTTTATTTCCGAACCGTATAGATATTCTTTGTCTGTGATTGTTTTCTTTAATTTTTTGTCGATTTTTTTTCTCACAACATCGATGACTTTTTCAGCAAGGTGTCTGCTTGTTGTGTATTTGCCGCCTTCAACAGTTATTAAGCCTTCAATACCATCAGCGGAATTATCGAAAATTTCATATTTTCTTGATGATTCGTAACTATTTTTTGTCTGGCTTTCTACAAGGGGTCTTAATCCCCCGTAACAGTGAATGACGTCGCTGTATTTTAAATCTATACCTTTGAGTGACCGGTTGACCTGGAGAAGAAGCTCTTCTATGCTTTCCTTTTTTACAGAATAGTCACCCGGGTTTCCAGTGTAATCCTTATCGGTTGTTCCAATAATAGAGAAGCCTCTCCAGGGAATTATAAAAAAGTGCTGTCCTTCGGGAGTTGCAAATGCCACTATATGTTTATTAAATATCTTTTTTGTAATAATATGAATTCCCTCAGACCTTCTGATCTGGTGGTGAGGGCTGTCTTTTTTGGCAAGGTTGAGAACTATATCGGCCCAGGGGCCCGCACAATTGATCGTAAGAGTGCCGTTTATCTCTGCTAATTTGTTGTTTATTAAATCTCTTACCTTAACGCCTGTAATTATATTGCTGTCTTTATAGATGAAGTCTTCGACTTTTGAATAGTTGGATACGGAAGCTCCGTAATTTACTGCTGATTTAATAAAGGCAAGGGTAAGCCTTTCCGGAAAGATATTTATACAGTCATAATAGATTATTGCTCCTGAAAGATTGTCCCATGCAAGAGCCGGTTCCAGTTTTAAAACCTCTTCTCTTGTTAAAGATATATGATTGGGTATTTTTTTGCTGTCATCTTTTGTATGCCCCTTATCAAATGAGAGGAGGTCGTAGAGCATCATTCCCGATTTAAGTTTCCATTTGTTGTATTTATTATCTTCATATCCGGGTATCATAATCGGAATGGGATAAACATAATTGGGAGCAATATCGGATAGAATTCTTCGTTCTTTTAAGGATTCTCTCACCAGTCCGAATTCAAGATTTGCAAGATACCTTAATCCTCCATGAATTAATTTTGATGTTGCAGCAGATGTTGCGCTGCCGAAATCGTTCTTTTCAACAAGAGCGACTTTAAGACCTCTGCATGCCGCATCATAGGCAGCTGCGGCGCCGGAAATGCCCCCTCCGATGATTATGATATCAAAGTTTTCGTTGTTATATGTTTCAATAAATCTTTTCATATTATTTTAACCATAAGTAATATATGATTTGCTTACGGAGATAGTCAAGCAAAAAGGCAGATCATTTATCAGCCCTCACGGAACCGTTGCCGCAAATAAGTATTTTTATAATTTTTTGTTTGATTTTTTTATACCTGACATAATATTGATTTATATCGTTCTTTGTATTATAGCAATTTGTTCAAAATATATCAGATTCAGAGGTGCATAGTACTATAAAATAATTGTTATACCGATCATCACTGAAAATTTCCATATTAAATGAATCGGTATATGATTTGATCAGGATTTTGCCCTTTGTCAAGGGACAAAATCGATGCTTTTTGATATAATTACAAAGGCGCTCATTTTTTAACAGAGTTATTAACAATTATTAATAAAATGTGAATAACCTGCATAAAATGGAGGAATTATGAAATATCTAATAGTCGGGTCAGGAGGAAGGGAGCATGCCCTTGCATGGAGGCTGTCAACTGACGGGAGTTCCGATGAGGTTTATGTTACGCCGGGTAATGGAGGAATTAAAGAAAAACTAAGAGTTGGAATTTCGGCAGATGATTTTGAAGGTATTGCCGGATTTGTTAAGGAGAAAAATATTGATATGGTTATAGTGGGACCTGAAGCTCCCCTTTCTGCAGGTATTGCGGATTATCTTGAAGAGAGAAATATACAGGTATTCGGGCCTTCAAAAAAAGCGGCGCGGCTTGAAAGCAGCAAACTCTTTGCCAAGCAGATAATGAACAAATATAATATTCCTACATGTAATCATAAGGAATTCGCGAATAAAGAGGAATTGCTTAAATACATTGACACTGTTGATAATTATCCCATTGTAATTAAACTTGACGGCCTTGCGGCTGGCAAAGGCGTAGGTATACCTGAGCATAGGGACGAAGCTCTGAAGTTTATAAGCAAAATGGTAAAGGAAAATGATAAAGTCTTTGTTGAAGATCACCTGGTTGGTGAAGAAGCATCAATACTGGGCATCTGTGACGGTAATAATGTCAAGATGCTTGTTCCGTCTCAGGATCATAAAAGGATATTTGACGGCGACAAGGGACCCAATACAGGAGGAATGGGAGCCTATGCACCTGCTCCTGTAATGACAGATGAAAGGCTTGACTTCGTTTACAAAAAGATAATGAAACCCGCTGTTGATGGAATGAAGAAGGAAGGCATTCCATTTAAAGGCGTTCTTTATGCGGGATTGATGATCACTGATGATGGGATCAGTGTTTTGGAGTTTAATGTGCGTTTCGGAGATCCGGAGATCCAGGCTGTTCTTCCTCTTCTTGAAGGAAGACTTGGCGACATTATCGAGGCCGCTGTAAAGGGTTCTCTTGATAAAATTGATATTTTTTTTAAAAACAAACATTCCATAACCGTAGTTATGTCATCGGGCGGTTATCCGGGCGGTTATGAAAAGGGAAAGGAGATTCGCGGTCTTGACGATCTATCGGATGATATTATCGTCTTTCATGCAGGAACAAAAAAAGAGAATGGCAGGTGTTATACAAACGGAGGAAGAGTTTTGAATGTAACGTGTACCGGAGACACATTAAAGGATGCAAGGGACCGTCTTTACAGTGAAATCAATAAAATACACTTTGACGGAGCTTTTTTCAGAAAAGATATTGCATACCGCGCTCTGTAAAGATTTATGCTGAAACGTCGAAGTAACAGAAAATCAACCCCTTTAGTACTTGCAGGATCACTGCTGATCATTGCATGTCCGCTCTTTGCCTATGTACTGAATTTCAATTACTATGGCGCAAAACTTGTAAAGAGGAATAACGACAGGGAAATTTATAAAAAGAGTGACGGCACTACAATATTTAAGTTTAAACACAAGGAAACAGCTATACTCAGGGATAAAACAAAAATAGTAAGATATAATGACGGGAGGAGAGAGATCTTTGCGCCCGATGGTGTCATTATTTTCTTTGATTATGACGGTACTGTAGAGTATAGATATCCGGATGGAACCATAAAGAAAATATCCATGGACGGCAGAACTCCCTACGGCCTTGAAATCAAAGAGCTAAAAAAGACGGTCAGAAGAGGGAGCTTTTATGCTGAGATAATATATTCGCCTCAGTATTCAGATGATAATATCAACAGATATATAAAGAAGTTTTTTGATGAAATTGAAAGGCAGATCCATATTCGGGTTTACCGGAATAGAATTGAGAATAAAAAGATGAAACTGGTCTTTTCAAATTGCAGGTTCTGCAAAACCGGTTATTGCAGAAGAAAGAATGTCAAAGGCCTGGAAATTATTGTTTTTGTTAATAACAGAAAAAGGGAAGAAATAAAAATAAATTACAGTGATTTATTAAAAAAAAGTGATTATATTAAGATTGCAGCAAAAACCGTAGAAAATATTCTGGCAATAAAATAACCCTGATCAAAAATTATGCAGCTGAATGATTAATTTAATAATGATAAAGGAAAGCGTTTATGAATTATTTTAAAGGAACCGATGAATATGTATTATCTCCGCAGTTAATGGACAGCGTTAATGTGTCAATAGCTCTGGGCAGGCCCTTGCTTGTCAAGGGGGAGCCGGGTACAGGTAAAACTTTGCTTGCCCATTCCATAGCAAAAGGTCTTGATAAGAAGATAATTGTCTGGAATGTGAAATCAACCACTAAAGCAAAGGAAGGGCTCTATGTATATGATACTGTTCAGAGGCTCAATGATGCCAGATTCGGCGATAAGGATATAACCGATATAAAACAGTATATTAAACTGGGCAAGCTGGGGGAAGCTTTTAACTCTGAAGAGCAGGTAGTCTTGCTTATTGATGAGATAGATAAAGCGGAACTTGAATTTCCCAATGACCTCCTGAATGAGCTGGATGAGATGAGTTTCTATATTCCGGAAACCGGAGAGACTATCAGAGCAAAGCACAGACCCATTGTGATCATAACATCTAACAGTGAAAAAGAACTGCCCGATCCTTTTTTGCGCCGATGCGTCTTTCACTATATTGATTTTCCGGAAGAGAATTTAATGATAGATATTATAAAAGTCCATTACCCCGATATTGAGGCTAAATTAATGAAGGAAGCCTTAAAAAAATTCTATTTGATCAGAAAATTTGATATGCTAGAAAAAAGCCTTCAACAAGCGAATTGATTGACTGGATTCAGGCTCTAATTGCAGGGGGGATATCTCCAAGGAAAGTTGAGAAAGAGATGCCCTTTCTTGGAGCGCTGATAAAGAAAAAAGAAGATTTTGATCTGATCAATAATACTGATAAAATGCATTATGCATATAGTACAAGTAAGAGGGCCAGGAATGTTTATTGATTTCTTCTTTAATTTAAAAGCATATGGAGTTCCGGTTTCAATTCATGAATGGATTACGCTTCATCATGCCCTTTCGCTGAATCTCAACAATTGCAGTTTAATTCATTTTTATCAGATAGCCAGATCCATTCTGGTGAAGAATGAGATCTACTTTGACAAATATGATATGGCTTTTCTTGATTCCTTTAAGGGCATTGAAACTACGGATGAGATCATGCGGAAGATTCTCGATGGCCTGAAAAAGGTGAAGGAATTGAATCTCTCTGAAGAAGAGAAGAGGCAGATGGAAGAACTGGACCTGGATCAGATATTAAAGAATTTTGAGGAACAGCTTGCCGGAGAGCATTATAAGGATCATGTGGGAGGAAATAAACGGATTGGTACGGGCGGCAGATCAACGCAGGGAGCCTGGGGTTATAATCCTGCCGGTATCAGAATCGGCCAGGGTGTTTCAAGACATAAAAGAGCGGTACAAATAGCTGAAAAGAGATCCTTCAGAAATTATTCCAGCGACAGGACTCTTGATACGCGGCAGATGAAAGTTGCCCTTTCGCACCTGAGATCTCTTCTGCCTGTGGGCGAAGGAGAGAAGCTTGACCTGGACAGCACTATTGACGCTACATGTAAAAATGCCGGTGAAATAGAGTTGATCTGGGAGAAGAAGGAGAAGAAGGCCTCTAAAGTGATCCTTCTGATGGACGTTGGCGGATCCATGACTCCATATTCGGAGCTGGTTGAGAGATTATTCTCAGCTGCGTCGTCTCAGATAAGCAAATTTAAACACTTTTATTTTCACAACTGTCCGTACCAGCACCTGTGGAGGGATATGGAGAGAAACGATTCAATATCAACTCCGGATTTTCTGAAAAGCGAAGATAACGATTATAAGCTTATAATTGTCGGTGATGCAGCTATGTCTCCTTATGAGCTTACATGGGCAAACGGGGCAGTTGAATACTGGTATAACAATGATACACCCGGTATTGTCTGGCTTCAAAGGATAAGGGATAAATTCAGGGATTCAATATGGCTGAATCCCATTCAAAGGAGAGCTTGGGATTACAATAAGACAATAAGCATGGTTAATGAGATATTTCCCATGTTTGAATTAACCCTTGAGGGCCTTGACGAAGGAGTTAAATTTTTGCTGGGAGGCAAAAGCAGGCTCCATTAAATTGCTTTATTCTTGCAGTTCATTATAGCTCTGTTTTATCTCTTCATGAATTTTTTCACATCTGGTTAGGCTCTGAAGATTGAATCTGGCCAGTACATCATCTTCAATAAAATCATAGAAATATTTTTTATCTTCAATCCCGCACATGATATTGGCAAAATAAACAATAAAAACATATCCCTGTATTGCTTTTGGATGATCAAAGGTGAGTGATGACATTTGATAGTTTCGATAAGATATTCCGGCAGATTCCATCGCTTTGCAATTAATTCTCCAATAGTGGAATGGTTGATCCCGATTGCTGTTTCATAATTTTTTACTGTACAGGTTTATCAAGAAATAAATAATATACTTAAATTGTATATGCTTTAATATAAACACAATCGGCGTATTTGTGTATTTATTGGGATATTTTTATGGCAGACAAAAATTTTGTTTACCGGCCGCCTCTTTTTTTTAAAAACGGGCATGTTCAGACTGTGTTCCCGACACTCTTTAGAAAATTTGATTCGTCATTTTATGTGAGAGAGAGAATATATACTCCGGATAAGGATTTCCTTGATCTGGACTGGTCTTCTGTTGGGAGTGATGGTCTTGCCATTATTTCTCACGGGCTTGAGGGAAATTCGTACAGGCCTTACGTTATCGGCATGGTTAAGGCTTTAAATAATAGCGGCTGGGATGCGCTGGCGTGGAACTACCGGACCTGCAGCGGTGAAACAAACCGTCAATTGAGAATGTATCACAACGGCACAACGGATGATCTTGATCTGGTTGTCAAACATGCTGCTGAAATCAAAAAGTACAAATCTATTGCTCTCATAGGATTCAGCATGGGGGGAAACCTTAGCCTCATATATCTTGGTGAAAAGGGAGATAAAGTCGATCCTCTCATTAAATGCGCAGTGGTTTTTTCAGTTCCCTGTGATCTTGAAGAAAGTTCTTACCAACTGGCAAAACCTGTTAACAGGATCTATATGAAACGCTTTCTTATCCTGCTTCATAAAAAAGTGAAGGCTAAGATGGAGGTAATGCCTGACAGGATCAATGACCATAATTATCATCTCATTAAAAATTTTAAAGATTTTGATGACAGATATACAGCGCCTATTCATGGATTTAAAAATGCAGAGGACTACTGGCGAAAATGCAGCAGCAGGTTTTTCATACATAAAATAAAGGTGAAAACTCTGATAGTTAATGCAGAAAATGACCCTTTTCTCGGTAGAAAATGTTATCCTTACAAAGAAGTATCCGGGAATAAATATATTTCAATGGAGGTTCCCGCTTCCGGAGGACATGTCGGTTTTATTGAGTTTAATAAGGAGAGATTATACTGGTCTGAAAAACGGGCAATTGCTTTTCTGAATGGTGAATAGTCTTCTTAGAATAAATATTTCTCTGATAATATGTTATTTAGTTGACTTTATTTTTTAAAGTTATATTAAAATTTATTTTTAAGACCAAATTAATATCAATATAAATATGCCGGGCATAATAACTCACAGAAAAATTTTAGATGAATCGATAAATTTCTTATCTTTAAGAAAAAAGAAGAGTTTTCTGTTAAAGTCTCTTAAAACTCTTTTTAATTCCGATGAATTTTACAGAGCCGCTCTATTCGGAGCTATGGGGCCCGATATCTTTGATTTTATTCCAAAAAGGGATAAGAAAAATATATATGGAAATAAAATATCTTTTTTTATGCACAATGGCGGTGTCCATAAAGTGCTCGCATCTATGATCAATAAAATTTATTCCTATGATGACAAGAATATTGAGTGGGCCGGAATACAGAGAGCTTATCTATATGGATTGATATCTCATGCAATGGGCGATTCGATTTTTTATCCCTTTATTTTTTACTGGTCCGGTTTCCCCGATTCATATAACAAGAATGAAATTATGTTGTACAGAGAACAGAATTTGCTTTTTTTATATAATATAGACAATTATTTTCTATATTCCGGTGAAAAGAGCGACTTTAATATTGAGTCAATGTTCTTTTTAAACAATAGTAAAGGACGAAAAAAACTTCACAGCGCTGTAAAAATATTTTTACTGGAATCAATTGCAAAGGAGTATCCTGAAATATATAAAGAGATTGTATGGAAAGAAGATAAAAATGATAAAAATAACTATTTAATGACCGGGGGGTATCTTGATATTTTGCCTTCTTTAATAAAAGCCGCTTTTCGGTTGAAAAGGAATAATAATAGACGCATTGCAGGGATTCTGAAATTTTTAAAAAAGAGAATACCCGCTTATTCCGATTTTTTGATCAGATATCCGGATCCAAGAGAGATAAATGACCACGTGCTGAACTTGCATAGAGAAAGATGGCAGTACCCGGCAGGTAAACCCGGAATACATTATGAATCTGTTGAGAATTTGTTAAAAATTTCCTGTGAAAAAACAGTGGAAATCTGGGAAAAAATTGAAGCTTCAATGTGGGGCAAAAATGACAGGAGTGTTATTGAAAGCCTTAGGATAAACCTGTTTACCGGTGAAAAGAAGGCGCAATACCATGATATGAAGATAAAGAATCCTGTAAGGCTTTATTTCAGAGACAGGTTCTGACATCTGCAAAGATATGGTGTTGTAAAGGGGATATTAATTTAAAGTAACGATTCTGGAATCAAAATAGTCTTTGGAGAGTTTCTTAAGCTTTACAGCATTAATATCTTTAAGTAATCCGGGATTTTTTTCAATTTCTTCATTTCCCAATCTTTCTGCAGCATATATTACAAAGTTCATAGCCGCTATTCTGTGAGGATTAATAGAGTTATAGTTCAGGTAACTGTACAGGACCGAAAGCCCCAGAAATGGATTTACATAAATAGTGCTGCACAGAGAGAGCTCTTCTCCAATAACCTGGTCATAATAGTTCAATTTATTGTTAAGAAATTTGTGAGTTAATTCATGGACCACAAACATTTCCCAGATGCTTTTTCTGATATTATTGTTTTTATTGTTGAATGCTTTTTTCAGGCAGTATTTTATTTCATCTGTAACTCTTGAGCCCACAAAGAACATTGATTTTACATCATAACCATTTATTATTTTTTTTGCAATTATATAATCGTTTTCAACTTCATTTGAGTTGATATAGATCATATCAAAGTAGAATGTTGAATTACTGGTGGAAAATTCCTCGTAATAAATAAAAGGTTGGATGTTGTATATCTTTTCCTTTATAGTCAGGAGGGGGTGTTTAATATGAATGGGTATTTTTTTCCCGTAAATACAGTAATCGAGAACGGTTTTGATCTTGCCTATGTTTTTATCCTTTGAGAATTTTAAAATAATATTTCTTGACATCAGTATTCTCTCAATTGATCTGAGTTTTTGTTCGGAAAATTTATTAGGTTCAAGATAGACTGTTAATAAGAGAGTTGCAAGTTTTTGGAGTTCCCGGTCATTTATTGTTTTCAGGTAATTCTTATACTCTTTTATATGAAAACCCTCATCTCTCATGGTTTTTAAGGGTATACTGTCCTTCTGAATAAGGTTAACAAAGTGCGGATTTTCATTGTAGAGCAAAACTATAAATGCATACAGTTTACCGTTAATATTTTTTATGCCTGTGAGTTTTGATTGAAAAGGATAGATGTTCTCTGATAACAGAGAATTGGATAGTGTATAGCTGTTATTGCAAAGAATAACAGTCAGAGCAATTATTGTATGATATAATTTTTTTCTCATGGTCAGGCAGTAAATGGTTATTGTTTAGTATAGGAATAATATAATAGATTTGTAAATCTTTTTAAATATATTTTTAGTTATATACAGAAAAAAGGGCTGTAGTGGTTAGTATCTATTTTCTGTAGCTCGTTAATTCGTAAAGCTGCCTGAATGCCGGTTTACCCTGCTTGTCGAAGATAAGGATAGCAACTTCATTAAAAAAGAAGAAGTTGTTTCTATACTTGCTTAAATGGGTGGTTCTTATCAATTTTTTATATTTGATATGATAGGGTTTGCCTGTAAAGGGATTAATTCCGGCTTTGGGATTGCGCGGAAATTTCAGGTAGCGGGTTTTTTCTCTGCCGTTTTGATCCTTTTTAACTACCCCTCTGTCATCAACATCGGGATATTGGAAATTTTTCAGATCAAAGGGATAAGGCACAAAGGATCTGATCCGGTCTTTTTGCGGGATCGGAGGGAGAAAACTGGAATTTTTCGGCTGCTTTTTCTCAAATGTGGCAATAACAAAAACATAGAGATCCAGAGGTTCGTCAGTCATGTTTTTTATATTCAGTTCCACTTCAAGAACTTCGCCCCTGCCTTTAAAATCAATTCTTTTGTTAAAATAGACGTCAACAATTTTAAATTTATTGCTGTACTGCGATTGTACCGGGATTGTGGTATTGATACCTGTGATGTTTTTTTTGCTTTTTTTATTTTGTGATAAAAGCAGAACCGGATTTAAGATCAGCAGAAATACGATAATACGTTTAATCATATAAATCCCTCAACAAAGATATAGAAAAGCTCATTATAATATTCGGCCGGTTTCAGTATATTTTTAAGACAATATATTGAATAATGGAAAATTATTTGTTGATAATTTTTCTTACGCTATTTAGGTTGATTAGGTCGGAGTTTTCATCATTTTTTGGCGTTTCCAGAATAACAGGTATTGAAAAGAGTTGAGGGTCATTGAGGATATACCTGAAGCCTTTCAAGCCGATCATTCCTTTGCCAATATGCTCATGTCTGTCAATGTTGCTTCCCAGCTCTCTTTTCGAATCGTTGAGATGGATCAGTTTTAATTTATTTAATCCTATTATTTTTTTTAACTGAGAGATGGTATCTTCATAACTCTTTTCTGTTGTAATGTCATAGCCGGATGCAAAGATGTGGCATGTATCCAGACATATTTTCAGCTTGCTTTTATTGGCAGATCTGTCAATGATCTCAGCAAGATGCTCAAATCGAAAACCGATTGACGACCCCTGCCCCGCTGTTGTTTCAAGGAGCAGTTTAACTCTGTTTTTACTACAGATTTCATAAACTCTGTCAATAGAATCGGCTATTCGGATGATCCCTTCTTTTTCTCCTGTTCCTCTATGACTGCCCGGATGGAGCACCAGAAATTCGATCCCCAGAGATTGCGCCCTTTCAATTTCATCGCGGAGGGCATTGATTGATTTATTCAGTATTTCTTCATTGCCGGCAAGGTTGATCAAATATCCGGTATGAGCAAAGACGGCTATGTCATTATAATTTCTTTTCAATTGTTTGAATTTTTCAATAACTTCCTGCGTATATTGAGGTGCTTTCCATCTGTTGGAATTTTTGAGAAATATTTGCAGAGCATTTATTTTTAATTCCTTTGCTTTTTCGAGGGATTTGTAAATGCCGCCCGATATTGAAAGATGAAGGCCTATCTTTCTCATAGTATATTCTTTATTTATTATTTTTTCCCCTTAGAATATTAAACAATTCTTCGCTTCTTAAGCCCTCGATAATGATCTCTTTTTTTCTGCTCTTTAAACCGCGCCGGATGGAAATTTTTGATTTGGCAACTTTTATTTTTTTGGATAAGAGTGAGATACATTCTGCATTGGCTTTTCCGTCAGCCGGCGGTGAGTTAAGATATATTTTAATATTATTTTCATTATCAATGGTGATCTTGCTTTTAGACGATCTTGGAGAAACCGTAATTTCAATCAAAGCTTTTTCATTCATCACTGTATTCAAAATATTATGGTCAAGATATGCAATTACTATTATTTAAAGGAATATAACTTTTGTCAATTAATGTATTTTATTTATTCGAGTTAGGCGAATTTTAACCATTCCTTATAAAAAACGCTGATATCGAGTCATTTAATTGATTTGGTAAGAAATCATATTATTTATATTAAATAATATGATTTTTTTTATTAAAATGAACTAAAAAATATATTTTCTGCTGGACTCATATTTATAAAAATTACATTATCCTACTAAAATTGTTGACAAAGTAGTAATCGCTGCTTTATTGAGGCTACTTATATTATCGGATAAGTAGAGTAAGGTTATTAAAAACTTTATTCAGAGGTTATAATATGAAGTTCAATACAAAAACACGATACGGTCTTCGGACAATGATTGAATTAGCCCTTGCTAATTCTGAGAAGGGGATCTTGCAGAAGCATATTGCAAGAAATCAGGATATTTCTGAAAAATATTTAGATCATATAATTTCCGCTCTCAAAGTGTCGGGATTAATTAAAAATGTAAAGGGAAAAAAGAGCGGTTACAAGCTTGTGATGGATTCGAGAGAAATATCCGTACATGATATTTTTAACGCTTTCGAACCGGATTTTGCCGCTTTGGAGTGCGTAATTGACAGGGAATCGTGCGGCAGAAACAATATATGTTCTGCAAGATTTTTCTGGTTAAATATGCGTAATACTATCATTGATTATCTGAAATCCGTTACTTTGGACGAATTGGCGCAAAAAGAGATATATTTAAGAAAAAATAATTCATCGGCGAATATGTATCACATTTAAATTATTCGGAGTTAAAAATGGGTAAAATTTACAGTAACATTCTTGAAACTATTGGGAATACTCCCCTGGTAAAGTTAAACCGTATTACTGAAAAGAGCGTTGCCCGCGTAGCGGCAAAAATTGAATCTTTCAATCCTCTTGCAAGCGTAAAAGACCGCATCGGTTATTCAATGATTTTGGAGGCTGAGAAAAATAATAAGATTAAAAAGGATACGGTTTTTGTAGAGCCGACAAGCGGAAATACCGGCATAGCCCTGGCATATATTTCTGCTGCCAGAGGATATAAACTTATTCTGACTATGCCTGATACAATGACAATTGAAAGGCGAAAGCTCCTTAAAGCTCTCGGCGCAGAGTTGATACTGACACCCGGGAAGGACGGGATGCCCGGGGCGATCAATAAAGCGAAAGAGTTGGTTAATGAGAATGATAACTATATTCTGCTGCAGCAATTTCAGAATCCTGCGAACCCTGAAATACACAGAAAGACTACGGCAGAGGAGATCTGGAATGATACGGACGGTAAAGTTGACATTATTGTTTCAGGAGTGGGAACAGGCGGTACGATCACCGGAACTGCAGAAGTAATTAAAAGCAGAAAAGAGAGCTTTAAGGCCATTGCAGTGGAACCGGAAGATTCGCCTGTTTTATCCGGAGGAAAACCGGGCCCGCATAAAATTCAGGGTATTGGAGCAGGTTTTATCCCTGATGTTTTGAATACCGATATAATTGATGAAATTATTAAAGTAAGCAACAACGATGCTATAAAAAGAGCAAGAGAACTTGCAAAACTGGAAGGGATCTTTGCAGGAATATCTTCAGGAGCAGCCCTGCATGCTGCGCTCAAGGTGAGCCGAAGAGAAGAAAACAGGGATAAACTGATAGTTGTTGTTTTACCCGATACGGGCGAGCGGTATCTTTCAACAACGCTTTTTGAAGAATGATATATAAAAATAATTTATTTGATTTGGAGGAATTTAATGGATGATAACAAAAAATTGAAACTTGAAACTCTGGTTCTTCATGCAGGAGCCGAGCCCGACCCTGTAACAAACTCCAGGGCTGTTCCGGTTCACAGAACAAGCTCCTATGTTTTTAACAATACCGAACATGCTGCAAATCTTTTTTCCCTTAAGGAGCTGGGAAATATCTATACGCGGTTAATGAACCCAACCCATGATATACTGGAAAAGAGGATGGCCGCAATGGAAGGCGGAGCCGGAGCGCTTGCTGTGTCTTCGGGAACTTCAGCAATATTTTATTCAATTATCAATGTGTGCCAGGCAGGCGATGAGGTTGTTTCTATGAATAATCTCTATGGCGGAACATATACAATGTTTAACAACATTCTTCCGCAATTTAATATTAAAGTTAACTTTGTGCCGCATGATAATATTGAAGAGATAGAAAAAGCAATTAATGACAAAACCAGAGTTCTCTATGCCGAAACGATCGGGAATCCGGTGCTGGGAGTAACCGATATTGAGAGGTTATCTGAAATTGCAAAAAAATACCATATTCCTTTTGTTGTTGATTCAACTTTTACCACGCCGGCACTGCTCAAGCCCATTGATTACGGAGCTGATATTGTAGTGCATTCCCTTACAAAGTGGCTTGGCGGTCATGGAACAGGCATCGGCGGAATTGTAATTGATTCTGGAAAATTTGACTGGTCGGACAAAAAGTTTGATCTGTACAATATCCCTGAAGAGAGTTATTTCGGGATAAAATTCGGGCATGACCTCGGTGACCTTCAATCTCTTGCTTATATTTTAAGGATGAGGCTTGTGCCCTTGAGAAATCTCGGAGCATGTATTTCTCCTGATAATGCGTGGATGTTCCTTCAGGGTATAGAAACTCTTCCTTTGAGGATGGAACGCCACAGCGAGAATTCCCTTGCTGTTGCAAAATTTTTAAAGAGCCATAAATATGTGAGCTGGGTCCGGTATCCCGGCCTTGAAGAGGATCCGTCATATCCTGTTGCGTCAAAATATTTAAAGAAAGGTTTCGGAGGGGTCGTTGTTTTCGGCATTAAAGGCGGATATGATGCCGGAGTGAAACTTATTAATAATATTGAACTGTTTTCTCACCTTGCAAATGTGGGCGATTCCAAGAGTCTTATTCTACATCCCTCGAGCACATCCCATTCTCAGCTCAGTGAAGAGGATCAGGCCGCAGGCGGGTTGACTCCGGATCTCATAAGGCTATCTGTGGGTATTGAGCATATTGACGATATTCTTGAGGCTCTGGATAAGGGTCTGGAGAGATCGCAAAAATGATATCAACTGCAAAATAAGAACAAGCCTAATAAAAAAACGCCATATCCTTCAAACCGGTGACTTTGATCATCGGTTTGGAAGATTTATTCCATCCTTAAGATATTAATATTGAAATCCTGTCAGCAAATAGCAAAATGGTATCATAATGTGTTCGGAAATTATACAGGGGATGCCAGCAAATATCCGGAGTTTTCAGATTATTTTGAATTGGGATCAATTGTTTAACTATGATTAACAGAGATATAACCGTGGCTGTGGGATTAAGCGGAGGCGTTGATTCGTCGGTTGCAGCCTATCTTTTGAAGAAGAAGGGTTATGAAGTGACGGGCATAACCATGAAAATCTGGGACGGCTCCTTTCGCCTTGCGGAAGGGGCAAAGAACGCGTGTTTCGGGCCTGATGAAGAGGAGGATATCTCTGCAGCAGAAAATATATGCAGAGAGTTTAACATCCCCTTTCATGTAATAGACCTGAAGGATGAATATAGGAAGACTGTTCTTGATTATTTCAGAAAGGAGTATCTTGCAGGCAGAACTCCCAATCCGTGCGTGCGCTGCAATCGGGAGATGAAATTCGGGTTTATGCTGAAAAAGGCAAGGGAACGGGGAGTTGAATTTGACTATTTTGCAACGGGGCATTATGCCAGAATAGAAAAGAATTCGGAGGGGAGGTATCTCCTGAAAAAGAGTCTCGACCCGACTAAAGACCAGTCCTACTTTCTTTCGGGGCTGGAAAGATCACAATTGGAACATATACTATTCCCTTTGGGAGGATACAGCAAAGAGCAGATAAGGGAGATAGCGAGGGAGATCGATCTTGAAGTGGCGGACAAGAGGGAAAGCCAGGATTTTATTTCAGGCGGCGATTATTCGCCCCTCTTTTCTGACAAAGATTCGACTCCCGGAGATATTGTGGATACCCGCGGCAACATTCTGGGAAAGCATAAAGGGATAATCCACTATACCGTGGGGCAGAGACGGGGACTGGGGATCTCTTCGCCGGAGCCTCTTTATGTTTTGGAGATTGATCCGGAGTGCAACAAGATAGTTGCGGGTCCCAGGAAAGGACTCTATTCCTGCGGATTAATAGCAGAAAATATAAATCTCATTTCTACTGATTCGATAATTGACAATACAAAGGCCGCTGTTAAAATAAGGCAGATGCATAAAGAGGCATCTGCAGCTATCTATAATGAAGGAGAGAGGTTAAGAATAATATTTGACGAGCCTCAGCTTTCGGTAACTCCGGGGCAGGCAGTTGTTATTTACGACGGAGATGTTGTACTCGGGGGCGGTATTATTTTAAAAGCAATTAACACCGGAGAGAGTTAACTGTTAAAGAGGTATCTATGGGCATTACATATAAGGATTCGGGCGTTGATATCGAGGCGGGCAGCAGTTTTGTTAAAAGAATTGCGCCTATGGTAAGATCGACATTTTCTCACAGGGTCATTACGGAGATTGGCGGATTCGGAGCTCTCTTTTCCGGCGCTTTTGAGGGATATAAGGATCCGGTTCTGGTTTCAGGTACGGATGGCGCAGGCACAAAAATACAGATCGCCCGAATGATGAATAAACATGATACGATCGGCATTGATGTTGCTGCAATGTGCGTAAACGATATTGTCGTTTCCGGAGCAGTTCCCCTTTTTTTTCTCGACTACATTTCATGCGGCAGGCTTAACGAAAATATTCTGACCGATGTGGTAAAAGGAATTGTTGCAGGCTGCAAAGAGGCAGGGTGCAGCCTCATCGGCGGTGAAACAGCCGAACATCCCGATGTTGTTGATCCGGACGATTATGATATCGCGGGTTTTGCAGTGGGCCTTGTTGACAGAGAAAAGATCATCAGCGGAAGCTCAATAAAAAAAGGAGACCTCATAATAGGACTGCCTTCCTCGGGGCTGCATTCCAACGGCTTTTCCCTTGTAAGAAAGTTGTTCTTTGAAATTAAGAAGTATGATATTGATCTTAAACTTCCTGAACTGCCGGACAAACTGGGGAATGTCCTTCTGACTCCTACAAAAATTTATGTAAAGGAGATCATGAAGTGCCTTGAGAGCGGTATTGACATCAAAGGGATTGTACATATTACAGGCGGAGGATTTTATGAAAATATCCCAAGGATTCTGCCGGATAACTGCGCTGTAAAAATTGACCCCGATTCTTACAATGTGCCGGTCATTTTTGATGTAATTCGGAAGGAGGGGAGTGTATCAAAAAAAGAAATGCACGCTACCTTTAATATGGGTATAGGGATGATGCTTTTCTTGGATAGGGAAAGTGCGGACGGGGCACTGGAAAAGATAAAAAACATGTCCGAAAATGCAGCGATTATCGGCGAGGTTATTGATTACGGTGACGGAGAAAGAGTGGTTATATAACGGTTTGAACTTGCGATAAATTATTTAGAAGTATCCGTATTGGTCCCTCCGATATCATAAGTGAATATTTTGGGTTCGGTAGAGGAAACCGAAACATTGGAATCGAAAACCAGCTCCTTATCTTTATATATTCTGCAGACAATACTGGAAACTTTTGTATCGTCCGTTTCGGTTGTGCTTGTATCAGGATCAGGGCTTACTATGATGTATATATTATCCTCTATTACTTCTTCAAATTCATAACTGTAGATGCTGTTGGATTGTTCAATCCCCGCATATGCAACGTCGCTGCCTCCGTCAATAGTATATGTCCCTTTAAAATTTCCGTCGTAGGCTGTTATTTTTATTTTATACTCCTCTTCGGCATTGCTGCAGGATATAAGCAATAACAACATTAAGGATATTAAAATATGTAGTTTCATGAACGGTTCCGTGTTTGTAATTTTTTTAATCCTGCTGATTTTAGATATTAAAGGTTCAATATAGTTCCAATTATTTGAAATAGACGTAATTTATATCTGTTTATTTATTAACTGAAAATCTTAAACTTATGAGAATAAAATATGCCTTAGTAATTATTGTAATTCAGGTTCCCGTCAAGTATTTTTTTGAGCCTTTAATCTCCGTAAACCCGAATGATCATATCTGCCGCTTTTATTCCGTCAACTGCAGAGCTTACAATTCCTCCTGCATAGCCTGCGCCCTCGCCAACAGGGAAAAGGCCCTTAATCGTCACGGACTGGTAATCGCCGCCTCTCAAAATCCTTACAGGCGAAGAAGATCTTGTTTCCGCTCCGATAATTACGGCATCTTCGGTAATAAAGCCTTTCATTTTATTATTAAACTTGAAGAGTGCATTTTTGATCTCATCTGCAATCCATGGCGGCACAATTTTATTTATATCGGCAATTTCGGCTCCCCCTTTATATGATAAGGGAGGCAGCGACCTGTCGCGTTTGTTTTTTATGAAGGATGTTACTCTCTGAGCCGGCGCTTTGAAGGAGCCGCCGCCATATCTGTATGAAGCGGATTCAATTTCCCTCTGAAAGGAAATTCCTGCGAGAACATCTCCGGCAATGTCGGTCTTTCTTACTGTAACAACAATGGCTGAATTGGAATAGGGCCGGTCTCTTTTTGAATAGCTCATTCCGTTTACACAGAGCATATTCTCTTCAGAGGATGAATTTATTACGCTTCCTCCGGGGCACATGCAGAAGGAATAAACCCCGCGCCCTGTCTTTTTGTTGTTATAAGCAAGTGAATATTCAGCAGGAGGAAGAATGTTTTTATATTTTGATCCGCCGTATTGTATCTCTTTAATTAATTCTGCAGGGTGCTCAATCCTCACGCCAAGAGCAAAATCTTTCTTTTCCAGAGCAATACCTTTATTACGGAGAAGAGAATAAACATCTCTTGCAGAATGTCCTGCGGCAAGTACAATTTTGGGGCACCTGTACTCGGAACCGGAAGATGTGATGACACCTGCCGCTCTGTTATCCTCAATTAATAGATCAACAACTCTTTCATTAAAGCGGATCTTTGATCCGGATTTTCTAATATAATTTCGTATGTTTCGAATAATATCTTTCAGTCTGTCGGTTCCGAGGTGAGGTTTTGCCTCATATCTGATTTTTTCGTCAGCGCCGAATTTGATCAATCTGTCGTAAAACCATTCGGTTTCGGGCCGGTTTATCCTTGTAGTCAGTTTCCCGTCCGAGTATGCGCCTGCTCCGCCTTCTCCAAAGAGCACATTGCTTTCAGGATCCAGCGTGCCTCCGGTTTCAAGGAGGTTTATATCCTTTAATCTGTCTTCTACAGGTTTTCCCCTTTCAAGAAGCTCTACGTTTATTCCGGCTTCAATCAATCTGAGTGCGCAGAAAAGCCCTGCGGGCCCGGAGCCTATAATCAGCACTTTAAATTGTTTAGGGCTTTTTCTGACTTGCGGGAAATCCTTTTTAATGGATCTTGAAACATTTTTATTGCTGAGAAGAGTTCTCCCTGTACTGTCCGGAACATCTGCTGTTATTCTGTACCTGTAAACGATCCTCGTTTTATTTCTTGCATCAAGAGATTTTCGGATTATTCTGTAATTAATATTGTCAAGACCGTAATCTTTTAAGATCATATCTTTTATACGCATCTCGGGTTCAGAAGGTTCCAATATTATATTGTCAATGAGCAGTTCCAATTTTATTGCACAATTAAAATTCCATCTTTGCTTTGATATAGATTATATCCTTACCCTCAAAATATTCGAAAAACTCGTCACCGCGGCCTTTGAAGAAAAATCCTCCCGTGCCGATTGTAAGACCATTCTGGAAATCCCATGTTATGTCAAATGTTATTAAACAGCCCGGTTTTTTTTGTTTCGGCCTTAACAGAGCGCCGATTTCGGTTTTGAGGTTTTCATTAAAGAACGTATCTTCAATCCGGATAAGCAGTACGTTAGTTATTAAAGGATCAATATATTTATTTCGATCTTTGAGATATCTTCCGTCCATCCATTCAGCCAGTATAAATCCGTTTGTTCCCCATAAATTATAGTCTGCTCCGATTACATAAGATACGTAAGGGATTTTTTCCACAGGTGAAATGTCAACGTCGGTTGAATTTGCTGCTGTGATCTCAATCAATCCGCTCTGCAAAAGGGCAGCGTCAATTTTATTTACGCCGATCATTTTCCGTGAATATGACGCTTCGCTCCTTACCGAGAGTTTGCCCATTGTAAATGCCATGTCAACACCATAAGCATCAATGCGGTCATAATAGGGCTTCATTTCAATGAATGCATTGCTCGATGATACTGCAAGATCGGGTTTCATTAAGATAATTCTGTTAATGCCGTTATAGTAAACAAGGTGAAAATCGAGATCTCCTATGGAACCGCCGAACCGCACGGCGCCGGATGAATTGCTGAGATCCGAAGGGAGTTTTTCGCTGCCGTTAAAGGTTACGGGAAGAATGGTGCCCGGGAGTTCAACAGGCTGCGGGGTCAGCTCCCAAAAGGTATCTTCTCCGGGGAAGAGAGCAGGATTATGAACCGGAGTTACCGCTGCCTCAATTGAAAAATTGCCTGCCAGAAATTTGAGCGAAAGGGCCGTTACTCCGATATTTCTGTCGTCTTTGCCGATTGCAAAAAATTCCCGTAAATCGGGCCGGTCAAAATAGTTTGTTACTTGAAACATATCCGCGCTTCCCCAGGAAAAGAGCTGTTTTCCTATTTTGAATTGAAAGGATTCGCCGCCCTTGATGAATAATTCTCTCGGTTCAATTTTACCCGATTCTCTGGGATTCCTGTAATCTTCAGCCGAGGAGTTACTCTCCGAACCGGAATAATAGTAATAGTCAAGTGCGGCTTTTCCGAAATAGGAGTTGTTCCCCAGCTTTGCATTCACTCTTCCCCGTCCTTCCAGTTTAACGGTTTCATACTTTGAAGCGCCTCCGTTCATTTCGCTTTTTTCAGGTACTGAAAAATGACTTGTGCTCTCAATGAATCCGTATATATCCAATGGTGAGGTCTTATTTTTTACTGTTCCTTTATCTTCAACTCCGCTGTCCGAAAGAAGTTCCCGGTCCAGTTCCTCTTCAGTTACAGAAAAAAGAGGAGAAATCAAAGAGAAGAGAATTGCGCATGATATCAAGGATCTTAATATTTTCATAATAACCTCTCTGTCAAAAGGATTCTCTTTTTAATTGATGATCCGAAACCGGAACGTTGTATCTGACAGATTTAATATATAGAATACTTTTGCCTTTTCCGTCGGTTCGTTCCATGACGCCTTTCCTGGGAGTATAGATCCCTGATATCTTCTCGATCTTATAGAGGGTTAAAGTTTTTGTATGCCTTCCCCTTTCATACAGTTCTATTCTTCTTATTACAAAGTCCTTCTTACCCACATATATTATTCCCTTTGAATAAACTTTTACTCCGCGTTTTTTTCTGCTTTCAACTTTGTAACAGGCAGTCCCATTGATCGTTGCTTCTCCAATCAGTTTATACTTGTAGTCATCAATATTTCGTTCACTGATATCTTCGTTATAAAAATGTGAATTTACCCATGGTTTATTTTTTTCGGAAGAAGCAATTTTTCTAACTTTGCCGCTTGATAGTTTAACCCATTGTATGCTGTCCCTTCCCGGTTCGTCCCAGACCAAAAACTGCATTCTTGTGGGGTATGAAAAGATTATCCGTTTTCGGGTTTTTTTGCCGTATTTTTTTGAGATACCTTTAAAGGTCTTTTTTGTTTTGGCATAGCCTTTGATAATTAATAGTACCGATTCCTGAATGCTTGTTCTCGGCTTTTTTAAACGGTCGTTTTTCTCCATGATCTGTCTGCCGGTAAGAGCCCATGCCTCCGGTGTTAAGAGGAGACCCGTTAAAATTACTGAAGTGAATATGGAATTTTTCATTTTTATCCTCCATTTGATCTGTTATCTAACTGAAAGAATTTATTAAAATTTATGAAATTTAATATGACACTATTGCATTCCCTGTCTACAGGTATTTTAAGAAGAAGTATTACAGAGGGAAGGAGAACAAGAGCGGCAATAGTTGTTGCGATCATAGTTGAAGCAACCAGCCATCCTAAGTAGAAAACCGGAACAAATTCCGACAGCATGAGAACGGAAAATCCCAGTATCAGCGCTATGGAAGTATAGACAATTGCCATCCCGGCTTCTCTGTAAGAGAGGTTTATCGATTCCTCAATGGAATATCCCTTTAGAATATTCAGACGTATTGTTTTAAGCATATGTATAGTATCGTCAACCCCAATACCGATAGCTATTGCCGCCAGAAGAGCCTTTGGAATATCAAGAGGTATATTGAGATAGCCCATAATTCCATATACAAGAATAATACTTGTGGAAATAGGAATAATTGAAATAAGCCCCGCGTGCAAGTTTTTAAAAAGCAGGAATATAACCAGCAGAACAATAAGTAATGTTAAAAGCACACTGAGAATCTGGCCTCTTACTATTAAGTCCGACAGGATTGTGAAGTTTACGGTTTCTCCCACAAAATAATATTTGTATTTTTTTGCAGCCGGATGCTTTTCTAAGTAATCAATAATTCTTTTCTGTCCCTCTGCATTTATTGAGGTTGAAAAAAGTTTGTTTTTAAGAGAGCCCACTCTTATAAGAACGTTCACATATCTGTATTGAGGATCAATAAACTGTTCAAATGTGTCGACTCTGCCGTCGGAATTACGGTCTTCACCTGAATAGAGTTCAAGGTAATCGGTAATTGTTGATCTCTCATCAGGGATCGTAGAAAACTCAGGATTCTCATTGTTCATTGCTTTATTCATACGTTTGATCACATCTCCGAAGGAAAGCGTGTGGAGGAAAAGGTACTTGTTCCTGTTTCCATCCGATAATATCCATTTTCTTATTTCTTCTATTAATTGCAAAAAGCCGGGATCCTTTGCGCCGTTTTGAGCACCCGAATCTATGATCAGATTCATCAGAACTGTTCCGTTAAACAATTCGCTGATGCGGATATCCGATTGATATAGATAAGAGTCCTTTTTAAACTGATAAAGAGGGCTCGTTTCAACTTTGATCTTTGTTATACCAAATGAAAATATTATAATTAATATTAAAGAAGTGATAACAACAAATTTGGAATGCTTTACCGTAAGTCTGTTGAAAAAGTTTAAAATAATATTTACCGCATAATTGCTCTGCTTCACTCTCTTCTTATCAAAAGGGATTAATTTCATTAACATTAATGAAGACGGTATAAGAGCCGATGAAATGAGCATTGCAATAAAAGTGCCCGCTGCAGCAAAAAATCCGAAATCTCTTAATGACGTTACCTGATTGATCGTGAGAGTCATAAATCCCACAAAAGTGGTTAATGCTGCAAGCATCACCGTAATGGAAATGCGGCTCATAGATTGAATGAGTCCTGATCTTTTGCCCTCTCTTTGAATTAGTTCACGATCAAGAATATACTGATTATAGATATGGATGGCATAGGAGCTTCCAACAGCAATTAGCAGCGGAGGCAGCATATTTACAACCAGCGTGATCGGTATATTAAAGAGTCCCATGAAGCCCAGTGTCCAGAAAGTTCCCAGCAAAACAGAGATCGTTGGAAGAATAACCCCTCTGAAGGACCTGAAATTAAGAAAAAATGTAAATATCACTACAAGAACTACAAGAGGCATAAATCTTAAAAGGTCCTTTTTCATGTACTCTTTGATAAATTTCTGGAAAACCGGCATGCCGGCCTGAGTCAGTACAAGAGGAGCTTTATTGTATTTTTCAATAATCTCATATAAATAGTTGAATATTTCAAAATGATCTTCAAGAGGCCTCAGAACAATGCTCATGGCAAGAGCTCTGATATGCCCCCTGTCATCAATGGAATATAATGCATTTTTAAATGAGGGATTTCTCAGCAATCTCTCTTTATACATTTGAAATTCTTCTTCGGATTTCGGTACATGCCTTATGCCCTTTTCATCTTTGGGGATAAAGCTTACAGGCTTCAGTTCCATTTCAGTGCCGGCAATATCTTCGCCCGAAATGGGATTTACAAAGGATTTTACAATCTCCATTGATTTATAAAGATAAACCGTCTCCCATGTATCAAGGATATCCTTATATTCATCTTTTGTTAAGATATGGTTCTTTTGAAAGGGGCCCATTTTGTTATAGCGAAGCACGGTTTTAAGCTGTTTCCAGGCTCCTGCGTCGAGTATCTTTATCAGAGTTCCCAATTCCACCGGATCATATTTTTCAAAGGAGTATTTGTTTCTTTTTCTTATTGCCTTCGCATAGAATTTGTCGGATACCGGATGCGAAACATCCCAGATGTTGTATGTTTTCACAGGAGCTTTATTCTTCAGAGAATTTGTATTTCCTCCTTCGCCTAAAAGTTCCCTGTCAAGTTCCGATTCCAGGTCGTCCTTTTTCTCTTCTGTTTTTGCCGGTTCTTTTTTATCCGGTTTATTTGATACAACTGAAATATTGCCTGCCTTCATTATAGCAGCGAGTCTCTTATCTTCAAGTTCTTTGTCAAAGTTTTTAAGTTCCTCGATTTCGGAAACGAGAGCATTAAGTGCAGAAAATGTATCTTCTGAAAAGAGCTTATACCCCTTTGCCGGCTCAATAGCGGTAAGCATAAATGTCCGGCTGTCTATAAATATCTCCTTTGCTCTCTGACCCAGTTTATAGGTTATGCTCTCTTTAGGCATCAGAGCTTCGGTTGAGCTGTCAAAATAGAGCCTGTTGAATCCAATGGCGGCAAGAATAGTAAAGATCAGTAAAATCGAAAAAGTGATTCCGGGATGATTTACATTAAATTCAATCCATCTTCTCATAAAAGAGTCTCCCTTTGAATTAATTGAACTTATAGTATCAATTTATGGGATTTATTTCTTTCAGGATTATAATTCCGCAACAGCTGTTTGTTCCGGGATTATAATCTGCCGACAGTTAAGTTTTGTTCTGCAGCATTTTCCGCCTGAAATCGGCCGGTGACATGCCGGTTTCCTTCTTAAAGGATGAATGAAATGCCGAATATGAGTTAAAACCGGATGCGTAAGCTATTGAGAGAGTGTTGCGGGAAGGCTCTTCCACAAGGAGTTTTTTTGCTTCCTCAACGCGGTAGCTGTTTATAAAATTATTAAAATTTTTTTTATAGTGTTCGTTAAGGAATTCAGAGAGCTGGTGCGGAGTTATTTCAAGAGCATCGCTGAGCCTTCCGAGAGTAATATCCTCGTCGCAATAGAATTTATCTTCCTCCATGAGGAGTTTCAGGTTTTCAGCAAGATTCTTAATATCTATTCTTTTAAGGTGAGATTTTGAATATGGTGCCTTTTTCACAGGGATTGTTCCATGCTGGAGAAGATAAGGGTATCTCTGGCTTAGTAAATAGAGGTTCAGAATAACAAAGCTGATAATGATATTGCTAATCCTCATAAGGAAAAAGTTGATTGTTAAAATATAGAAGACGCTTATTATTTCAACAAAGAGAATTAAAATGAGCAGTACAAAAAAGAATTTAATTATATTCTGAATCGGATTTCCGCTCTTTAATCTTGACCAGATGATTTTAATAGAAGTGAAACTATAGACAGTCATTATAGATACGGAGGCTGCACCGGTGTATAGTATTGAAAGATACCCGTCTCTGTTCATGACCTGTTTCAGGATCTCTATTTTTTCATTGCCTGGAAGGGAAATATAGGGAATCATAAAGAGAAATAACGTCAAAGCCGGAATAAAATGGAGCCGATCTTTTTTTGTCATTGAATTTTTATCATCCGTTAAACTTAAGATATAAAAATATACAAGAGGGCCCAGACATAATGCAGCAGGGACCTGAAAGAAAAAGATGTGAGGAAATTTTAAAATAAGCTTTGTATGGAATACGTATAAAAAGAAGTTCATAAATCCGGATATGATCAGAAGGCATGCAAAAATCCCGTTTCTGAAGCGCAAGGGTCTCAGAAAGAGACCTATTGCCATGATCAGAGCCAGTCCGCATGCAAAAAGAACTAAATAATCGAATAGAATCATATTGTTTTTCAAAGCAGTTTTGCAATTAATCAGATCGGTTTAATTATAAAAATGTCAAGAGAATTACCGGCAGGGTTTTTTTTAATTAATAAATTAACTTGATTAATTTCTATTGACATATTAAGAATCAAGTTTTTATGAGTGATTGATAATATTTTTCCAGGAGAATTTTATGGCAATAGTAGGTATTATACTGGGCAGTGATTCGGACCTCCCAAAGGTAAAAGAGTGCTTTCACATTTTGGATGATTTTAATGTCGATTTTGAGATCATAGTTTCATCTGCCCACAGGACGCCGGAGCAGACAAAGGAGTGGGTCTCCACAGCAAAGGAGAGAGGATTGAAAATAATAATAGCCGCTGCAGGGGGAGCTGCGCATCTTCCCGGAGTAGTTGCTTCATATACAACCCTTCCTGTGATAGGAGTGCCGATCAAATCCGATATATCGGGCGGGCTCGATTCCATTCTGTCTATTTTGCAGATGCCTTCGGGTATTCCCGTTGGGACCATGCCTGTGGGAAAGGCAGGCGGGACGAATGCGGCTCTGTATGCAATTTCAGTATTATCGATCAGCGATGATTCGCTTGCGGAAAAACTTGATGAATACAGAAAAAAAACGGGAGAGAGAATTAAAGACAAAAATAAACGTTTGAGATCGGCAGGATATAAGGAGTATATAAAAGCCATTGAGGGAAAAAAATGATAGAGCACTTAATTAGCCTGCCCGAGGAAAGAATTCTTATTCTCGATTTCGGATCTCAATATACCCAACTCATTGCCAGAAGGATCAGGGAATTGCATGTTTATGCCGAGATAGTTCCCTTTCGCTACTCCTTTGAGGATATTAAAGGATTTGATCCTGCTGCAATAATTTTGTCAGGAGGTCCCTCATCTATTTATGAAAAGAATGCCCCGAAGGTTGATCCAAAAGTATTTAAACTCGGAGTCCCGATGCTTGGCATCTGCTATGGTCTCTATCTCATTGTTGATGCTTTTGGAGGAAAAATTGAAAACGCTGATTCAAGAGAATATGGCCGTGCATGGATTGAGAACAATACAAGTTCGGGTATTTTTAATGGGTTAAAGAAGAGAGAGCTTGTCTGGATGAGTCATGGAGACATGGTGATCTCGCTGCCGAAGGGATTCAAGATAAGCGGGTCAACTGAGAATGCCGAAATTGCCGCAATAGAAAATCCTTCCTTGAAAATATACGGTCTTCAGTTTCATCCTGAAGTGCATCATACGCAGAACGGGAAAAAATTTCTTAAAAACTTTCTTTTCGGTATATGCGGGCTGAAAAAAACGTGGACAATGAAATCATTTATTGCTTCTTCAATAGAGACCATAAGAAATGAAGTGGGGAGCGGCACTGTGCTTCTCGGTTTGTCCGGCGGCGTGGATTCCTCAGTTACAGCGGCTCTTCTGCATGAAGCTATCGGAGACAGGCTTTATTCTGTTTTTGTCAATAACGGCCTCCTGAGAAAAGATGAACATAAACAGGTGATTGAAAGATTTCGGAAACACATGAAGTTGAACCTGGTCTATGCGGATGCGTCCAAACAGTTTCTCGGGAAATTAAAGGGCGTTGAAGACCCGGAAAGGAAAAGAAGAATAATCGGTCGTGAATTTATAAAGGTTTTCATGAATGAAGCGAAGAAAATCGGCAGGTTCGATTTCTTTGCTCAGGGAACGCTTTATCCCGATGTTATTGAATCCGTTTCAACAAAGGGTCCTTCCGATACGATCAAAAGCCATCACAACAGAGTCCCTGAAGTAATGAAACTGATAAAATCGGGCAGGGTAATTGAACCGCTGAAGGAACTCTTTAAAGATGAAGTAAGAGAGCTTGGAAAGGTATTGGGCTTGCCCCATGAACTGATACACAGACAGCCTTTTCCCGGGCCGGGCCTTGCGATCAGAATAATCGGAGAAGTAACATCAAAGAGAATTAAGATACTTCAGGAAGCCGATCACATAGTCCTCGATGAGGTCAGGAAAGCGGGTCTTTACTATAAATTATGGCAGATCTTTGCGGTATTTCTTCCGGTGAAATCGGTGGGGGTTATGGGGGACAAAAGGACCTATGAGAATGTAATTGCAGTGAGGGGAGTCACTTCCAAAGATGCAATGACAGCAGACTGGGCATACCTTCCGGAAGACCTGTTAAGGAGAATCTCCAACAGGATCATTAACGAAGTTAAAGGAATAAACCGGGTTGTTTATGACATATCATCCAAACCGCCCGGCACAATAGAATGGGAATAGTTACTTACCTATTGATAAATTCCCCTTTTCATCAAACCTCAGTTTAAGAGGCTCTTTTTTCACGGAATCTGGAAATTTGATCATTGTGTAACCCTTTAATGAAAAATTGCCCTTCATGTTCTTAAAGGCATTCAAAATTGATTTGCTCAGCGCTTTTGAACTGAACTCATTGGACACTCTCAGAATGGATTTATTTCCTATTGTTTTTATGTTTGTTGTTCTGCCGCTTATGAGTCTGCTTCTGTTCACAAAAAAATCATAGTTCAATTTGTTAAAACGCAATTTTGCTTTGGTGTCGTTTTTTAATACAATATCAAACTTAACTTTCAGTTTCAGATCAATATCCGACGGATTGATTACTTTTTTAGGCTTCCTGCCGGAAAGTATATCATTGAACATTCCGAAGACCTTTTTGGGATCCTTCAGCTTTTTTGCGCTCTTTTTAAGGGCCATGTCAACTTCTTTCAGCGAAGGTTTTTTTACCTTAAAATTTGCAATTCTTACGGTTGGTTTTATTGCCGGAATTTTCTTTCTTAATTTGTATCTGAATGAAACGCTTTTGGGCAGACCCGGGAATTTCGGCAAAGGTATAACGATCACAACATCGGTAACACAGTTTAAATAATCCTTTTTGGAATAAGCCTTTATGATCTTTATAATGTCGGAGTAGATCAGATTTACTCTGAATCTTGTGAAGGCCTTTCTTTTCTTTTTAATTGTAAAACCTCTGGCAGTATTTGTTCTGAATAACTGTTTGTTTTCAACAAAAAATGTCAGTTTGATATCCTTCAGTTTTAAATTAACAGGATAGGGATTGTATATCCCCACATCAAAAAGAAAAGTTATATCTCTCAGGCTTATTGATTCAATATCAAACTTTTCAATGCTTGCCGTTGGTTTTGGAAATTTCTTTTTAAAAAAACCGGCTGAAGCAGCGGGATAATAAGATGCAATAATTAAAATAGATAAAATGACTTTTTTCATAAATTCCTCCTTAAACACAAGAGTAATGATATTTGAATAATATTAAAGCTTACCATTTTGTTCAACATAAATTAATTTTTGTTCCACATAGTTTATATGGCTAAAGTACGGTATAGGGTCTTCCTGATTGTTGGGAAAATAAATATGTTGCTCTATAGCCTCCCGAACAGTCCCCAAAAAGGGGATCAACTTCTATCTATATCTTTCCCAAAAAAGGGAATGAGCCAATAATAATTTACTTGACCGCAGTTTTCGTAATAATACCATACTGCATCCCGATACTTAAAGCCGCTTGAGAGATAATTATCTTAGCAATAATATTTGTCTGAGATATCTGCGTTACAACAAGTTTGCCCACAGTTCTGTTGTTCTGAAAAGTCAGTATTATTCTGCCGGGATGCAATAATTCTAAGAATCTCTTTTTTACAGTGAGAACTACTTTATTTCCCGGTATAAATTGAGATATAGTTCCTAATACTAAGTTTTTCCCGATTGTTCCGGAATATTCCAGGGTCGTCTTTTTTTTACCTGAAAGGGGAGCCTCGTCCTTTTCAAGCACCAAGAGCATGGGTTGTCTGAATAGGGGCCAGAATCCAAGGGGCCACATTATCGGAGATACGATAGTATAATAACATGAACGGGGCCAGTTAACAAGTCTCTTCCCCTTCCTTCTGAATGAAAAGGATATAATATGATCTTTTTTTGCGTCTATATCCAATTCCTTAAAGGGGATATTCCACATACTGTCTGAGGTTATATATGTTGTTTGTCCTCGGAAGGGCTCTATGCTTCTGGCATATATACTATAGCTTATTTTATGTCGGCCTTCCGGAATCGGAACTCTGTAGGTTTCTCCCTGTTTAAATGAGCCACTAAAGAACAGTTCATTATCAATATTTACAGTTGCCTGCCAGTTTATGTTTGTGCCGGTTTCCTTTTTGGAAGGCATTGTAAAGACCAGGTAACCATGATCTCCCTTTTTTATATCGGTTATTTTTTTTCGGCTCAGGCCCGTTTTGCACGAAAATGAGCCGGTCAGTGTTATAATAAAAAGAATAATATTAAGCAGCAGTAAGATTCTTTTTAGCGAATTCTGAGGAATTAGACTAACGGACTGAAGTATTGCAAATGGTCTGATATGTTTCAACCTCACCTCCCTGAAAAATCATTTGATGATAAGACAAATCAGTATATAATAAGAATACTATTGTCAAGCCTTTATTTAAGCCTTAGAGGGCCGGCGGGAACTAAAAAAATAGAATAATTCATATTTTTGCTTTGTTTTGCAGAGGATTTACTGTCTGGAAAGAGAAAAGATGTTCCCGCCGGCCCTCCTTAGAGAGCGCATAAAAATTTTTATTAAAAGTGTTGAAAAAAAATTTACTCATGCTATAAAGTCATTGTATATTTGGTTGTAATAACCGTTAAATATTATTCTGATCAGAAAATTTTCCCTGTTTCTGAATATTAAACTACATTAAGGAGGATCTTAATGGAATCCGAAAAAATTGTTGGTCTGGAAAAAGTTGATAGGGAGGAGGAATTATCTATCGATAAACTTAAACCGGAAGAGAGAAAGAGAGTTGAGGAGATTGCAAATCAGATTGATATGACAGATACACAGGCAGTTATTCAGTATGGTATCTCAGCCCAGAACAGTATATCGCAATTTGCCGATACGATCCTTACTGAAGTGAGAACAAAGGATACCGGTTTTGCCGGCGAAGCGCTCACGAACCTTATGATGACTGTAAAAGACCTTAAGGTAGATTCTCTTTCGTCCGGCAGTTTTATGTCCAATATTCCCATAATAGGTTCGCTCTTCGGAGGAATTAAGAGATTTATTGCACAATATGAATCTATCAGCAGCCATATAGACGAAATTGTTAACGAACTGACAAAGGCAAGGATGCAGCTTCTTAGAGATATAGAGCTTCTTGACACACTCTATGAAAAGAATCATGAATATATAAAAGAACTTGACCTTCATATAATGGCGGGAGAGCTGAAACTGAAGGAAATCAGGGAAAAGATTCTGCCGCAACTGAAAGCAAAGGCGGAAAGCTCAAAAGATACTCTGGATGCGCAAAAGGTTCAGGACATGAATCAGATGATCAATAGATTTGAGAAGAAACTTCATGACCTGAAATTGAGCCGTATGGTTTCCATTCAGGCATTACCGCAGGTAAGGCTTATACAAGGCAATGACCAGGCCCTGGTTGAAAAGATCCAAAGTTCTATTCTTAATACTATTCCTCTGTGGAAAAATCAGATAGTAATTGCCATCGGACTTTTCAGGCAGAAAAAAGCACTGGAGCTTCAGAAGGAAGTATCGGAAACAACCAATGAACTGCTGCAGAAAAATGCGGAACTGCTTAAGGAGAGCAGTATAGAGGTGGCAAAGGAATCGGAAAAGGGTATTGTTGAGATTGAAACATTGAAAAAAGTCCATCAGAATCTGATTGAAACAATAGAAGAAACATTAAAAATTCAGAAAGAGGGCAGGGTAAAACGGAAAGAAGCCGAAACGGAGCTGGTTAAGCTTGAAGATGATCTTAAGAAAAAGCTCACTCAGGTTGAGAGCAAGGAGAAAACATAAGTATCAATCAAACAGGGAGGATTATTATGAAAGTTCTAATTCCTCTTGCAGAAGGCTTTGAGGAGATTGAAGCTACGGTAATAATTGATGTTTTAAGAAGAGCGGGAATCGAAGTGACAACTGTTTTTTTGAAAAGCAATCCGGTTGCTGGAGCTCACAATATAGTTATTAAGGCGGATGAGAATATCGATAATGTTGCTGTTGAAAATTTTAACGCTGTTGTGCTTCCGGGGGGAATGCCGGGCAGTAAGAATCTAAAAGATGACTCCAGAATTATTGATATTGTAAAAGATATTAATTCAAAGGGCGGAATTGTATCTGCGATCTGCGCAGCTCCTATGGTACTGGGTCACGCAGGGATACTTCAGGACAGAAAATCAACCTGTTATCCCGGATTTGAGAGATTTTTAACAGGTTCGAAATACACCAATGAGCCTGTCGAGATTGACGGCAACATAATTACCGGCAAGGGACCGGGCTGCGCAATACTCTTTGCCTTGAAACTGGTTGAAAAAATTAAGGATAAAGAGACAGCGGATGATCTTATGAAAGCAATGCAGGTATACTGAAAACAGGGCTGATAATAGAAAATGATTCGGCAAAAAAAGCGCACCTTCAGAAAGAATGCTTATATCTATATTGAAGGCGACGAAGATATTGATAATATCTATATCATAGAAAAGGGAAGAGTCGGTTTTACAGGTTCAAATATTCAGATAAAAAGATACAAATCGGAAGCAAAAGAAGGTAATATAATAGGATTCGTTTCGGCTCTGAGCGGCCGTCCCCGCATCGAAACAGCATATGCCCTCACCGATTGCGTATTGATCGAACTTACTAAAGAAAATTTTTTGAGACTGCTGCAGAAAAATTCCGAGATTGCCTTTAAAGTGATCAATTACTTTGCAGAGGAACTGCGAATTTACGATGAAATGATCTTCGGCAATAAAGATTCGGCAGATATTCAGACTTGTGAAACAGATCTTTTTGAATTAGGTAAATTCTATATTAACAGAAACAACTATGATTATGCCTATTACATTTTCAACAGGCATCTGCAATTATACCCCGAATCATTATATAAAGATGAATCAAGAAAGTATATTTTACAAATTGAGAGTACAGGCATGAGGAAAATCCCCGAACCTGTGAGAGAGGGCATATATCTCAGGTATGTGGACAAACAGATCATTTTCTGCGAGAACGAGCCTGGAGACGAATTATTTATAATACAAGAAGGCAAAGTGAAAATTGTAAAAAATCATAGAGGAACAGAAATTATGCTTTCTATCCTTAAAGAAGGAGATATTTTCGGCGAACTTGCAATAGTTTCCAGTAAGGAAAGAAATGCTACTGCAATAAGTTTCGGAAATGCAGTACTTATGCCTTTAAACATAAAATCATTAATAGCTTTAATGGATATAACGGGTGAGATTTTAAAGAAGATATTCACATCCATAAGCAAACGTGTCTGGTTTACATTTATTCGGATTGAATCAAAATTACACAAGAAGCCCTTAACAAGAATATTTGCTTTTCTGGAAAACAAGCTTCTTGAAGAGAATATCTCTCTCAAATCAAAAAAACCGCATACCTTTAATTTTGGAATTGATGAATTATTAAAGATGACTGATGTTTCTTGGGAAAAAGCCGGCAATTCAATTAATGAATTTCTTAAAGATCCCAGTCTCAGTTTCCATTTCGGACAGATAGAAATAGCAGATCCCAGCTATATATCGGTAAAGGCGCGCTTCTACAGATCCAGAGATCATATAGAAAGTCCCGATGAGAATAATAGACCGAAAGACGAAAAAGAGGGACTCGAAAATAAACCGAACAACCCCGCATATTCATAAGCACATGACAGGGAACGAGGTCTTTACGGTTTAGAATAAACAAAATATCCTGTTAAATTCAGGTAATTTTATTGACGACTAATTGCAATATAATTATTTTAATTTATCGTATCTGTTAATATGGAGTTTGATAAATGAAATATACAATTGTTAAACAGTTCTATAATGCTGCGCTCGATAACATATTTACCTTTTTTTTTAAAATAGCAGACTTTTTTAAAGTACTCTATGAAGCATTATGGGTTTTTATTGAAATATGGGTATCATTTTACCTTATTTTTTATAATTTAATAATGTATATCTATTATTTGATATTATATGCAATTGACAGAGGAGCGGACGAATCTCAGGCAACATATTATTCATGGAGAAGAGTTCCAAAAAGATCGACTGTTGTACCGAAGATTACAATCTCAAAGGAACCGAATCCTATACCGTCAATTTACGGGGTTACCGGATCTTCTTCATCAGGTGAAGACTCAATTGCTTCTAAAACCGCATCATCTGTAAAATCTGCTGTTTCTTCAACAGTTTCCGATATTAAGCCTTTCACTGCTTCATCACAGGGGAAGAGATCATTTTTTAAGTTATTTTTTGAAGCGGTAAGCAATTTTTTTTATTCTCTGAAAAAGGTTATATTGAAACCTTTTGAAGTATTTGTTAATTTCTTTCAGAGTAAGGTAAAACCGGTAAGAGAAGAGGAACAACAGAAGCAACAGAAAAGCAAAAGCCTTATAGATGAATATCTTAAAGAATATGAGCAAAAAAGAAAATAGGCTGCCAGGCTTTCAGTAATCTCGATTGTCTTTATTGCTGTGTCTGTAAGTAATTATATTTACTTTTTCCAGTGTAATAAGCCCTTCTGTAACAACTTCATCAAGAAATGGCAGGATTGTGTCTATCTTTTCTTTCGTATCAATAATTTCAATCACCACTGGAAGATCCTCGGAAAGCACAAGTAATTTCGCTGTGTGAATCCGACTGGTTGCCCCGTACCCCATAATGCCTCTGAGTACAGTTGCACCTGCAAAGTTCATCTCCCTTGCCTTTATTACTATCTGTTCAAAAAGAGGTTTCCCCTCATATTTATCCTGTTCCCCGATAAATATTCTCAGGAGAACACCTTTGTCCGGAAGTTTCATGGGATACTCCTTTTAATAGATACTGTTATTTAATAACCGGTTTTTGAATGAAATGTCAACAATCTTTCTACTATCTTTCCACTAATACGGCTCCGGATTCGAGGACAATATCAAAAATATATTCGTTTCTTTTGATATTAACCGGAGTGTAATTCATAAATTGACCTTTAAATTCAAGAGTCATATTTTCTGCCAGCATGGATATAGAGGTTTTATCATTTAAAAAAATATAATATTTGATTTTTAGGTTGTATTTTTTGAGACCCGCGGGGATTATAATAAGGCGGGAATCTCTATTATAGCGGTTCTTTTTTTCAATTGAGATTATAACTCCCCTTCCTTGGATCATACTGTTGATCTTCTCATCAAGATAATCGTCTCTGATCATTTGATGGAGTCCTGAAAGTTTCATATAGAAATTTTTGTCTAATAATACGATCTCTCTGCTTTTTTTGATAACATCAGAGAAAGAAAAGCTATAGAAGATAAGAAAAAATAGAGCTGTCAGAGATAAATATTTTTTGTTAAAAAGCATGGTCAATATCTTACTTTATCTAAATTAATGATATAGTATCTTGAATCCCTTAAAATTTTCATATAAAAAATTTTTTTATTTGAAAGAATAAACCGGTTAATAAAATCTTCAAGTTTTTTTACCCTGTAACCGTTTAATGAAATAATAATATCTCCTTTTTTAAGCCACCGAGTCACAGTGCCCGGCGATACATAAGAAACAACTATATTTTCGTTTTCGGCATTTTCATCAATTTCTATTCCGTATTTTGAATAGAGGTATTTCAGCCCTTTATATATTCTCTTGTAAGTTATTTTTTCCCGAAGAGCAAACTTGTAATCTATAAGTTTCCCGTTTCTTGAAATTTTTATGTTAATGACAGATCCGACCGGTTTATTACCAATAAGTTTAATTAATCTGCCCAGTGAATTTATCTCAATTCCGTCAATCCTTTTGATTATGTCGCCTCTTTTAATTCCTGCAAGAAAAGCGGGAGATCCTTTAATTACTGAGATTATATTCAAAATAGATTTCAGATTTCCCGGAGATAGTTTTTTTTCTTTTACCAGAAAACCGAGCCATCCTCTCCTTACTCTCCCATATTTTTTCAGATCATAGTAAACCTGTTTTACAATATTTGACGGAATTGCAAAGCTTATTCCCTGATATCCGCCTGATACTGTTCTGATTGCAGTGTTTAATCCTACCATCTCGCCCCGCAGATTAATAAGCGGCCCGCCGGAATTGCCGGGATTCAATGAAACATCGGATTGTATGAAATCTTCAATATCGGTAAAACCTATATTATCCCTGCCCTTTGAAGAAACAATCCCGGATGTAATGGACTGGTTAAGGCCGTAGGGATTGCCGATTGCAATTACCCATTCACCCGGAAGTAATCTGTTTGAATCGGCTATTTTGATCGAATTAAAAACAATCCTCCCGGGATTATAAATTTTGATAATGGCAATATCTGTTTTGATGTCGGCAAGAAAATACCTTCCATTGTGAAATTTTTTCAGCTCATAACGGATGCCGTTGCTGTCAAAAATATCGAAAAAGTTGCCCTTGCTTACAACATGGTAATTGGTTACAATATAACCGTCATCCGATATAATTGTGCCCGACGCATCGGCAACTTTAACATAATCGGTGCTGTTTTTGTAATAGCTCTTTTTATAGATGCTGATATTTACAACGGAGGGCTTTGCGATTTTTGCGGCCCTGATGAAGTAATAGTTGATATCGCGGGGACTTGAATAAATGTTTTCATGTAAAAGAAGGATGAGAATAAAAGAAAAAATAAAAAATAGATTGCGCATAAAGGATAAATTTCCCGTTATTTATCTTATACTATTATCAATCGTCAACCAGGTCGAAATAGCTCTTCTCATTAGAAATCTTGTACTTCTTGAGGTCAATCTTTTTTCCTTTCGGTTTGTACTGAAATTTCGTATCTTTTATTTTCATTCCTGCCAGAAGTGAATAGATACCGACGGCAATACCTTCGGCAATCTCCTTCTGTTTTTTTGTAAGGATAAATCTGTCCACCTTTCTTCTCAGATAGCCCAGTTCAAGAAAGGGATTTATGGCATTTACATGGAGAGGAACAATCCAGATACCTACATAGGGTTTTCCCGGAAGAAGACTTTTATGGTAGAGCTTATGCAGCTTGAGTGAATAGAGAATATAGCGAATTATCTCATACGATGCATATGCGTTATCGCCGCCAAAGCCTTCCTCCCCGCCTGAGCGTTTGTATTCTTCATACTTAGATTTTTCCCTGTCCCAGAATTTCCCTTCAGGCACGATGTCCCTGTAGTTCCTTGAATACTTGCTGTTCGGTTCGTGATTTTTTGCTTTCTCTTCCCAGCCCTGTTCGTCACGATAAGCCCAGTCGATCATATTATATCTGTAACCCTTAAATTTTTTGTATTCTATTTTATTGTACCTGTTAAGCGGATAATTTGTAAAGTAGAACGATGTGTCGCTGAGAAACCACTGAAAGGGCGTGCGGTCCTTTTCCTGTGAAAACCAGTTATCAAGCATAACCTTATTAATTGACTTAATTATCTTTTTTTCACCTCTGAGATAACGCAAACCTTTATATAGCATTTTATAGGGTGCTGCCAGAACAGGGTTGATACCCTTTATATCGTTGGGCGGGACTTCTGCAAGATGAAGGGATAAAACAAGATGAGGTTTGATTTTATTAATTCTTGTAAGCCGGCCTCGACGCATTTGGCCGCTTGCGTCCGGGTAATCGAAAAATCTGTATTTTGCATTGGGATCCTCTAATGTGTTTTTCTCTTTATCAGTTAGAGATTTTCCTCTGCTTTTTTTTGTGATGATTACAATTCTTTTGATCTTGTCATCGGTATATTTTTTAAGTATTTCCCTGAATATGGAGAAATTGCCCTCTTCGGAACAGTGGTAGAGCAACTTCTGAACCTTGTCGGCAATGCTGTAAACAATTACATGTTCCTCTATACCTCTATATGAGGCTCCGGCTTTGAAATGGTCGAGATATTTTTTTGAGATACTGTCAAATCTGTCACCGTGTTTTGATTTGGGAAGTTTGGAAACGCCTCCATGACCGGGATCCAGAACAACTCTGAAAGTGGGAATATCTTTTAAAAAAAATTTATTAACAGGTATTATAATAAAAGAAAATAGAATTAAAAAAGACAAAATATTTTTATAGTGCATATTCTATTTATAAAGGCTCCAACTTATTTTTTGTAAGGATAAAGTATTTCAATGTTTACTAATAAAAAAAGGGGAATGCTCCCCTTTTTTTATTTTATATTAACTGGTTAAATAATTGATTACATATTATGTATTATGGTCCTGTCTTTTTTCCAGTAGATGAACTGCCTTTTCGGGAAGATTTACCGCCCTCAAATATTCGGTTTAGATTGTCAGCTTTATGTAATCTGAACCTGTTCTGAATTTTGTCTTTTTCTTCAGGTTTGGCTAAATCTTCAAGTATCTTAATGGCATAAGTTTTGGCTACTCTGTAATGAAGTATGGAACTTACATAATTGTGGTCAATAAATGAAGATTCACCATCGTCAAACTGTCCATAGGATATTTTCAATCTTGACTGATTTTTAAATAATTCTTCGGTTTTATTGGGATCGGATCTTGTTTTCTCGTCGAGATGGAGTTCCAGTATTTTTGCCGCACACTCGTTGAGCATTTTTTCAGTATCGTTTTTATAATCAATAGAAACTTTTTTTAACAAATCCTTTATCATCTTTCTGTTATTTTCAAATTCACGTCTGGAATATATAACATTCCTTCTGTAATATAGTTCCATTGCAAGTCTGTAACCTTCATAGCATTTCTTGTATTCGGCGTCCCATCCCTTATCTTTATAATTTGTAACGATCACTTTGAGAAGATATATCCTTTCGAGATTATCTCTCATCAGTTTTCGTACAACATCGATAGCATGAAATTTTGCCAGGTATGAATCTTCAGGCCTCTGTGATTGATCTAAAGTCTTGCTGGTGTATGTTCCGTCGGGATTTTTTTTCGAATCATTTAATTTTTTTAAGTAGTCACTTTGACCAGATAGTGATGTAGACATAAAAATGCCGAAAATAAATACAGACAATAAAATCTTACCGGTATTTTTTTTCCTCATAATTCAACTCCTAAGAAGTTATAGTATTCCGCAAGAATGGGCATCCTTGCCCTCTATTTCTATTAATGGTAATTATAAATAATGATTTCTATATAAGCAACTTTTTTTTTACTTTTCATTGAATTAATTTTATTAATTCAATAATTATGTCATATTATACAACTATTATGATTCTCACATCCATAACATTAGTATTTGTAGGCCCCGTTACTATTAGTCCGCCTGTTTTGCTGAAAAAATGATAGGAGTCGTTGTTATTTATATATTCATCAATATGAATGCCGTTCTTGCCGGCATGGGAGATCGTATTACCGAGAGCAAACGCTCCTGCCGCATCTGTAGGGCCGTCGGTACCGTCAGTTCCGATGCTGGCCATTAAAATAGAAGGAAATCCTTCAATATATCGGGCAGCCTGAATGGCAAACTCCATATTCCTTCCGCCAAGCCCTTTCCCTTTTACAATTACCGTTGTTTCTCCGCCGCTTATAATACATGCAGGCCGTGGAATAGGATTTGAAGAGAGTAGTATCTCCTTTGCAATTCTCGAATGCCAGAAGGCAACGTCCTTTGTGTCCCCTTCGATTAAGGATGATAAGATCAAACTGTTATAGCCAAGTTTTTCTGCCGCATTTTTTGATGCTTTCAATGCAATAATATTTGAAGCAACTATAAGATTTGTAATTTTGCTGAAAACTTTGCTCTCTTTTTTAGGATTTTCTTCTACATTGCCCCTTATTCCGGATTCAATATAATTAATTACAGATTTCGGGACTTGACGTGATAATTTATACTTTTCGAGAATATCCTTTGCAGTTTTAAAAGTCGAATTGTCCGGGACAAAGGGGCCCGACGCAATGACGTCCATATTATCGCCCACAACATCGGATATCATAAGATTAATTACAGTTGCAGGATATGCCGCTTTTGCAAGGTTCCCGCCCTTTGTGAGGGATAAATGCTTTCTCACTGCATTTATTTCATGTATCGAAGCGCCGCTCTTCAACAATAGGTCTGTAGTTTCTCTTTTCTCATCAAGCGTTATTGAATCGGGAGGCAATGGAAGAAGAGCCGAGCCTCCGCCGGAAATCAGAGATATAATCAGGTCATCTTCAGCCGCTTCTTCAAGTAGAACTCTGATTTCTTTTGCTCCTTCTATGCCCATTTTGTCAGGGATCGGATGGGATGCTTCAATTATGTTAATTTTTTTTAGATTTTCGGTATACCCGTATTTTACGGAGATGCACCCCCTGAATATTAAATCTCCCAGAATATTTTCTACGGCTTTTGCCATTGGCGAAGTAGCCTTTCCGGCCCCGACCACAAAAATTTTTTTAAAGTTGTTGAGATTATAGCGGGCAATGGTTTTATCTTCCGAGATGAGCATTAATTCATTACCCTCTCGTTTGAAATGCGATTTAACGGCATTTTCCGGATTAACAGCCTCAATAGCCGCACTATATATCTTTTTCAAATCTTCTTTGGAGTCCATCTCACTTTCCTGATACTGTAATAAATCATAAAAATGATAGTAAATTAAATGAAATGTCAAGACACTTTTTTGAGTTGTACCTCAGAGGTGATTTTTTTCTCAGCAACAGTTATATCTGACAGAAGAAAAGAATACTTGCAGTTCAAATTTCAGAAAAATTGCCTTAAGGTTTTACGGGTTAATAGCAGGCATATTAAATACAACCTGTTCCATGGAGCAGGACTTGCATAGCAAACAGTAAGTGTAAGTGTACCTGTAACTCTATTCTTATGTGTTACTGGAAGGTTTTTATCAATATCAAAAAGAGAATATTACCATT